>NZ_JBEZFX010000001.1:0-456712 GCF_040649675.1 Micromonospora parva | reverse complement strand
CCCGTGCTCGTTCTCGCTCGTGCTCGTGCCCGTGCCGTGCTCGTTCGGCGAGCGTTCGGCGGGCCGGCCCGCTGAGGCCGATCGGCTACACCTCGGCCTCGACAGCAGCCGGCGGGCCGTCCTCGGACTCGGCGGCCAGTCGGGCCGCCCGCATGGTCAGGTAGAGCTGTTCGGGGCGGCTGCTCGTGCGGGCGGCGGCGGTCCGGTAGTCGGCGATCGCCCGGGCCCGGTCACCGGCCATCTCGTGCAGGTGGGCGCGGGCGGCGGCCAGCCGGTGGTGTCCGGCCAACTGCGGGTCGTGGGTCAGCGCGTCGAGGGCGACCAGGCCGGCGGCGGGACCGTGCACCATGGCCGTCGCCACGGCCCGGTTGAGCGCCACCACGGGGCTGCCGGCGAGGCGTTCCAGCACCTCGTAGAGCGCCAGGATCTGCGGCCAGTCGGTCTGCTCCGTGCTCGGCGCCTCGTCGTGCACGGCGGCGATGGCGGCCTGCACCTGGTACGGGCCGACCGGCCCACGTGGCAGGGCCCGGGTGACCAGTGTGATGCCCTCGGCGATCGCCGCGGCGTCCCAGCGGCTGCGGTCCTGATCGGCCAGTGAGATCAGCTCACCCGAGGGGCCGGTCCGTGCCGGCCCGCGAGCCTCGGTGAGCAGCATCAACGCCAGCAGCCCGGCCGATTCGCTGTCGTTGGGCAGCAGCGTGTGCAGTGCGCGGGTCAGCCGGATCGCCTCCGCCGCGAGGTCGATCCGGCGCAGGTGCGGGCCGCTGGTGCTGGTGTGGCCCTCGGTGAAGATCAGGTAGAGCACCTGCCGGACGGCCACCAACCGGTCCGCCCGTTCCGCCGGCTCGGGCATCCGGAACGGCAGCCCGGATGCCCGGATGCGCTGCTTGGCCCGGCTGATCCGCTGCGCCATCGTCGCCTCGGGCACCAGGAACGCGCGGGCGATCTCGGCGGTGCTCAACCCACCGACAGCGCGCAGGGTCAGCGCCACCGCCGACGTCGGCGCGAGCGCCGGGTGGCAGCAGAGGAAGAGCAGGACCAACGTGTCGTCCCGCTCGGCGGCCAACTCCTCGTCCGGTGCCGGCGCGTACTGCCGGTCGTCCGGGGCCTGCCGGGCGACCAGGTCCTCCCGGCGGCGTCGGGCCTGCTCACCGCGGACCAGCTCGATCATCCGGCGGTAACCGACCTGGATCAGCCAGCCACGGGGGTTCACCGGTAGGCCCTCGGACGGCCACTGGGTGGCGGCGGCCAGCAGCGCCTCCTGCACCGCGTCCTCGGCGGTGGCGAAGTCACCGAAGCGGCGGCTGAGCACGCCGAGGACCTGCGGCGCCAACTCGCGCAGCAGGTCCTCGACGCGGGGCTCGGTGTTCAGCCCTCACAGCTCCGCTGGCGGAGCGGACATCACCGGGTGCACCTCGATCGGCATGTTCAGCGGCCGACCGCCGGGGCCGGGTGCGGTGGAGATGTACGCGGCCACCTCCACGGCCCGCTGCGGGCTCTCGCAGTCGACGATCCAGAAGCCGGCCAGGAACTCCTTCGTCTCGGCGAACGGCCCCTCGGTGACGACCGGCGTCCCGCCCTGACCAGCCCGGACGATCCGGGCCTGCTGCGGGCCACCGAGGCCCTGGCCGTCGACCCACTCCCCGGCGGCGGTGAGCTTGTCGTTGACCTCGCCCATGAAGGCGATGTGCGCCCGCACCTCGTCCTGGGTCCAGGTGTCGATGCTCGGGAAGTCGGCCCCGGCGGCGCTGAACTGCATCAGCAGCATGTACTTCATGGTTGGCTCCTCACGCCCGCGCACCCTCGTCGGTGCTCTCACCCTGAGGTAGAAGCAGGCTCTGCCGTTCTCGACACCCCGGCCACAACTTTTTCCAGAGAATCCTGTCAGCCGATCGCGTCGACCTCCAGCACCAGGCTCTGCTCCGGGTGCAGGGCGGGCAGCTGCACACCCACCCGGGTCAGCGCCGCCCCGCTGAGGGTCACACCCGCCGCCAACCACGCGGGCGCGGACAGGTCGAAGGTCGCCGGGGCTGGTACGTCCGACACCTGCCGCACCCGGTACCGCCGGCCAGGGTCGAGGCCGGGTAGCCGTACCGCGCCGGGAACCTGCGCCACCGAGGTGGTCAGCCGGGCCACCGCGTACACCGCTCGGGTCTGCTCGTGATCGACCACGCCGTGCGCCCAGACGGCCGGGTCCTGGTGGTCGACCCGGACCACCCGGCCGGAGTGCAGCAGCGGGCGCAGCCGCTTGTGCAGTGCCACCCAGGCGGCCAGCTCGGCCTGCTCGGCGATGCTGATCGACGCGATGTCCCACTCGATGCCGTGGTGGCCGAAGAGCGCGGTCGCTGCCCGGAAGCCCAGGTCGTGGACGCGGCGGGTGGTGTGCGAGCGTTCCGGGCCGATGTGGGTGCCGATCAGCTCCGGTGGCAGCAGCAACCCCGTCCAGCGCTGGATGCTGAGCCGCTCCAGGGCGTCGTTGCAGTCGCTGGCCCAGACCCGGTCGGTGCGCGCGAGGATGGCCAGGTCCACCCGGGCCCCACCGGACGAGCAGCTTTCGATCTCCACGCCCGGGTGGCGACCACGCAACTCGTCGAGGAGCCGGTAGACCGCCAGGGTCTGCCCGTGCACCCCGGGGCGGCCGTGGTGCCCGGCCTCGGTGAGGTCCCGGTTCTGATCCCACTTGAGGTACCGGATGCCGGGGTGGTCGGTGAGCAGCGCGTCGAGGCGCTCCCGCACGTAGTCGTACGCCTCGGGGCGGCCCAGGTCGAGCACCTGCTGGTGACGCCAGGCCGGCGGCAGCCGCCCCGGCACGGCGAGCAACCAGTCGGGGTGCGCGCGGAACAGGTCCGAGTCGGGGTTGACCATCTCGGGCTCGACCCAGAGGCCGAACTGGAGACCCTGGCCGGTGACGTGGTCGATCAGCGGTTGCAGGCCGTCCGGCCAGACACCCTCGTCGACGTACCAGTCGCCGAGCCCGGCGGTGTCGTCGCGCCGGCCCCGGAACCAGCCGTCGTCGAGCACGAACCGCTCCACGCCGATCTGCGCGGCCCGGTCGGCGAGTGCCCGCAGGCGGTCCAGGTCGTGGTCGAAGTAGACCGCCTCCCAGACGTTGAGGGTCACCGGGCGGGGGGAACGCGGGTGCCCGGGGCGGGCCCGCAGGTGGGTGTGCAGCACGTCGCTGAGCCCGTCCAGCCCGGCGTCGGACCAGACCGCGTAGAGCAGGGGAGTCTCGTACGACTCGCCGGGGCCGAGCCGGATCTCCCCGGGAGCCAGCAGCTCACCGCCGCCGATCGTCGACTCGCCGGTGGGCCGACGCTCGGCGAACGTGACGTGGTCGCCGCTCCATGCGGTGTGCACCGCCCAGACCTCGCCGTGGCCGAAGTCGAAGCCGCTGGTGCCGGCCACCAGCAGCAGTGTGGCGTCATGCCCGGTACGACCACGCCGGCTCTCGCGGACCCAGGCGCCGTGCTGCCACGGGTGCCGCTGGGGGGACCGTTCCCGGCACCACCGGCCGGTCAGGTCGAGCAGTTCGGTGGCGACCGCCGGCACCGGCAGCACCGGTGTCAGCTCCCGCAGTTCGTACCCGCTGTCGCCGTCGTTGCGCAGCCGGTGCCGGACGGTCAGCAGGCCGTACGGGTCGAGCGTGATCTCGATGGTCACGGTCAGCCCGGCGGCCGGGTCCGAGGCCCGCACTGTCACCCGCGCCGCGCCGGGCCCGCCGTCGCGCACGTCCAACCCGTCGAGGCGGAAGCAGGTGGACCAGTCCCGCCCGTCGCGGTGCCCGGCCAGCCCCGGGCGGCCACTCCAACCCGCGCTGGCCTCCGGCAGCACTGACAGCACCGTCGGTTCGTCGAAGCTGCTCGGCACCACCGGCGGTGCTGTCGCGTCGGTGAGCTGGCGCAGGCCGTCGTCGTCGAGGTCGCCGACGTCGCCGCCCCAGTGCACGACCCGGGGCAGTCCCGGGCCGCGCGCGTCGAGCACCAGGCTGGTCCGCGCGCGGCGCAGGTGCAGGATCGTCATCCTTTGGAGGCTCCCAAGGTCAGGCCCCGGACGAAGTGCCGCTGGAGCATAAAGAAGATCACCAGGGTGGGGATCGCGACGAGCACGCTGCCCGCCGAGACCAGGTTGTTGTCGGTGAAGAACTCGCCGCGCAGGTTGTTCAGCGAGCTGGTCACCGGGAACTTGTCGCCGGTGCGCATGAGGACGGTGGCCCAGAAGAACTCGTTGTAGATCCAGGTCACCTCCAGCGTCGCCAGCGCGGCCAGGGCCGGCCGACACAGCGGCATGGTGACCTGCCAGTACTGCCGCCAGATGCTCGCCCCATCGACCATCGCGGCCTCGTACAGGTCACGGGGCAGCGCCTTCATGTAGTTGCTGAGCACGAAGACGCAGAAACCGCACTGGAAGGCCACGTTGATCAGGATGAGGCCCCAGTAGCTGTCGTAGAGCAGCTCGGAGTCGCTCATGAACTCCGGCAGCGGCACCTCGGTGAACAGCCGGAACAGTGGGATGAGCAGCGCCTGCTGGGGCAGCAGGTTGGCCGCGGTGAAGACCCCCAGCAGGACGAGGTTGAGCTTCCAACTGAACCGGGCGATGACGAACGCCACGCAGGAGGCGAGGAAGAGGGTCAGCAGCACCGCCGGCACGGTGATGTACACCGAGTTGAGGAAGTGCTGCCCGAACTCCGCCGTCCGCCAGGCGGTGACGTAGTTGTCGAAGGTCCAGCCGCCGAACGAGACGTAGCCGTTGCGGGCGGTGTAGTCGTACGAGCGCAGCGAGGTCAGCACCGCCCAGGCGATCGGGAAGAGCCAGGCCAACGAGACGACGATGAGGAAGCCGTGCAGCAGCATCCGCATCGGGGTCAGCGCGCGGCGGCGCGGCGGTGCGTCGGGCTCACTCTCGGTACGCCGGGTGACGGTCGCGGTGCTCATTCCCGGTTCTCCCTCATCACGGTCGCCAGGTAGATGGTGATGAAGACCAGCGAGACGACCAGCATGATCGTCGCCAGGGCCGAGCCGAAACCGATCCGGCTCGCCTCACCCACCACGTTCTGGGTGACCAGCGCGGAGATCAGCTCCAGTCCGTTGCGGCCCTTGTTGACCACCCAGACCAGGTCGAACGCGCGCAGCGACTCGATCACGGTCACCACCAGCACGATGATGTTGATCGGCCGCAGCACCGGGAACACGACCCGGAAGAACGTCCGGCTCTCCGAGGCGCCGTCGACGGCTGCGGCCTCCCGCAGCGACGGATCGACACCCTTCAGGCCGGCCAGGTAGAGCAGCATGATGTACCCGACGTGCCGCCACCCGGAGGCGACCATGACCGCCCAGATGTTGACGTTCGAGTCGCCGTACCAGTCGATGCTGCTACCGAAGGCGGCGTTGATCAGGCCCTGGTCCCGGGAGTAGAGCAGCTGCCAGACGAAGCCGATGAGCGCCAGTGAGAGCACCACCGGCAGGTAGAGCGCGGTCTGGTAGAAGCGGCTGCCGCGCAGTTCCTTGTCCAACAGCACGGCCAGGAACATGCCGAACGGGGTGGCGACCACGAACAGCGTCGCCAGCCAGAGCAGGTTGTTCTGGATCGCCGGCACGAACGGCGGGTAGATGTTCACCACGTCGCTGTAGTTGCGCGCGCCGACGAACTCGATCTCGTTGAGCGGGCCGATGCCGTCCCAGTTGGTGCCGGAGAGCAGCACGGTGGCCGCCGCCGGCAGCCAGACGAACCCGGTGACGAGCAGCAGCGGGACGAGCACCATCAGCGTGATGACCACGCGGTCGGTGCGGGACAGGAGCCGTAGCCGCCGGCGACGGCCACCCGTGGAGGTGGTCGTGGCCGGCGGCGGCACGGCGCGATCCGCTTGGATCAGGGGCAGGTCGGACACGATGTCCTTCCCCTTCCGCCGTCAGTCAGTGAAGATCGACTTTTTCTGGTTCTCGATGGACGAGGTGAGCCCGTCGATGTCCTTGGGGTTCTTGATGAACTGCTGGATCGCCGGGATCATCACCGTGGAGGCGAAGTCCGGCCGGGTGTCCCGGTCGAGGAACTGGGCGATCTCGGTGGCCGACCCGACCAGTTCGGCGGCCTTCTTCTGCAACGCCGTGTAGCCGCCGACGTCCGCGCCACTGTTGGCGACCAGGACGGCGGGGTCGTTCTTGAGGTTGATGTCCGCGGCGGCCTTGCCACCGAAGTACTCCAGCAGCTTGCGCGCGTTGTCCTCGTTCTTGGGCTTGCGGGCCATCATGTAGCCGTCGATCGGGGCGTCCAGCGCCTTGGCGCCGATGGCCGGGTCGATCTCGGGGAAGGTGAAGAAGTCGAGGTCGTCCTGCTCGTCGTTGCTGAACTGCTGACCGACGAAGAGGCCGAGCAGGTACATGCCGCTCTTCTTCTGCTGCAACGACTGCGCGGCCTCCTGCCAGGTGCGGCCGAGGCTGTCGGGCTGGTGCAGGGGGAGCAGGCCGGCCCAGGTGTCGAAGACCTTCTTGACCTTGTCGGAGGTCCAGGCCTCCTTGCCGGCCATCAGGTCGATGTGGAACTGGTAACCGTTGATGCGCAGGTTGAGGATGTCGAAGGTGCCCATCGCCGGCCAGCCGTCCTTGTCGGCGAAGGCGATGGGGATGAGGCCGTCCCGCTTCATCTGCGCGCCGAGCGCGGTGAACTGGTCCAGCGTGGTGGGCACCTGGTAGCCGTGCTGCTGCCACACGGACTTGCGGTAGAACACCGCCCACGGGTAATACGTCGCCGGTACGAAGTACTGTTTGCCGTCGTCGCCGGTCGATGCCTTCTTGAAGGCGTCGGAGAAGCCGGAAAGCTTGCCCCACACGTCGCTGATGTCGCTGGCCAGGCCCTTCTGGGCGAAGAAGCGCATCCGGTAGCCGGCGAACCAGGTGAAGACGTCGTCCGGTTTGCCCTGCAGGTAATTGTTGATGTTTTCCTGGAACGTGTTGTGGTCGACGGTGTTCACCGCGACCTGCACCCCGGACGAGGTCTTGAAGCCGTCGGTGACCTTGACGAGGACCTCTTTCGGCTTCGGATCCGACTGGTTCGAGCCGAGCGACACATCAGTGCTGGACCCGCCGGAGCCGGAGTCGTCGCCGCAGCCGGCGAGCAGTCCGGTGCCGAGCAGCGCGCCCGTGCCGGCCGCCGCGGCCAGCAACGACCGCCGGTTGATGCCGGCGACTGAGGGCGGTACGAGCCGAGCCAGGTACTCGGCTTGGGTTTGGGGACGGGACATCTGTGCCTCCTGCGGATGAAGAGGTGCTACGCCCAAGGGTCATCAGGGTGGTGAAGGCAGGTCCGGCGTCGTGATCACACATTGAGATCCACCGAGAATCCACATTGGCGAACACGAACGGCCATTGGGGCCTCAAGCTACCCTGCGGTCGTGTGCTGTCAAGAGGGCTGTTCGCCTCTGATAACCCAGTCGTGACACGGCCGTTACCTGGTAAACGTTGGAAAGAATCTCGATGTTGGAACCTGTTGACTTCCGTGGACCGGCGGGTGCACCCTCAGCTGTCATGCGGCGATGGCAGGGTGACAGCATCTATTTCGGTGGCGACTACAACCCCGAGCAGTGGCCCGAGGAAACGTGGTCGGAGGACATCGACCTGATGCGCCGGGCCGGGGTCAACCTGGTCTCCGTCGGCATCTTCTCCTGGGCCCTGCTGGAGCCCAGCGCGGGGCGCTTCGAGTTCGGCTGGCTGGACCGGGTGCTGGACCTGCTGCACGACGGCGGCATTCAGGTCGACCTGGCCACCGCCACGGCCAGCCCACCGCCGTGGTTGGCGCGCGCGCACCCGGAGACGCTGCCCCGCCGGGCCGACGGCGCGATCCTCTGGCCCGGTGGACGACAGGCGTACTGCCCCAGCTCCCCGGTGTTCCGTGAGCGCTCCCTGGAGCTGGTGCGCGCTGTCGCCGGCCGGTACGCCGAGCATCCCGCGGTGGTGATGTGGCACGTCTCCAACGAACTGGGCTGCCACAACGTGCACTGCTACTGCGACGTCAGCGCCGAGGCGTTCCGCGGCTGGCTGCGCGAACGCTACGGCGACCTGGACCGGCTCAACGACGCCTGGGGCACCGCGTTCTGGAGCCAGCGCTACGGCGACTGGGCCGAGATCAACCCACCGCGCACCGCGCCGACCTTCGCCAACCCCACCCAGCAGTTGGACTTCCTGCGGTTCTCGTCCGACGAGCAGCGCGCCCAACTCCGCGCCGAGCGCGAGGTGCTGCAGGCGTTGGTCCGGCAGCCGATCACCACCAACTTCATGATCGGCCTGGGCGACAGGCACATGGACTACCACTCCTGGGCGTCCGACGTGGACCTCGTCTCCAACGACCACTACCTGACCGCCGCCGACCCGCAGGCGCACCTCGGGCTGGCGTTCGCCGCCGACCACACCCGGGGTGTTGCCGGCGGCGACCCGTGGTTGTTGATGGAGCACTCCACCAGCGCTGTCAACTGGCAGCCGCGCAACGTCGCCAAGCTGCCCGGGCAGCTGCGCCGCAACAGCCTCGCGCACGTCGCCCGCGGCGCCGACGGGGTGCTCTTCTTCCAGTGGCGCGCCTCCCGGGCCGGCGCGGAGAAGTTTCACTCCGCGCTGGTGCCGCACGCCGGGCCGGACACGAAGGTGTTCCGCGAGGTCTGCCGGCTCGGCGCGGACCTCAAGGCCCTCGCGGAGGTACGCGGCAGTCGGGTGGACGCGGACGTGGCGATCCTGTTCGACTGGGAGGCGTGGTGGGGAGTCGAGTTGGACTCACACCCC
Source organism: Micromonospora parva (assembly GCF_040649675.1). Taxonomy (NCBI): domain Bacteria; kingdom Bacillati; phylum Actinomycetota; class Actinomycetes; order Micromonosporales; family Micromonosporaceae; genus Micromonospora; species Micromonospora parva. Next base: position 447,950 of record NZ_JBEZFX010000001.1, on the reverse strand, counting down.
AGCGTCGACGTCACCTACACCGACCGGCTGAACGCCCTGTACGGCTCGCTCTGGCGTGCCGGCGTGACCGCCGACGTCGTCCACCCGTCGGCCGACCTCAGTGGCTACCGGCTGGTCCTGGTGCCGACCCTCTACCTGGTCAGCGACGCCGACGCCGACGCGCTGCACCGGTACGTCGAGGCCGGCGGCACCGCCGCGGTCACCTACTTCAGCGGCATCGTGGACGCCAACGACCACATCCGGCTGGGCGGCTACCCGGGCGCGTTCCGCGAGCTGCTCGGCATCCGGACCGAGGAGTTCTTCCCGCTGCGCGAGGGTGAGCGGGTCCGACTCGACGACGGCAGCACCGCCGACGTGTGGACCGAGTGGCTGCACGTCGAGGGCGCGGAGGTGCTCGCCTCGTACACCGATGGGCCGTTGCCCGGCGTGCCGGCGCTGACCCGGCACCAGGTGGGCGACGGCGCCGCCTGGTACGTCGGCACCCGGCTGGACGAGCCGGCCACGGACCGCCTGGTGGCCCGGCTGCTCACCGAGGCCGGCGTCCGCCCGGCGGTGTCGGCGCCGCCCGGGGTGGAGGTGGTCCGCCGCCGCGACGGCGACCGGAGCTGGCTCTTCGCGATCAACCACACCGACACGGAGGTGCGCCTGCCGGCGCACGGCGTCGAGCTGCTCAGTGGCACACCGTGTGCCGGTGAGCTGACGGTGCCGGCCGGTGAGGTGGCTGTCATCCGTGAGGATCGGCAGTGATCCGTACGACCGGCACGGCGCGAAGGAGGTTCCCCACATGCTCGCCCAGCAGCGGCAGACCGCCATCCTCGATCTGATCCGCCAACGTGGCGGGGTGCGGGTGAGTCAGCTGGTCAGCCGGTTCGGTGTGTCCGACATGACGATCCGCCGTGACCTGGAGGTGTTGGCCGAGCGCGGCCTGGTCGACAAGGTGCACGGCGGGGCGACCCTGGCCGGGCCGGGCTCCGCCGAGGAACCCGGCTTCGCCGCGAAGTCGATCCGCCAGCAGGCGGAGAAGCGGGCCATCGCCGAGCGGGCCGCGACAATGGTGGAGCCGGGGATGGCCATCGCGCTCTCCGCCGGCACCACCACCGCCGCGCTGGCCACGCTCCTGTCCGACGTACGCGGGCTGACCGTGGTGACCAACTCGATCCCGGTGGCCGACGCGCTGTACCAGAACCCGCGCGCCGACCAGACCGTCGTGTTGACCGGCGGCATCCGTACCCCGTCGGACGCGTTGACCGGGCCGGTGGCCGAGGCGGCGATCAGCGCGCTCAACGTCGACCTGCTGTTCCTCGGGGTGCACGGCCTGAGCCCACGCACCGGCTTCACCACGCCCAACCTGCTGGAGGCCGGGGTCAACCGGTGCCTCATCGGCGCGGCCCGCCGGCTCGTGGTGCTCGCCGACCACACCAAGTGGGAGACGATCGGCATCGCCACCATCGCTCCCCTGGAAGCCGCCGACGTACTGATCACCGACGCCGGGCTGCCCGCCGAGGCCCGCACCACGATCGGCGAACAGGTCGGCGAGCTGGTCATCGTCAACGCGGCCTGAAGCCCTCGCGCCGCTCTCGCCCCACGCCGTCGATCTTGCGCTTTCGGACGTCGATATGCCTGTATTGCCCTTTAAGTCGCCACAGAAAACGCAAGATCGCGGAAAGCGGGGTGGGGCCCGAGCGCCTCGCTGGCTGTCGTTGGGCAGGCAGGCTCCAGCGTGGTCGGCCTGCCGCGCGCAGCGGCGGCGATCGGGCATGAGCCGGTCGCAGAAGACCCAATGTCGTACGTGCTGCGCGTCCTCGGCCGACACCGTGATGCCGCCGACGTCGACCTGCGGCGTGGAGGCCAGCGACCGGGCGATGGTCCGCGCCAGGTCCGCTGCCTCGGCCAGGTCGGTGACCGCCACCGGCAGGTGGATCACATGCCGAGGCTCCTCCGTGTACGCCTCGAGAGCGAACCGCGGCAACGGCGTGAAGAGCCCGCTGTACTGATGCTCCCATCCCGGGCTCACGGCTGACGCCGCTCGGACCAGGTGCTCTGCCAGTCGCGCAGCGCTCGCTTCACCCGGGCGTTCTCCTCGCTGAGTCGAGCCACATCATGGTGCAGCGTCGCCAGGTCGAGCGCGACGCGGTGCAGGAACCGTCGTACCTCTGCGGGGTCCACGCCTCGTCGGCCGAAACCGACGACGGTGAACTGCCGGTCGCGGACCTGGCTCGGGTGCAGCCGAGCCAGCCGAGCGCCGCCGTGGGGCGTGCCGTCGTAGAGCGTCCCTCGGGTCATTCATCACCTCGCGCGTCGTCGACCGATGGGCGGGTCAGGGTCGCGAAGGCGCCCTGGGCCGTGGTAGTTATTCGTTCAAGTCGGTTCGGAGCCGGGATTCGCACATCCCGACGCTCTAGTTGAGACCCGACGAGAGCCGGTATGCGCCTGCCACTCGCGAAGCCGTCTCTCGTCACCTTCTCGGCTGTTGGCACAGCCGCGGTTGCCGTGTTTGCACCGGGCGTCCCCGGGGGCCGGCGATCACCCTCACCCGAAGGCCACGTTTCCCGTGGCGCCGGAATTGGTGCAACGACACCAACAAAATTCGTCTTGAGGGTCCGCGAGGAGAGGTGCACCATGCCCGCCAGGCGTGAATCGTTCGTGCAGACGCTGCGTGCTCAGTGGCTCGGTCAGCAGATGCGGCAGCTGAGGGAGCAGCGCGGCATCACGCTCAAGCAGGCCGCGGAGTTCCTGGAGCGCGACTTTTCGTCCATTGCCCGCTGGGAGCGCGCCGAGTGGCCGTTCCGGCGTGGAGTCGTCGTGTCGCTGCTCGACCTCTACGGCGAGCACGACGGGCGCGAGCGGAATCGCTTCATCCAGCTTGCCGAGGATGCGTGGCGAACGGATCGATGGGACGACGACTATGACGAGCTGGTCGATGCCTCATTCATCGATTTCCCGTGGCTGGAGAGTAGGGCCGAGCGCATCTACTCGTGGGATGCCTTTCTCGTGCCGGGCCTCATGCAGACGCCGGCTTACGCGGAGGCAGTGATCCGCAACGCGGAAGGGGAAGGCGCGACAGAATTCTCGGTCGGCAAGTGGCTACAGCTCCGGATCGACCGTCAACGTGTGCTGACGCGAGACCCGGCTGTCCGGGTGGCGGCGATCATCGATGAAGCCGTACTGCGCCGCCCCGTCGGTGGCACTGCCGTGATGCGCGGCCAACTCCACCACCTGGGCGACCTGATTGGAAAACCGAACATTGACATTCGCGTGCTGCCATCACGGGTGGGGCTGCACGCCGGTCTCGATGGCTCGTTCGTACTCTTCGGGATGCCCAAGCCATACCCGGAGGTCGCCTATGCCGAGACGCTGGGCGGGCGCCGCTTCATGGAATCTCCCACGTCGAAGCGCTACGCGCTTGCGTACGATCGGCTTCGTGGTGTCGCGTTGGGTCGGCGCGAGGCGGCCGAGCTGATCGCGGAGATCAAGGAGGGACTGCCATGAGTGAAGCCTTACCCGCGGTGGCCTGGCACGTCAGCAGCCGGAGCAACAGCAACGGTGGTAGCTGCGTCGAGGCGGGGCCGGTTCTGGACGGTTCCGGTCGAGTGGCGGTGCGGGACAGCAAGGATCGCGCGGCGGCGACCCTCGTCTACCCGGCGGGCGGGTGGATGGCGTTCGTCGACGGGGTGAAGGACGGCGATTTCGCGCCCTGATGCGTGATCGAGGTCGACCGCCTGAATCGTTTGCGGCATCAGCTCCACAGGCTCGCCACCAGTCAATTGGCTCGGCCTGCTCCCGAAACGCCACGCCGGCGGAGCGTCGCGCGGCGCTTCACAGCCATCTCACAGGGGTGCTGGATAGGGTGCCGGTCGAGTCAACGTCCGACTCCAGCGTGGAGCGGTCGGCGTCGCACAGGAGTTCCGATGGTCTTCAAGAAGATGTTGAGCGCGTTCGGTGTGGGCGGTCCCAGCGTGGACACCGTGCTGACCAACCCCAACACCCGGCCCGGCCTGACCCTCGACGGGCAGGTGAACCTCGTCGGTGGCGACGCTGAGGCAGCCATCGAGCAGGTGGTGATCGGCCTGGTCACCCGGGTCGAGGTCGAAGGACACGACACCGAGTACGCGGGCACGATGGAGTTCCACCGCATGGCGGTCAGCGGGTCGTTCGTCCTCGCCCCGAAGCAGCAACTCTCGCTCCCGTTCCAGATGCCGGTGCCGTGGGAGACCCCGATCACCGACGTGTACGGGCAGCGCCTGCGCGGCATGACGATGGGTCTGCGCACCGAGCTGGCCATCGCCCGTGCTGTCGACAAGGGCGACCTGGACCACGTGGCGGTGCACCCGCTGCCGGTGCACGAGCGGATCCTGGAGGCGTTCCAGCGCCTCGGTTTCCGGTTCAAGAGCGCCGACCTGGAGCGCGGTCACATCCGGGGCGTGCAGCAGACCCTGCCGTTCTACCAGGAGATCGAGTTCTTCGCCTCCCCGCAGTACGCGAGCACGATCAACGAGGTCGAGCTGACCTTCGTGACCAGCCAGCGCGGTGTGGAGGTCATCCTGGAGTGCGACAAGCGCGGCGGGTTCCTCAGCGCCGGGCACGACGCGTTCGGCCGCTACCAGGTGTCGCACACCGACGTCGACCGGGTGGACTGGGCGCAGGTCGTCGACGGTTGGCTGCGCGAGACCACGTCCCGCTACGGCAGCCTGCGCTCGCAGTACGGCCCGAGTCACGGGCACGGTCACAGCCGCGGGCACGGCATGGGCGGCATGGTCGCCGGTGCGGCGCTCGGTGTCGCCGGCGGCATGATCGCCGGCGAGATGATCGAGGACGCGTTCGAGGGGGACTTCGGCGACTTCGGTGGCGACGAGTAGCCGTTCGACACGCGACGACGGTGGCCTCCGGGAGATCCTCCCGGAGGCCACCGTGCACTGTGAACCGGTCAGTGCCGGGCCTTGCGCTCCTCGCTGCTGCGCCAGTTGCTGCCGGCCTTGGCCAGACCACGGCTACCGAGGTAGCCCAGCGTCAGCAGGGTGATCAGGAACCAGGCATTGTCGGCCCGGAAGATGTCCACTCCCGCGGAGTTCTGACCGACGACCTGCGACGCGCCCAGTACGGCGGCCACCGCGATCAGGTAGATCCAGAACTCGGTGGTCTTGAACGCCTGCTTGGTCTCCGTACCAGGTGCCTGCATGTCGTTCCGACGCCCGTCGTGCATGACCGGCATCTGCTGCGTCTCTCGCATCGCAGCGGGATTCTGCGGGTCGTTCATGGGCCGGTTCATCGGCCGGGTGGAAGCAGCCTGCGTGCTCATCTGGTCCTCCTCAGGATGCGATGAGTCGTACCTGCATTCCCTCGCCCCGCTACCGCGTGTCGGCCACGGCACGGTTCGCTTTCGTGGCGGGGACAACCCCCGACTACCCGAGGCCCCGGAGCAGGTAACACCGATCGCCGGCCGGAAAAATCCGGCCGGCGATCGGGTGGTTCGGCGGGTCAGCGCAGGCCGTTGCGAATGGCCACGCGTACCAGAAGGTCCGGGTCGTCGGTGATGATGCCGTCGACGCCGAGGTCGATGACCCGCTGCATCACCGTCGCGTCATCGACGGTGTACGGGATCACCTTCAGGCCGTCGCGCGTCTGCAGCGTACGAACGTCCGGTCCGTGGAAGTATGCCGGGTTCTCCCGCAGGTACCAGTCGGCGGACGCGACGGTGCCCTGCTTCGGGTCGTGCACCTGCCAGTTGGCGGACACCGTGCCAGCGCCGGCGGCCCGGGTCAGCTTGCCGAGGTCCTGGTACTTCCACCAGTCCAGCCCACCGGTCCACGGGCTCTTCACCGCCGGGTTGCCGTAGACCGCCTGCAGCGAGCACTCGTCGGCGAGGGTCGTGCACTCCTCCGGGCCGTACTGCCAGACCAGGGCGACGGTGCCGATCCGCCGGTCGAGCTGCCGTGCGTAGGTGATGGTGCGCCAGTCGAACGACTGGATGGTGGCCCGCTTGGTGAAGCCGGCCCGCTGGATCGCGTCGACGAGCTTGCGGGTGAAGCTGCGGTACGGCTCGGTGTCGTTCACCACCGGGCTGATCTTCGTTTCGATGTTCATGCCGATGTCGGTGCGGCCACTGGCCTTCACCAGGGCGAAGACCTCGTCCAGGGTCGGGATCCGGGCACCGGGCGCGGGCACCTGGGCGGGCAGCTCGGGCAGCGTCTTCGTGCCGCAGTCGACGGTCTTGAGCTGCGCCAGGGTCAGCTCGTGCACCGGCTTGCCCACGTACGGGAACATCCGGTCACCGGGGCGCACCGGCTTGGTGTCGACGCAGTGCGACCCGTTGACGGTGCGATCGTGCAGCACCACGAGCTTGCCGTCGGCGGTCACGCCGGTGTCCAGCTCCAGCGTGGAGATGGCCCGGTTGGAGAGCGCGTTCGAGAACGCCGGCAGGGTGTTCTCCGGCCGGGTGGCCCGACCGCCCCGGTGCGCCTGGATGTCGAACGGCGCGGCGTACGCCTTCGGCAGCCGGTAACCGCGCTGCGCCAGCACGCCGCGCAGCCGGTCCGGGTAGTCGGTGATGATGCCGTCCACGCCGTCGTCGATCAGCTTGGTCATGGTCGGCACGTCGTCGACCGTCCACGGGATCACCTTGATCCCGTACCGGTGCGCCCGGTCGACCATCTCCTTCGTGACGTACGGCTGGTAGCCCGGGTCGGTGACGGTGCCGTTCTGCGGCATGCCGTGCACCGGCGAGAAGGCACTGGCGCCGAAGCTGCGGATCGCCGTGATCGGGTCGCCACCGAAGTCGTCGATGTCCAGCCCACCCAGCCAGGGCGAGGCACCCGGCTGGCCGGTCTGCAGGAAGTCGTAGTTGGTCAGGGCCACCAGCGGCAGCTTCGGCTCGACCTGACGCATGCGCATCAGCGCACCCCAGTCGAAGCTCTGGATGGTCACCTGCTTGAGCAGCCCGGCGGCGCGGACCTCGGCAGCGGTGACCCGGACGAACTGCTCGCGGGGGGCGGTCTCGGTCGGCGCGCCCGCCTCGACCTTGGTTTCGACGTTGAGCTTCACGTCCTTCGCGCGGTACCGGTTGACCAGCGCGAAGACCTCACGCAGCAGCGGCATCCGGGCACCCGGGACGGCGAGCTGGCCGGGCTTGTCCGACAGCGTCTTCGAGCCGCAGTCGAGCGAGCGTACCTGGGCCACGGTGAGCGTGTTGATGTACTTCCCGACGTACGGAAACTCCGGGTCGCCGGGCGTCACCGGGCTGGTGTCCACGCACTTGGCGCCACTGATCTTCCGGTCGTGGGTGACGACGGCCTGGCCGTCCTCCGTGATCTGCACGTCCAGTTCGAGGGTGCTCACCCCGAGTTGGAGGGCGTTGCCGAAGGAGGCGAGGGTGTTCTCCACCCGCAGCCCGAGGCCGCCCCGGTGGGCCTGCACGTCGAATGTCCGGTCCGGTCGCGGCTTCGCCTGGGCGGGCACCGCGAGCCCGGTCGTCACCGTCGCGGCCACCAGGGCCGCGACGGCGGTACGGCGTACTGTGCGCACGCTGTCATCCCCTCCTGCCGGCGGGCACCTCCCACCGGTCGCGGGACAGCATGGACATCTCGGGCTGCGGGCAGGCGGCCAGCGGGCGGCGCGACGGTGAACCGCCGTGGACGACCTCCCGGTCACACCGGGTTTGGTCGGCCGGCCCTCGGGCACGCAGTCAGTTCCACAGCTTCTGCGAGGTGATGGACGTGCGTGAGGACGACATGCGGCAGGACGCCGCCCGCGAGGCCGAGGACCGGATCGCCGGCGGCGTGTACGGCAAGGGCGCCCTCGACGAGGTGACGGTGCCCCGCACCGATGTGGAGAGTCAGATCCAACGCGATGACCCGTTCGACCCCGCGAAGGAACGGATCGACCCACAGGTGCTGCGCGACGGTGGCCCGGTCGGCGGGCAGGGCGCGGTGACCACCACCGGTGGCACCGCCGGGCCGGCGAGCGTACGCCGGGTGGCGCGACAGCCGGAACGACACCCGGGCACTGTCGCCCCGACGACGACCGGCGACGCCACCACCGGCGGCCTCAGCACGCCGAGCGGCGGTGGCACCAGCGACCAGTCCACGTCCGCAACGGGCCCGGCAAAGTCCATCAGGGACAAATCCAACGACTAACCCCACCCACCCGCCCCCTTGGCGGCGTGATCATGAGGTTGACGTGGCTGACAGAGATCACAGTCCACGTCAACCTCATGATCGACTCAGAGAGTGGGTGTGGGGGTGGGCGTGGGGGTTGGGCGGAGGACTCCTAGGCGTTGGGTGGCGCGGGTCAGGGCCACGTACAGGTCGCTGCGCCCGCGGGGGGACTCGGCCACCATCCGGTCCGGGTCGACCACCAGCACCGAGTCGAACTCCAACCCCTTGGCCTGTGCGACGGTCAGCACCACCACCCGGCTCTCCAGCTCCGGGTGCTCGCCGACGGCGGCCTCCGGCAGGGCCGCGGTGACCGCCGCGCCCAACTCGCCCACCCGGCCGGCCGGCACCAGCACCCCGAGCCGACCCTCGGTCAGCCCGGCGGCCTCCCGGGTCACCTCGGCCACCAACTCCGCAGCCAACCGCCCGTCGGGCACCGCCCGGTCCCACGGGGGTACGCCGCTCTCCCGCACCGAGCGCGGCGGCCGCAGCGCCGGGTCGATCTCGGCCAGTACGTCGGCGGCCACCGCCATGATCTCGGCGGGGGTGCGGTAGCTGACCGTCAACTCGGTGAGCCGCCACCGCTGCTCGACGTACGGGGCGAGAGCGTCCGCCCAGGACGGTGTGCCGCTGAGCGCGCCGGTCTGGGCGACGTCCCCGACGATCGTCATCGACCGGCTCGGGCAGCGGCGCATCAGCAGTCGCCAGGCCATCGGCGACAACTCCTGCGCCTCGTCCACGATCACGTGGCCGAACGCCCAGGTGCGGTCGGCGGCGGCCCGTTGCGCGGTGGTCAGCCGGTCGCTCTCCTCCTGCCGCTCCAGCAGCCGGTCCGCGTCGATCAGGTCGGTGACGCCGAGGATCTCACCGCCCTCGGCCTCGTCCTCGACGTCGATCGAGCGGGAACCCCTGGCGATCTCGAGCACGCCCTCGGCGTACTCCCGTTCCATCATCCGGATGCGGTCCCGCCGGGCGGCGGCGGCACGTTCGTCCTCGCCGAGCAGTTCGGCCGCCTCGTCGAGCAGCGGAACGTCGGCGGGGGTCCAGCCACCGCGCTCGCGCCGCAGCAGCGCCCGTTCGTCAGCGGTGAGCATCGGCGCGGCGGCGGCGATCCGGTCCGGGTCGGCGTACAGGTCGGCGAGCAGCCGCTGCGGTGTGAGCACCGGCCACAGCTGGTCGAGGGCGGCCCGGATCTCCGGTTCCTCGCGCAGTTCCCGCCGGATCTCGGCCCGGTCCGCCTCGTCGAGGAGGTTGTCCCCGCCGAGCGGGTCGGCGCCGATCCGTTCGGCCACCTGCTCGGCGAGCGCGTGCACGATCTCCACGTCGAACAGCGCGCGGGCCAGGTTGTGCGGTCGGTCGGTGCGGCGGACCCGGTCGCGGGCGGCGCGCACGATCTCCGGGTCGAGGGTCAGCGTCTCCCGCTCGACCTCGATCTCCAGTGGCTCGTCCGGCACCCACTGCCGGTCCCGCACGGCCAGCGCCAACACCTCGGCCAGCACCGCCCGGCCCTTGAGCGCCGCGGTCTCGGCCGGCTCGGACCGTTGGGCGCTCACCCCGGGAAAGAGATCACCCTGGGTACGCAGCAACACACCAGTCTCGGCCAGTGTCGGCAGCACCTGGGAGATGTACCGCAGGAAGGTCGCGTTCGGGCCGACCAGCAGCACGCCCCGGCTGGAGAGTTCGCGGCGGTGCGTGTAGAGCAGGTACGCCGCCCGGTGCAACGCGACAGCGGTCTTGCCGGTGCCGGGGCCGCCCTGGACCACCATGACGCCCGGGAGTTCCGCGCGGATGATCTCGTCCTGTTCGGCCTGGATGGTCTCGACGATGTCGCGCATCCGGCCGGTGCGGCCGGCGTTGAGCGCGGCGAGCAGCGACGCCTCACCGGTCAACTCCTCGTGGGCGCCGGGGGAGGCGCTGTCGATGTCGAGCACCTCGTCGTTGAGCCCGGTCACCTTGCGCTGGCGGGTACGCAGGTGCCGGCGACGGCGTACGCCCTGCGGGTTGGCGGCGGTGGCGAGGTAGAACGGTCGAGCGGCGGGGGCGCGCCAGTCCATCAGCAGCGGGTCGTAGTCACCGGTGGTGTCGAAGATGCCGATCCGGCCGATGTAGCGGCGGGAGTCGTCGTCGCCGTCGAGACGGCCGAAGCAGAGCCCGTTCTCCACGGCGGAGAACTGTTCGACCTGATCGGCGTACATCGCTACCGAGCTGTCGCGCTGCGAGCGGTCCTGGAGGGTTCCGCCGGTGTGGTGCAGCTCGGCGGTGAGTCGGTGGGCGGCCTGCTCACGCAGCTCGTCCAGCCGGTGGTAGAGCATCGAGACGTACTCCTGCTCGCGACCGATCTCGTCGTCGAGCGGCAATTCGCCGGAACCGCCGGAGTGCCTTGACAAGCCGTCTCCCTAAAGATTAGAATCCTTTGCAGGAACGGCTTTTAGCCGTTCTTTTTTGTGCCCTTCGAACTGTTGAAGATAGCGCGTTCCGCCGGTTCTCACCAAGCCGGGCGGTCCGGCGCGCCGGTGATCGCGAGGTGGCGGCGGATGATCCTGCGGACCGGCCAACGGGTGGTCTTCATCGGGGACAGCATCACCGATTGTGGTCGACGCGACACCGCAGCGCCGTACGGCAGCGGATACGTGAGCCTGGTGCGCGCCCTGGTCGACGCCCGGCACCCCGAGCTGGAGGTGGAGTGGATCAACCGGGGTGTGAGCGGCGACACCGTGCGCGACCTGGCCGCCCGCTGGGACGCCGACGCCATCGCCGAGCGCCCCGACTGGCTCGCGGTGCTGATCGGGATCAACGACATCTGGCGGCGCTACGGTGACCGCCCGGATGAGGCGGTTGGCATCGACGAGTACGAGCGCACCCTGCGTGACCTGCTGCGTCGGGCGGTCACCGGCACCGGCTGCCGACTGATCCTCGGCGACCCGTTCCTCATCGAGGCGGACCGCACCGATCCGCAACGCGCCGACACCGACCGGTACGCGGCGGTCGTGGCCGCGCTCGCCGCCGAGTTCGACGCGGTGCACGTGCCCAACCAGGCGGCGTTCGACCGGGTGCTGGCGGTGAGTCCCGCGACGCGCTGGGCCGACGACCGGGTCCACCCGTACCTGCCCGGCCACGCGGTCCTCGCCGACGCTTACCTCAGCGCCCTCGGCGTCTGCTGACCCGCCCGCGCGCACGGTGAAGCGCCGGGCCGACCGTCAGGTCGACCCGGCGCGAACACGCGGAGATCAGCCGCGGGCGGCCTGGTAGAGCCGCTCCGGCGTCACCGCTCCGGCGAGTACCCGGCCGTCGTCGGTGAGCAGCACGGTGAACAGTCTGGTGCTGAAGAGTCGACCGCTGCCCCAGTCACCACTGACGGCGGGCAGCCCGCCGAGCAGCTTCGACACGTCCACGTCGGGTGCGGCGCCGGCCGGGGGAGTGGCGGGTTTCCCAGCGGCGGGCCCGCCGTCGAGCGCACCGTCCAGGCGGGCGACCAGCACGGTGGTCCAGCCGTCGCCGACCGCACGGACCTGCGGGTCCGCCGCTGGCTTCACGTGACCGGGCTTGCCCGCCGGCCGTTCGGCCTTCTCCTCGGTGACCGTCACCCCGGGCGGCGGGTTGAAGGTGAACTGGTCGGCGTCAGGGCGGCGGTAGTCGACCTGGGTGAAGGCCACCTCGAACGCCGGTTGGTCACTGCCCTTCGCGAGCACCTCGAAGCGCAGCGGCACGTGCTGCTTGGCGTCGATGGCGATCCGCAGCTGGTGCACCAGCGAGTCCTGGTCACGCGGCTGGAGCACCAGCTCGTACGAGTCCCGGCCGGCAACGGTGGCCGAGCGGCCGACGCTGACCTCGGTGCTCGGGTCGATCGCGCCCAACGCCAGGTCGGCGGCCTGCTGCGGGGTGGCCGGCAGGCTCGCTGCCGGTTCCGGAGCGGGCTTGAACGCCCCGGCCTTGTCGCCCAACGCGCGGTGCGTGGCGGTGTTGGTGCGGCTCTGCCAGGTCCACAGATCCCGGCCGTTGCGGATCACGTCCTGCTCGCCGAGGGTGTCCAGCAGCGCGACCCGCTGCTTGTCCGGCCCGGAGTACCAGACCCGCAGGGTGTGTGTGCCGGTCAGCATGGTGGTCAGCTCGTTGCCGGGGAGCAGCCCGACCAGTGGTGGCAGGCCGAGGTCGGCGCGCTGCACGACGGTCCCGGACAACCCCTCCAACCGGGATGTCTGCAGGTCGACGAGGAGCTGGGCGGCGGTGCGGGGCGGCAGACTCGGCTCGGCCTCGGCGGCGAACGTGCCGATCGCCGCGCCACCGCCGATGACGGCGACGGCCGCGGTGGCCGGGACCAGCCAGCGCAGGACGGGACGGCTTCTCAGGACGGACATGGTGGCACCTCCTGCGCCCATCCTGCCCCCTCACTGCTGTGAACGCGCTGAGGACACCGAACGGGGTTGATTGACCCGGGTGGCACCCTTGAGTGGTGCGCGTGCTGGTGGTGGAGGACGAGGCCCGGTTGGCGGCTGCCCTGCAACGCGGCCTGCAGGCCGAGGGGTTCGCGGTGGATGTGGCGGGGACCGGCCCGGCCGGCCTGGACGCGGCCCGGCACGGCGGGTACGACGCGATGATCCTCGACGTGATGCTGCCCGGCCTCTCCGGGTACGAGCTGGTCCGGCGGCTGCGTGCGGAGGAGCACTGGTTGCCGGTGCTGATGCTCTCCGCCAAGGACGGCGAGTACGACCAGGCCGACGGCCTCGACTGCGGCGCCGACGACTATCTGACCAAGCCCTTCTCGTACGTGGTGCTGCTGGCCCGGCTGCGGGCGTTGCTGCGTCGGGGCGCACCGGAGCGTCCGACCGTGCTGGCGGTCGGCGACCTGCGGCTGGACCCGGCCCGGCGGCGGGTGACCCGGGCGGACGCCGAGGTGACGCTGACCGCGCGGGAGTTCGCGCTGCTGGACTACCTGATGCGCCGGCCGGGTCAGGTGATCTCCAAGATCGAGTTGTTGGACCACGTCTGGGACGCGAGCCTGGAGACCGCGCCGAACGCCGTCGAGGTGTACGTCGGCTATCTGCGCCGCAAGCTCGGCCGGGACCGGCTGGAGACGGTCCGGGGTGCCGGCTACCGGTTGGCCACGTGACGTCGGACGGCCCGGCACCCACCGGTCGGGCCCGGCCCGGCTGGATGCCGATCCTCGGGCTGCGGGGGCGGCTCATGGCGATCGGCGTGTTCGGCCTCACCATCGGGTTGGCGGTGGGCGGGGTGGTGCTGCTCGGCGCGCTCGGCTTCGTGCTCCAGCGCACCGTCGACACCGAGGCATTCCGCACCGCCGATGCCGTTGCCCTGCTCGCCGCCGAGGACGCGCTGCCCGACCCACTGCCGGTGGCCGGCGGGCAGGTCCGTGTGCAGGTCGTCGACGCGCAGGGGCGGATCAGGGCGGCCTCGATCGACGCCGACCGGCTGGTGCCGATGGTCCGCCCGGAGCGACTGGACCGGACGGGTCGGCAGCGGCTGGAGGTGCCGGCCGAGCGGGTCGGGCTGGTCGGCCCGGTCCGCGTGGTCGCCGTACCAGCCGGCACCGCGGCCGACCCGCTCACCGTGCTGGTCGCCCGCTCGATGGCCGACGTGCGGCACAGCATCCACGTGGTCCGGACCATCCTGCTGGTGGCGTTTCCGCTGCTGGTGGCCGTGCTGGCCGGGGTGGCGTGGCGGGTGGTGGGCGCGACCCTGCGGCCGGTCGAGCAGTTGCGTCGAGGCGCCGAGGAGATCACCGGGAGGGCCGGTGCGGGCCGGCTGCCGGTGCCGGCGTCGGCCGACGAGATCCACCGCCTGGCGGTCACCCTCAACGGCATGCTGGACCGGTTGGAATCCGCCCGCGTCCGGCAGCGGGCCTTCGTCTCCGACGCCGCACACGAGCTGCGCAGCCCGTTGACCAACATCCGGACGGAACTGGAGGTGGCCCAGCGCCTCGCCGACCGGACGGACTGGACGGCGGTGACCGCCAATCTGCTCGCCGACACCGACCGGCTGAGCCGCCTGGTCGACGATCTCCTGCTGCTGGCCCGCCTGGACGAGACGCCGCCGACGCGGGGGACCGGCCCGGTGGAGCTGGGCGCGTTGCTGACGGACGTCGCCGCCCGCTACCCGTCGCCGCCGGTGCGGGTGACGCCGCCGGCGGGCCCGCTCTGGACGATCGGCGCGGTCGAGGAGTTGCGTCGGGTGCTGGCCAACCTGGTGGACAACGCGGTACGCCACGCGTCCGGCAGTGTCGTGCTCGCCGCCGAGGCAACGTCGACGGAGGGCTCCGCGGTCCGGCCTGGCGTCGGGGCGTACCACCTGGTGACGGTGACCGACGACGGCCTGGGGATCGCGTTGGCGGACCGGGAGCGGGTCTTCGACCGGTTCACCCGGCTGGATGACGGACGGGCCCGCGACGACGGGGGCGCCGGCCTGGGGCTGGCCATCGTCCGGGAGCTGGTGCGACGCGCGGGCGGCAGCATCATCCTGACCGACGCGCCGGAGCAGCGAGGCCTGCGGGTGTGCCTGCTCCTGCCAGCGCTGCCAGCCGAGGACGGTCAAAAGTAGACGGTCCGTGACGGCGGCCTCCCCCAACCGCCCACTGATGCCCCTTTGCTCTGCACCCGCGGACGCGACAGCCACGCAACGTGATGGTCGCCGACGCGTGTTGTAGCGGCGGTCGCGACGTTTCAGCTGCTCGTCCGAGATGGTGCGTATAGGTAAGCAGAGCAAAGCCTGGGCCGGAGTTGTGGGCGGGGCGTCGGGTGTGACGGGGTGTCACGGCGGGTTCGTCAACGGGTAGCTCACGCTGAGTGAGGTCTGCGGGGCGTAGCCGGCGGTGCAGTGGCGGGCAGGGTCGGGGCGTGGCGGGCAGGGTAGTGGCTTGCGGGTCAGCGGCGGCTGGTGCAGACCTGCTTGGACTGGGCCACGGTGTCGGTGGACCAGGCGACCGCGACAGTGAAGCAGAAGTCGTTGGTGCGGTTGAGCGCGTAGATGACGAAGCTGGTGGTGCCCGCCGGCAACGTGGCGAAGATGTTGTGGGTCTGGCCGGTGCGCCCGCCCGCGATGACCACCGGGCCCTCGCTGCCGGCCGGGTACGTCCAGTTCAGCGCGATGCTGTCCCGGTTGTCGCGCAGGGTCACCGCGGTGGGTGGGGTGCCGGGCGGCGCCGCGGCGGCAGCCGACGTGGGTGCCGAGCCGCCCGGGGCGGGCGCGGTGCTGGCCGGCGCGCCGGCGGTGGGGGAGGCGCTGGCCGGCGGCGGGGTCGGCTCGTCGTCGCCGTCGACCCGGGCCACCCCGGCGATCACCGCCGCCGCGCCGAGGAGCACCACTACCACGCCGGCCACCAGCACCGGCACGAGTCGGTTGCGCTGTTCCGGCGGCGCGCGGTGCACGGGCACCGGCAGCAGCCGCGACGGCGTGTACGGCTCAACCGGTGCGTACGGTTCCGACCGCGATGACGAGTCGGGCGGCGCGTGCTGGTCGGGCGGCGGGTACGAGTCGGGCGATGGGAACGAGTCGGCGGGACGGTGCAGCCGGTACACCCCGGGCTGCTCCTGCGCGCCGCCGGCCAGCCCGACCACCGACGGGGGCACCGGAGGGTCGGCGGGGTGGGGCGGGGGGCCGTCCACCGGTTCGGTCGGCCACCTGCCGCCCGTCGACCCGACCGCCTCGTCGGAGGGCAGCCGGGGGTTCGGAACCGCCCCGGCGTGGTGGGGTGCGGCTGCCGACGGGTGGTGGCCCGAGTCGGTCGGCCCGTCGTCGTGCGGTGCAACGCGGGCGGCCGGTACGACGGGCGTGTCGCGGGCCGTGGGTGGGTTGTCGGCGCAGACGTGATCGGGATTCGCCGCCGCCCGGGCCAGCGCCGCCACCTGGGTGGCCAGCGGGTCGTCGGCGGGCAGGTGCTGCCGGCACAACTCACGGGCGAGCGCCAGGTTGTCGTGCGCCTCGGCGAACTGCCCACAGTCGCGCTGCATCGCCCCGAGCCGCGCCAGCATCTTGATGCCGCTGGGGTGCCCGTCGCCGTACACCTCGCGGTGCAGCTCCCAGGCGTCCTGGAGGCGGTCGCGGGCCACCGTGCACTGGCCTCGCGCGTACTCCACGGTGGCCAGGTCGGCGTGCGCGGCGAGCACCCGCAGCGACTCCGGGCCGTCCTGCGCGGTCAGCTCGATGATGACTTCCTGGTAGAGCCGCGCCGCCCGGGAGTGACTGCCGACCCGGTGCAGCACCGCGGCCAGGGTGGCGGCCGCGGCCACCGTGCGTGGGTCGGCGCGACCGTGCAGGCGGGTGGTGGCCGCGTACGCGAAGGCGGCCCACCCCCGGGCCGAGTGTGGCTCACCGAGGGCGATCAGCACCCGCGCCTGGAGGCTGGCCGCCTCGGCCAGCTCGGGGGTGGCGTTGGCCGGGCGGGGGTCGGCGTCGGTGAGCGCGTCGGACAGCAGCTGCTGTGCGCCGGCAAGATCGCCGGAGGACACGAGGTGGTGCGCCTGATCAGTCAGTTCACCGAAGCCGGAAGACACGCCCCATCGTGCTCATCCGACGACGGTAAGTACAAGACCCGCGCCGGTGTCGATTGGTCAGGATCCGGTCAGGTGCTCGGCCAGGGTCTCGCTGATCCGGCGCAGCTGGTCGACCTGGGCGGGGCTCAACGCGTCGAACAGGTGTCGGCGTACCCCTTCGACGTGGCCGGGCGCGGCGGCCGCGAGGGTGGCGAAACCCTCGTCGGTGAGCAGCGCGATCTGCCCGCGCCGGTCGGTGGGGCAGTCCTCGCGGCGCACCCAGCCGGCGGCCTCCAGCCGGGCCACGGCGTGCGAGAGCCGGCTGCGTGAGGACCCCGCGGCCTGGGCCAGCTGACTCATCCGCAGTTGGCGACCGGGGGCCTCGGAGAGCTGGACCAGGATCTCGTAGTACGCGTGCGGCATGCCCGCGTCGCGTTGCAGCTCGCGGTCGAGAGTGTCCATCAGCACCCGGGAAGCGGTCAGGTACGCGCGCCAGGTGCGTTGCTCGTCGGGGTCCAGCCAGCGGGTCATGACCGCCATCATACCCCCGATGGTTGAATGTTCAACTAAATCGCGCTAGCCTCGGGTCATGGGTATTCATCGGCTCAACCACGCGGTCCTCTACGTCAGTGACCTTGCCCGCAGCGTCGCGTTCTACAGCGACGTGCTGGGCTTCCGCCCGGTGGCGATGACCCCGGACGGCTTCCGGGGCGCCACCTTCCTCCAGGCCCCCGACTCCACCAACGACCACGACCTCGGCCTCTTCGAGATCGGCGCGGGCGCCGGGCGGTCGACCGCTGGTCGGTCCACCGTCGGCCTCTACCACCTCGCCTGGGAGGTGGACACGCTCGACGAGCTGGCCGCCACCGCCGAGCGGCTCGTCGCGGCCGGCGCACTGGTCGGCACCTCCGACCACGGCACGACCAAGAGCCTCTACGGCAGGGACCCCGACGGTCTGGAGTTCGAGGTGGTCTGGCTGATCCCGGCCAACCTGCTCGACGACACCGCGCTGGCCGCCCGCAAGCAGATCGGTCGGCTCGACCTGGACGCCGAGCGGCAGCGCTACGGCGGGCAGACCCGGGGCGGGGTGGGGATCTCCGTCCCGGCCTGACCGCCCGTACGGTAGAACGGACCGATGCCGACCGACCGGACCACTGATTTCCTCCGCGAGCTGCTGGTCCGCCAGTTGACGACCTGGCTGGCCGCGGCCCTGCACCGCTCCCGGCGGGCCACCGTCGCCCTCGCGGGCGTCGACGCGGGCAGCGCGGAGGCGGCACTGCGCCTGGTCGCCGCACACGGCGACCAGGTGCGCGGCCGGCAGGTGACGGTGCTGGTGCTGGCCGACGCGGCCGACGCCGACCTGCCGGCCCGGCTCGGCCCCATCGAGGCGGAGCTGCCCGCCGAGGTCACCGTGCACCTGCTGCCCGGCGACGCGTACCGGCTGCCGGTCGCCGTGAAGGCCGCCGGGGCTGCCGGCGCGCCACTGTTCTCCTTCGTGGACCTGGCCGGCGCGGTGACGCCGAAGGTGCTCGCCGCCGCGACCAACGGCCGGACCGGGGAGCTACTGCTGCACACCACCGACAGCGCCCGAGACGTGCTCGTCTCCGCAGGGTTTCCCCTGGTCGCCGAGGTGGCACCGGTGCTGCCCGGCGGCGAGGCCGCCGGTGTGATCGCGTTTGGCAGCCGCTCCGACCGGAGTCTGGAGGCGATCCGCGACGCGCTCTGGGCGGTCGGCGCGGACCACGGCGTGCGCTACCGCGACCCCCTCGACCCGACCGGCACCACTGTCGACGTGCTCGGCGATCCGGACCTCGAACCGCTGGCTCAGCAGTTGCTGGCCGAGCTGCGCGCGGGCGGGCCACGGCCGGTCACCGAGCTGCGCCGGCACACCCTCACCGCGACCCTCTATCGGGCCGCCGACGCCAACCAGGCGCTCGCCGACCTGCTCGACGCCGGTGACGTGCGCCGCGACCGCGAGTCCGGCCGCCTGGCCGGCGACGAGATCATCAGCCTGACCCGCTGACCCCCAGATCCCCAGATCCCCACCCCCACGCGATCTTGCACTTTCTGTCTCGGCATAACGGGTATTCCACGCGAAACGCCAACAGTAACTGCAAGATCGGCGGGGGAGGAGGGCGGGGGCGGGGCGGGGCTTGGGGGTTGTGGACGCCGAGCGGGGTGCCGGTGAATCACCGGCACCCCGCTCGACTCCCGGGAGGTTTACGACCGGGACTTGTCCTGCTTCCAGGACAGCGGACCCGGCAGGTCGACGCGGTGCGCACGCGCCTTGGAGTTCCAGGACCAGCGACCGATCTTGATGCTCCACGAGGAGAAGCCGTTCTCGGTGAAGTTCAGGATGATCGGACCGTACTTCTTGCGCTTGCGAAACATGAGGCCCATCGGAGGTCTCCCCTCGTCACCGTTCCCTGCCGTGTCGAGATCGAACATGCCCGAACCGACAACTTTTGAAACCCTCTCGGTGTCCGTCCTGGACGGTGCCCGTCCGACACCGGTATCCCTATCAAACAGATAGGTGTTGCGGAACGGTAAACGCTGCCAGAAGGGCTCCGTAACATCGGCGGCGATAGAAGTCTCATCTTCTGGAAGGCCGTTGACCGCTCGATCCGACGCCCGGCAGCATGGGGTCATGTCGCAGCGGGATGAGCTTCTCCTCACCGCTCGTGTGCACATCGACCTGGTCCGGCACGCGAGCGCGCTCTGTTGAGCTGACCGGTTCAGCCGGCTCGGCTCCAGCGCCGCACTCCCACCGCCCGCCCGCTCAACGCGGAGCAGCGTGCGTGCCCGTACGCCCCCATCCGGGCGTCCCCACTCCCATCGTGGACAGATCAGGAGACTCCTCATGTCCCCACCCCGTCATGCCGTTCGGCGTACCCTCGCCACCGCTGCCGCGCTGGTCGTGCTCGCCGCCACCGCCGGATGCGGCGGTGCCGCCACCGCCAGCGGCGACCAGGTCAGCGAGCTGCGCTACCAGGGCTCCGTCGGCCAGGTCACCCTCCCCGAACTCGCCGCCGACCTCGGCTACCTCGGCGACGTCACACTCACCTGGATCGGTAACGTCACCGGTGGTCCGCAGGACATCCAGGCCACCGCCACCGGGCAGAGCGACTTCGGCGGCGCGTTCAACGGCGCCATCGTCAAGCTCGCCGCCGCCAACGCCCCGATCACCGCGGTGGTCAGCTACTACGGTTCGGACGCGCAGACCTTCCAGGGCTACTACGTGCTCGACGACAGCCCGATCCGCGGGCCCCGCGACCTGATCGGCAAGAAGGTCGGCATGAACACCCTCGGCGCGCACGCCGAGGCCGTGCTCAAGACCTGGCTCGCTCGCGGCGGTCTCACCCCCGCCGAGATCAGGCAGGTCGAGCTGGTCGCGCTGCCACCGGTCAACACCGAGCAGTCGCTGCGACAGCAACAGATCGACGTCGCGGTGCTCGGTGGGGTGATCCGGGACAAGGCGGTCGCCAGTGGCGGCATCCGCACCATCGTCACCGACTACGAACTGCTCGGCGCGTTCAGCGGCGGCACCTACGTCTTCCGCGACGACTTCATCAAGCGCAACCCGGAGACCGTCAGGGCGTTCGTCACCGGGGTCGGCAAGGCCATCGAGTGGGCGCGCACCCAACCCCGGGAGACCGTTGTCGCCCGGATGCGGGACATCATCGGCAAGCGGGGTCGCAACGAGGACCCGTCGCTGGTCGCGTACTGGAAGAGCAGCGGCGTCGCCGGCCGGGGCGGGGTGATCGACGAGCAGGAGTTCGGCACCTGGATCGACTGGCTCGCCGCCGAGGGCGAGCTCAGGGGCGACCGTCCGAAGCCCGCCGACCTCTACACCAACCGGTTCAACCCCTTCGTGGACGGTGGCAGCGCGTGAACACCGACAAGATCCTCTTTGACCGGGTGAGCAAGACCTTCGGCGTCCGCGGCGGCCGGCGTGGCGCGGCCGGCGCGGTCACCGCACTCGACGAGGTCACCCTCGGGGTACGCCCGGGCGAGTTCCTGGTCGTCGTCGGCCCCAGCGGCTGCGGCAAGTCCACCCTGCTCGACCTGCTCGGCGGGCTCACCGAACCGACCGGTGGGCGGGTGCTCGTCGACGGCCGGCCGGTCACCGGCCCCGGCCTGGACCGGGGCATCGTCTTCCAGCAGTACGCGCTGCTGCCCTGGCGCACCGCCGCCGGCAACGTCGCGTTCGGTCTCGAAGCCAAGGGGGTGCCCCGGGGCGAACGGGCCGCCCTGATCGAGCACCACCTCGACCTGGTGGGCCTGCGCGGGTTCGCCGACCGCTACCCGCACGAGCTGTCCGGCGGGATGAAGCAGCGGGTGGCCATCGCCCGCAGCCTCGCGTACGACCCGGACGTGCTGCTGATGGACGAGCCGTTCGCCGCCCTGGACGCGCAGACCCGCGACTCGTTGCAGGACGAGCTGGTGCGGATCTGGGCCCGCACCGGCAAGACCGTCGTGTTCATCACCCACGGCATCGACGAGGCCGTCTACCTGGGACAGCGGGTGGCGGTGCTGACGTCCCGGCCCGGTCGGCTCAAACAGGTCATCGACATCGACCTCGGCGACCGGGACGCGGCCGAGGACGTCCGCTCCACCGACGCGTTCCGCCACCACCGGCACCAGATCTGGACCCTGCTGCGCGACGAGGTGCGCGCCGCCCAGGCCGCCGAAGGCGCCACCGGCAGCCGCACCGCCCACCCCGGAGCAGGTGGTGGTCGTACTTCCGTCGTCGCCGGAGCCGACGCGCGGCGCGCGGCGCCGGCGGCGGCCCACACCGAGGAGGCCCGCGTTGGTTGACATCGCCGAACGTCCCACCCGGCTGGCGGCCCCGACGACCGCGCCCGACGCGGCGGCCGCCCCCGGATCCGGTGCCCGCGGCCCCGCCGGCCGGCTGCTCGGCCTCGGCGGCAGGGTGCTGCACCGCGGTGTCGCGATCGTCGCGCTGGCCGCGATCTGGGAGAGCGCGCCGCGGCTCGGGCTGGTGGACCGGGTCTTCCTGCCCCCGCTGTCGGAGGTGCTGGTGGCCTGGTGGGAGTTGCTGCGCAGCGGGCAGCTCGCCGAGCACGTGGGCGCGAGCCTGACCCGGTCGCTGGCCGGGCTCGGCCTGGCGGTGCTCACCGCCATCCCGCTCGGGTTGCTGATCGGCTGGTACCGGCCGCTCGCCGAGCTGCTCAGCCCGCTGCTGGAGGTGTTCCGCAACACCGCGGCGCTGGCCCTGCTGCCGGTGTTCGTGCTCATCCTCGGCCTGGGGGAGACCTCCAAGATCGCCCTGGTGCTGTACGCGTGCTCCTGGCCGATCCTGCTCAACACCATCGCCGGGGTGAAGGGCGTCGACCCGCTGCTGATCCGGTCGGCCCGCTCGATGGGGCTCAACCACCTGCGGCTGTTCCAGAAGGTGATCCTGCCGGCCGCGGTGCCGACCATCTTCACCGGCGTCCGGCTGGCCGGGGCGTACTCGATCCTGGTGCTGGTCGCGGCCGAGATGGTCGGCGCGAAGGCGGGGCTCGGCTACCTCATCAACTACGCGCAGTACAACTTCGCGATCGCCGACATGTACTCGGGGATCATCACGATCTCCGCCATCGGTCTGGTCGTCAACCAACTCCTCGTCGCCCTCGAACGTCGCTTCTCCACCTGGCGCGTCGACGTCACTGCCGGATAGGACGGACACCAATGACCCGCACCCTGCACCTCAACGCGTTCCTGATGGGCGTCGGCCACCACGAGGCGGCCTGGCGGCACCCCCGCACCGACCCGCGTCGGGTCACCGACGTGCGGCACTTCCAGGAGCTGGCCCGGATCGCCGAACGCGGCACCCTCGACTCACTCTTCCTCGCCGACGGTCTCTCGGTGGGGCCGAACCCCCGCCACAACATCCAGGCCGTCTTCGAACCGCTGACCCTGCTCGCGTCGCTCGCCGCGGTGACCGAACACATCGGCCTCATCGCCACGGTCTCCACCACCTACAACGAGCCGTTCCACACCGCCCGCAAGTTCGCCTCGCTGGATCACCTCAGCGGCGGCCGGGCCGGCTGGAACATCGTCACCTCCGCCCAGGAGCGGGAGGCGGTCAACTTCAACCGGGACAGCCACCCCGCGCACGCCGACCGGTACCGGCGGGCCGCCGAGTTCGTCGACGTGGCGATCAAGCTCTGGGACAGCTGGGAGGACGACGCGCTGGTCTTCGACACCACGGCCGGGGTGTTCGCCGACACCGACCGGGTGCACGAGGTGGCGCACCGGGGGCCGGAGTTCCAGGTCCGTGGCCCGCTCAACATTCCCCGCCCGCCGCAGGGCCGGCCGCTGCTGGTGCAGGCCGGGTCGTCGCCGGACGGCATCGCCTTCGCCGCCCGCTACGCCGAGGCGGTCTTCACCGCCCAGCAGACCCTCGCCGACGGGCAGCGCTTCTACGCCGAGCTGCGCCGGCAGGTCACCGCCGCCGGCCGGGACCCGGACCTGGTGAAGATCCTGCCCGGCATCGCGCCGGTGATCGGCGGCACCGAGGCCGAGGCGCGGGCGCTCGCCGCCGAGCTGGAGGAGCTGATCGTCCCCGAGTACGCCCTCGCGCAGCTCTCCGGGATGCTCGGCATCGACCTGACCGGCCTGCCGCTGGACGGGCCGCTGCCGGAGCTGCCGGACTCCGGCACCGTGCAGGCCCACCAGAGCCGCTACCAACTCGTCACCGACCTGGCCCGCCGGGAGAAGCTCACCGTCCGGCAGCTGATCGGCCGGCTCGGTGGCGGTCGGGGTCACCGGGTCGTTGCCGGCACACCGGAGCAGATCGCCGACCAGATCGAGCTGTGGTTCACCCGGGGCGCCGCCGACGGGTTCAACATCATGCCGCCGCACCTGCCCGGCGGGCTCGCCGACTTCGTCGACCACGTGGTGCCGGTGCTGCGCTCCCGAGGGCTGTTCCGCACCGAGTACACCGGTCGGACGCTGCGCGAGCACTACGGGCTGCCCCGACCGGCCAGCGCGTACGCCGCGTCCGCCCTGGTGTCGGCGTGACCACCGTGGAGCGACCCTCGGCGGGCGCCGTCGAGCTGCGACCGGTCAACGGGGACCTGTTCCGCGCGCTGCTGCGCCGGCAGGCCACCAGCGTCACGGTGGTCACCGCCGTCGCCCGCGGCACCGACCCGGCCTGCCTGGGTGGGATCGGCGCGCCGATCCGGGCGGGGTTCACCGCCACCTCGTTCACGTCGGTGTCGCTGGACCCGCCGCTCGTCTCGTTCTGCCTCGGGACGGCGTCGTCGAGTTGGCCGGTGGTGGCCCGCGCCGAGCACGTCGCCGTGCACCTGCTCGCGGCCGGGCAGCGGGAGGCCGCCACGGTCTTCGCCACCAGCGGCATCGACCGGTTCGCCGCGTACCCGCACTGGACGTCGGGACCGTTCGGGGTTCCGCTGCTCGGCGGCGTGCTGGCCCGGCTGCTCTGCCGCGTGGTGCACCGGGTTCCGGCCGGCGACCACTCGCTGGTGATCGCCGAGCCGCTGGCGCTCGGCGACGGCGGCGACGGTGCGCCGCTGGTGCACCACCGGGGTGGCTACACCACCGCCGGTTCGCCGACGTGACGGCACCGACCGCACCGGACCTGCTCGCGCTGGACCGGGCCGCCCAGGACCTGCTGTTCCGGGCGGCCCGCACGGCGAACACGTTCACCGACGAGCCGGTCACCGACGCCCAGGTCGCGGCGATCCACGACCTGATCCGGTACGGGCCGACCGCGTACAACGGCCAGCCGCTGCGGGTGCTGCTGCTGCGCTCGCCGGATTCCCGGGCCCGGCTGCTGCCGCACCTGTCCAGTGGCAACCGGGTCGCGACGGCCCGTGCCCCGCTGACCGCGATCCTCGCCGCCGACGTGGAGTTCCACCGGCGGCTGCCCGAGCTGTACCCGCACCGCCCGCAGGCCCGGGACTGGCTGGCGGACCGGGCGGCCCGGGTGGAGCAGGCCCGGTTCAACGCCACCCTGCAGATCGGCTACCTGATCGTCGGTGTCCGCGCGGCGGGGCTCGCCGCCGGCCCGATGGCGGGCTTCGACGTCGCGGGCGTGCAGCGGGAGTTCTTCCCCGACGGTCGGCACGAGGTGTTGCTGCTGCTCAACCTCGGGCACCCCGGCCCGGCGACCCCACGGGAACGCCTGCCCCGGCTGGACACCGGGGAGGTGATCCGCACCCTCGACGACTGAGCGGAAGAACGGCGCCGCCCCCGGTGCCGGCGTGGCGCCGGCACCGGGGGCGGGTGGTTCGTGGGTCAGGCTCCCTTGACCCAGTCCACGGTGAAGCGGGCGAAGAAGATCCCGCCGGTGTTGCCCACCTCGTACAGGTTGCCGACCGTGCCGTCGTTCAGCACCGCCATCGTGGAGTAGCCCGCCCCGCCCGGCTTGACCAGCGCTCGGGCGGGCCAGCTGGCGCCGTCGTCGGTGGAGAGCCGGACGGTGAGGTCGTTGCGCGCGGCCGGGGCCGCGTTGTTGCTGAACAGGGCGGTGCGGGTACGCACCGGTGCGCCGTTCGCGCCCACCTCCGACGGGCGCAGGTAGGAGATCTCGTCGGCGTTGCAGAGCGGGTCGGTCAGCAGGGCGCTGGCGGTGGCCGGGCCGAACGTCACAGCGCCGTCGGTGGACGTGGAGTAGAACCGGCTACGGGTGCTGTTGTGCCGCATGTTCTGCACGATCGCCCCGGTGCCGCGCTCGACCGCCTTGCTCTCGTTGATGTTCCCGCCGGCGGGTCCGCCGCGTCGCCACGTCACGCCGTTGTCGTCGCTGTAGACGTTGGCGGTCTGGGTGAGACCCGCCCCGTCCCGGTAGACGAACGGCTGGATCAGGCGGCCCGTGCTGGTCTGGATGCCGTGCCCGGAGGAGAAGAACGCCTGCTGCCAGCTCGCGACCTTGATCGTCGGGTTCAGCTCGACCGGGGCGCTCCAGGTGGCGCCGTTGTCCCGGCTGGTGATGTATTGCAGGTGCAGGCTGTTCGGGTCGTTGGCCGTGTTGAGGCCGGACGAGCCGGACCAGAAGCTGATGCCCGGCCGGGGGGAGTACGTGAAGAAGCAGTAGACGGTGCCGGTCCGGCGGTCCACCAGCAGGCTCGGGTCGCCCGCTCCCTCGCTGGTGGTGGCGGGCGCGTGGATGACGCGCGGCTGGTCGAACGTCCGGCCGCCGTCGGTGCTGCGGGTCATCGCGATCTGGATGTTGTTGGTGCCGCCGCCGAGGTCGTACGAGCCGTTGATCCGGGCGTCGGCGACGGCGATGACGGTGCCGTTGTTGGTGACGGCCATGCCCGGGATGCGGACCGAGGCCGAGGTGCCGTCGTAGCGGCCGTTCGGGCCGTTGAGGTTGCGGATGACGCTCTGGGTGGTCAGCACCGCAGTGGTGTTCATCTGCGGGGTGCCGGCGCTCAGGCCGCACCCGGCGGTGCCCCGCAGTGTGGTGTCGAAACCGGGGGCGGTGACCCGCAGGGTGTACGCGGTGCCGGCGCCGACGGTCCAGTAGTGCAGGTAGTTGCCGCCGGCGGCGATGGTGCGGGTCCACGGGGACCCGGTGCGACCGGGCCAGGTGACGGTGAAGTCCCGGGCCGTCGTGGTGCGGTTCTCCAGCGCGAGCTGGAGTCGCCCGGCGGTGCAGTCGTAGCTGGTGAGCGCGGACATGCCGGTGCCGCAGTGGAAGATGCCGGCGGAGGTGTCGTCCAGGCCGGTCGGGGTGGTGGTCCGCAGGGTGTACGCGGTGCCGGCCGGGAGGGTCCAGTACAGCTCGCTGCTGCTGCTGCCGGCGGCGACTGTCCGGGTCCAGGGGGAGTTGGTGCGGCCCGGCCAGGTGACGGTGAAGGTCTGCGCGGTGGTGCTGCCGTTGGTGAGCCGGAGGTTGAGCCGGCCGGTCGTGCAGTCGGCGCTGGCGGTCGCGCTCACGCCCGCGGGGGCGGCGTGGGCTGGCGTGGCGGGCAGGATCGCGGCCACGCCGAGGACGGCGGCCACGACCGCGATCACTCGGCGCGGTAGTGCTCGGACAGGAGACACAGGACTCCTTCGGGGGACGGGGGTGTGGGCGGGGGGAAACAAGGCATAAGACGTCGGATATCTGATGTCGGGACGCTAGCCGGACGCCGCACCGGTCGTCAATAGATCGACGTGGGGCGGCGGGCGCCGACCTGTTCGTCCGTCGTGGACGGTGCGGTCAGGACGTTCCGCTGATCGAAGATGCCGGATAGGGCTCAGATATTTACATCATGTTGCGTCGTCTGGCAGGCTCGACTGCATCGACCACCTTCGTCATCTCGGCGATCGGGCCCGTCCCCGGCCCGCGACCGCCGCCGGCGACGCCTGTCCGAAGGAGACCCCATGGAACGGCGCCAACTCCTCACCATCGGCGTGCTCAGTCCGTTCGCGGCGATGCTGGCGTCGGGCGGCCCGGCCAGCGCCGCGGCGGCGCAGACCTTCGGGTTCTCCGCCGACGGCAGCAACTTCCTGCTCGACGGCCAGCCGTTTCAGATCCGCAGCGGCGAGATGCACCCGGCCCGCATCCCGGTGCAGTACTGGCGGCACCGGATCCAGATGGCCAAGGCGATGGGCATGAACACGATCGCCATCTACGTGATGTGGAACCACATCGAGGAGCGGCAGGGCGTCTTCGACTTCAGCACCGATCGGCGGGACATCGCCGGCTTCATCCGGCTGTGTCAGGCCGAGGGCATGTACGTGCTGCTGCGCCCCGGCCCGTACGTCTGCGCCGAGTGGGACCTCGGCGGGCTACCGCCGTACCTGCTGCGCAACCCGACCATCAAACTGCGGGTCCGCACCGCCGCCGACCCGATCTACATGGCCGCCGTCACGCGCTACATCAACGCGCTGGCCGCGCTGGTCAAGCCGCTCATGGTGGCCAACGGCGGGCCGATCCTGATGGTCCAGATCGAGAACGAGTACGGGTCGTACGGCAGCGACACGACGTACCTGGAGGAGCTGCGGCAGCTGTGGCTGCGCGCCGGGATCAACGGGCCGTTCTACACCGAGGACGGCCTGGGTCAGGTGCAGGGCAACCGCACCGTGGTCACCGGCGGCGCGGTCGCGCTCAGCGGGGGTGACGCCGCGGCCATCGCCGCCGCCCGTCAGTCCTTCCCGACAGTTCCGGCGATGTCCGGTGAGCTGTACACCGGCTGGTTGACCCACTGGGCCGACGGTGGCTTCGCCGGATCGAACACCGACATCTCCACCCAGTTGCGGGGTCTGATGGCCGGCCGCCTGTCGTTCAACCTTTACATGATCCACGGTGGGACGAACTTCGGGTACTGGGCCGGCGCGAACGCCGCCAACGACGGCTCCGGCTACCAGGCGGACATCACCACCTACGACTACGGCGCGCCGATCACCGAACAGGGCGGCCCGTCGCGGCTGTACCCGGCCTACCGGGAGATCATCGGCACCGCCCTCGGGGTGACGCTGCCGGCCGTCCCGGCGCCGATCCCCACCATCGTGCGGACCGGCGCCCAGGCGGTGCTGCCGGCCCCGTACGCCTCGCTGTGGGACAACCTGCCGGCCGCGTTGCCGACCCAGACGAACCCGCAACCGATGGAGATGTACGGCCAGAACTCCGGCTTCATGCTCTACCGCCGGGTCCTTCCCGGCTACACCCGGGCCACGCTTGACGTCAGGTCGGTGCGCGACTACGCGACGGTGTTCCTCGACGGCGTCTACCAGGGCGCCATGTCCCGGAGCAACCTGCCGGCGACCTACACGACGCCGCTCGGCGTGACGGTGCGCGACGCGCCGCTGGCGCTGAAGACCTCGGCGAGCGGCAGCCCCACGCTCGACATCCTGGTCGAGGGCATGGGCCGCAACAACTTCGGCCAGGCGCTGGTCGACCGCAAGGGCATCACCGAGCGGGTGTCGCTTGTCGACGCGGGCACCCTGACCGGCACGTTGACCAACTGGCAGACCCACCTGCTGCCCGTCGACGAGACGTTCGTGGCCGGTCTGCGTCCGGTGATCACCAACGCCGCGCGGCCCGGCATCTTCTTCAAGGCCACCGTCAACCTCACCCAGACCGGCGACGCGTACCTGGACATGTCCCGGTGGACCAAGGGCGTGGTCTGGGTCAACGGGCGCAACCTGGGCCGCTACTGGAAGGTGGGGCCGCAGCAGCGGCTCTACTGCCCGGCGCCGTGGCTGCGGGTCGGCGCCAACGAGATTGTGGTCTTCGACCTGCACCAGACGCAGGCCCAGCCGATCCCCTTCGAGGCCACCCTGAGCGGCCAGTCGGGCGCCGTTCGCCACACGGTGGTCAACCGGGCCAGCGGCAAGGCCCTCGACGTGCCGGACCTGTCCGGGGCCACCGGCGTGCAGTTGATCCAGTGGACCCCCAACGGCGGCGCCAACCAGGCGTGGTTGATGGCCGGCGCGGTGGGTGGCGTCACCACGATGACCAGCGTCAGTTCGGGTCTGCTGGCTGACGTCGAGGCCAGCTCCACGGCGGAGGGGGCGCGGGTCATCCAGTGGACCGCGACCGGCGGCGGTAACCAGCAGTGGCGGGTCGTCGCGGCGTCCGGCGACTTCGTGAAGCTGGTCAACGTGCAGACCGGCAAGGTCCTGGCCGTGGCCGGTGGGGCGAGCACCAACGGGGCCGTGATCGTGCAGCTGGCCGACACCGGCAGCGCCTCCCAGCACTGGCGACTCACCCCGGCCTGACGCCCCTCGGCCACGTGCGGTACGGGCTTTGCATCACAGATGCAAAGATGGCCGCATGGGTGGGCGGAGCGACCGGAGTGGAACGTGAACCAGCGCGAGCGGTGGCACCGGCTCCTGGAGATGGTCGCCGTCGAGGGCCAACTCGACATCGAGGCCACCGCCCGCGAGCTGAGCGTGAGCACGGCGACCATCCGTCGTGACTTCGACGAGTTGGCCACCCAGCAGTTGGTGACCCGTACCCGGGGCGGCGTGGTCGTCACCAACGTCTCCTACGACCTGCCGCTGCGCTACAAGGCGGTGCGGCAGGCATCGGAGAAGCAGCGGATCGCCGCGGCCGCCCTCGCGCTGATCCCACCGGGCAGCACCGTCGGGCTCAACGGTGGCACCACGACGACCGAGGTGGCCCGGGCGCTCGCGCTGCGTACCGACGCGAGCGGTCAGCTGTCGGCGGCCACTGTGGTGACCAACGCGCTGAACATCGCCCACGAGCTCATCGTGCGTCCGCACATCCGGGTGGTGCTCACCGGTGGGACGGCCCGCCCCCAGTCCTACGAGCTGGTCGGTCGTATCGCGGAGACGATGCTCGCGTCCGTGGCGCTGGACGTCGTCGTGCTCGGGGTGGACGCGATCGACCACCAGCACGGCGCCAGCGCCCACAACGACGGCGAGGCCGCGGTCAACCACGTCATGGTGACCAGCGCGGCGCGGACGATCGTCGTCGCGGACTCCTCGAAGCTGGGCCGCCGGAGCTTCAACCGGATCTGCCCGTTGGGCGACATCGACACTCTGGTCACCGACCGGGCGGCGGACCCGCAGCAGGTGAGCCTCGTCGAGCAGGCCGGTGTCACGGTGCTCCAGGTCTGACGGGGCTCCTGGCAAAGATGTAACTCGATGCAAAATCGCGGCCTACTTATTGCATCTTGAGTCAAGCAGGTGCAGCATTCCATCTCATCGGTCTTCGTGAATGTTGCCCCTCACCACACCGGGAGAAAACGATGATCTGGTCATCGCTGCCCGCGCACACCCGCCGCGCCGCCATCGTGGTCCTCATCCTGCTCGCCGCGATGCTGCACGCCGTACCCGCCCGCGCGGGCACACCGGGAAGCGCGACCGGCCTCACCCGGGCCGGGAACACGTACACCATCGCCACCAGCACGGCCGCCCGCATCCGGCTCACACTGGCCCGCGCGGACATCTTCCGCGTCTGGGTCGCACCGAACGGCACCTTCACCGAACCGGCGGCGAACGAGATCACCGTGCGGACCGACTTCGGTGCGGTCGCCAGCACCGCGACCGACGAGGGCACCGCCTTCCGCATCGCCACCTCGGCGGTGGTCATCCGGATCACCAAGAGCCCTCTGACGATGCAGGTCCAGCGCCCCGACGGGCGGCTCATCTGGCGGGAGGCGCAACCGCTCGACTGGACCGCCGGTCGCACCACCCAACGGCTGGCCCGCGCCACCGACGAGCAGTTCTACGGCACCGGCCTGCGCCTGGGGGAGTGGGCGTTGCGCGACAAGACGGTGCCGATCGCCGTGGACAACCAGTGGCGGGAGAACACCAACGCCAGTCCGGCCCCCTTCTACCTGTCCACCAACGGCTACGGCGTCCTGCGCAACACGTGGGCACCCGGCTCGTACGGCTTCACCGCACCGGTGACCACCACCCACAACGAGGAACGGTTCGACGCCTACTACTTCGTGGGCGACTCGCTCAAGGGTGTGCTCGGCGCGTACACCGACGTGACCGGCAAGCCGTTCCTGAGCCCGATGTGGGGCCTCGAACTCGGCAACGCCGACTGCTTCAACGCGTCCAACCCCGCCTACCAGGGCGACCACAACCGGGCCGGGCACCAGCGGACTCCCGACGTGCTCTCGTACGCGCGGGAGGCCCGCGCCAAGGACATGCCGTCCGGCTGGTTCCTGCCCAACGACGGGTACGGCTGCGGCTACACCGACCTGCCCGCCACCGTCGCCGGCGCCAAGGCGCTCGGTTTCCAGACCGGCCTGTGGACCTCGGCCGGCCTGTCGTCGATCGACTACGAGGTCGGCGCCGCCGGCACCCGTGGCGTGAAGACCGACGTCGCCTGGGTCGGCGGCGGCTACCAGAACGCCTTCCGTGGCGTCCAGCAGGCGGTGGACGGCATCGAGCGCAACTCCGACGCGCGTCGCTACGTCTGGACCGTCGACGGGTGGGCCGGCACCCAGCGCAACGCCGTGGTCTGGACCGGTGACACGTACGGCCGGTGGGACGACATGCGGTGGACGGTGCCGGCCGTCGCGGGCGCCGGGTTGTCCGGCTTCAACTACGCCACCGGTGACGTCGACGGGATCTTCGGTGGCAGCCCGAACACCTACGTGCGGGACCTGCAGTGGAAGTCGTTCACGCCGGCGTTCATGACGATGTCCGGTTGGGGGGTGACCAACCCGGCGGCCGGCTACCAGGACAAGCAGCCCTGGCGGTACGCCGAGCCGTACCTGTCGATCAACCGCCGGTACCTCCAGCTCAAGATGCGGCTGATGCCGTACCACTACACGATGAGCCGGGTGGCCAGCGTGACCGGCGTACCGGCGACCCGGGCCCTGGTGCTCGAATATCCCAACGACCCGGTCGCCCGGGGCAACGCCACGTCGGGGCAGTTCATGGCGGGCGACGCGTTCCTGGTGGCGCCGGTGGTCTCCGACACCGAGCTGCGCGACGGCATCTACCTGCCGGCCGGCACCTGGACCGACTACTGGACCGGCCGGGTCTACCAGGGCCCGCTCACACTGAACGGGTACGCCGCGCCGCTCGACCGGCTGCCCCTGTTCGTCAAGGGCGGTTCCATCGTGCCGATGTGGCCGCAGATGAACCACACGGGTGAGAAGCCGGTCTCCACGCTCACCTACGACCTGTATCCGCGCGGCTCGTCGAGCTTCACCCTCTACGAGGACGACGGCATCACCCGCGCCTACCAGAGCGGCGCCTACGCCACCCAGCAGGTCAGCATGACGGCACCGACGTCCGGCACCGGGACGGTCACCGTGGACGTGGGCGCCTCCGTCGGCACGTACGCCGGCAAGCCGTCGTCGCGCTCCTACGAGTTCACCGCCCACCTGGCGGCCGCTCCCCGCGCGGTCACCGTCGCCGGCCAGACCCTGCCGTCGCTCGCCACCCGCGCCGCGTACGACTCGGCGAGCAGCGGCTGGTTCTACGCCGACGGCGTGCTGCGGATCAAGGCCGGGTCGCGGGGCGCCGCGTTCCAGACCCGGATCGACGGCGCGGTGCTCCCGGTCGCCGGCACCAGCACGACGCCGCCGCCGATCCCGCGCGACAACTGGCGACTCGTGTACGCCGACAGCGAGGAGACCAGCGCGGAGAACGGCGCGGCCACGAACGCCTTCGACGGCAGCACGTCCACGTTCTGGCACAGCGCCTGGTCGACAACTGCCGCGCCCCTGCCGCACGAGATCCAGCTCGACCTGGGCGCCACGTACCAGGTCGACGGGCTGCGGTACCTGCCCCGGCAGGACGGGGGAGTCAACGGCCGGATCGGCCGCTACGAGGTGTACGTGTCGGACAGCCCGAGCAACTGGGGCACGCCGGTGGCCTCGGGAACCCTCGCCGACACGGCGACGCAGAAGGTGGTGCCGTTCACCGCCGCGCGCAGCGGCCGGTACCTGCGCCTGCGGGCACTGAGCGAGGCCGGTGACCGGGGGCCGTGGACCACGGTGGCCGACCTGACCGTCACCGGCAGAGCTGTGGCGTCGGCGTCGGGGAGTTGACGCGTACACCTGTGGAAGCGAGACGCCGCGGGCTGCTGGAGCAGCCCGCGGCGTCCTGCGACGACGGTCCTAGGAGAGGGACCACTGTTGGCGGGTCGCGCCGGTGGCGGTGCGCTGGACGACGTCCGCCCCGTTGTCGGTGATCGTCCCGTCGAGGTCGAGCACCCGGCCGCTGTTGCGGTTCGTGATGGTGACGTGGGTGCCGACCCGGGTGATGCGCCACTGCTGGTTGGCCGCACCGGTGTACGTCCACTGGATCACGTCGGCGCCGTCCGCCGTCGAGCTGCCGGCCACGTCCAGGGCGCGGCCACTGCGGCGGTTGACGATGCGGTGGTACCCGTTGCCGAGCGGAACGATCGACCACTTCTGATGCACACCACCGTTGTCGGCCCACTGCACGGCGTCGCCGCCGTCACCCGGTGCGGCGACCGCGACCTCGATGACCTTCCCGCTGGCCCGGTTCGTGAGCGTGTAGCTCGCGGTCGGGTCGAACGAGCCGTTCAGGGCGTCGAGTTCCTTCAGGCTGAACCGGACGGTCATGATGTACGGGTAGCTGGTGTCGGCCGGGTCGAAGTATCCGTAGGACGTGAGCACGAACGTCCCGTCGGGCAGCACCACGTTGCCGGCGTAACCGGTGTCGCCGCTCTTGACCGAGGGCGTGAAGTCCTCCAGCAACCGCACCCGGTACTGCCCCTCCCGGGAGTTGACCAGGTCGTCGTACGTGCCGACCCAGGCCACCCAGTCGCCGGCCACCCACGCGCCGGTGTTGCTCACGCTGTTGCGGATGATGTCGCGGAAGGTGATGACGAGCCGACCGGACGCCGGGTCGTACGTGGCGGCGTGCCGTTCGCCCATCAGGGCGCCCTGCATCTCGCGCGGTTCGGTCCAGGTGTTCCCCTCGTCGTTGGAGAACGCGACCATGGCGTTGGTGCGCTTGTGCTGTGCCCGGGCGAGCATCGCGAGCTGGCGACCGTCCGGCGAGCGGATGATCTCGATCTCGCAGAGGCCGGCGTACTTCTCGATGGTGTTGTGCGCGGCGAGCAGCCGGGTCGGCGTGCTCCAGACGGCGTTGCCGGCGGCGTCGAAGGTCAGGTACGTCTTCCAGTTGTTGTAGCCACCGTCGTGGAAGACGCCCAGGTACCGGAAGTCCCACGACCCGTCGGCCTTCTTCAGCCGGACCAGCGTGGCGTGTGCGACGTACCCGGCGAAGCCGGCGTCGGCGAAGTGGTGGGTGAACTCCGACCAGGACCGGCCGCTGTCGTCGGAGTACGCGGTCTTGAACCCGCCCGGACTCGCCGGAAGGCCGCTGACCAGCAGGAGTCGGGTCGCCCCGTTCGGCTTGACCACCTTGTAGAGGGTGGGTGTCTCCTTGCTGGTGGCCCAGCTCGCCGGGGTGGGGAGCCGACCGCTCCAGGTGCGGCCACCGTCGTCGCTGCGCTTCAGGATGATCTGGCCGGTGCCGTGGCCCATGGGGTAGACGGCGAACATCGTGCGGCCGTCGTCGAGCAGGACGGTGTCGGGGTGCCCGAGGTACTGCCCGGCCTGGCGGTCGGTGAGCACCTGACGGCGCGCGTCGTCCTTGAGGTCCAGGAACGGGATCGTGTAGTCGATGCGCATGCTCAGGTCGCTGATCTCGCCCGCCGTCAGCGGGGTTCCGTACACCCGCACGTAGTCCAGGTCACCGCTGTAGTGCCACTGAGCTCCCTGGGCGTCGACGTTGCGGCCGATCCACATGCCGTTCAGGTCCCGGACGTTCGCGAAGAACCGGGTGGAGGGGTGCGTGGCGCGAAGCACCCCGTCGACGTGCAGGCGGGTGCCCTCGGTGCCGACGGTCAGGATGGCGGTGTGCCAGACGCCGTCGTTGTAGGGACCGCCGGTGGCGGTCATCTGGGTGGCGTACGCCCCGTTCTCGCGGTTCTCGAAGTACACCGAGCCGCCGTTGAGGGAGAACGACAGGTTGCTGGAGTCGTCGGCGGTGTGCGAGGCGCTGAAGAAGCTCTTCGCGACGGCGGTGCTGGTGGACCGGAACCGGACGGCGATCGCCCCCTGGGTCAGGTTCGCCACCCTCGACAGGTCGGCCGACCTGTCGAGGAAGGTGCTGCTGCCGTTGAACGCCTGGTTGACCGGGTAGTTCACCGTCGCCGTGGGCGCGGCGTGCCCGGCGGTCGCCGGCACCAACAGGCTGAGCAGGAGCAGCAGGGCGACGGTCGCGGCGGTGCCCGCCCGGGCCGCCGTCCACCGGCCGTTCATCGGGTGATGGTCCATTGCTGTTCGGTACCTCCGCGGTAGGTGGACTGGACGACGGCGGCGCCGTCGGTGGTGGCGGCGTTGGCGACGGTGAGCGCCTTGCCGGAACTCCGGTTGATGATCTTGTAATTGGTGCCGACCGGAATGACGCTCCACAGCTGGTTCGCACCGCCGTGGTACGTCCACTGCACGACGTTCGCCCCGTCGGCCGTGGAGGAGCCGGGCACGTCCAGCACCTTGCCGCTGCTGCGGTTGACGATGCGGTGGTAGCCGCCGCCGGCCTCGACGAGCGTCCAGCGCTGATGTGCCGCGCCGTTGCCCGACCACTGGATGGCGTTCGCGCCGTCCCCGCTGCCCGCCGGCACCTCCAGCACCTTGGCGCTGTTGCGGTTGACCACGCGGTGTTCGGTTGCCGGGTCGAACACCGCGGCCGGGGTCGCCGCCCGGGACACCTCGACCTTGTCCGCCGTGACCGCCGTACCTGACGAACTGGCGTTCCTGCTGTTCAGCACCCGCACCTTGAGGACGTGGGGGCCCTGCGCGAGCTGCCCGCTGGTGAAGACCATCGCCTGGTCCACCCGGGTCGGGGAGTACAGGTCGACGACAGTCTCCGGGCCGCCGTCGACCGAGACGCCCGCCCGGCCGTGGTTCGCCGCCCTGGCGGCGAAGAGCTTGATCTTGTTGCCGGTGAACCGCACCTGGTACGCGCTGTCGAGGGTGCTGCTGTAGTGGTCGTCGCGCTGGAACTGCCTGCTGCCGTTGGCCCCGTAGGACCACGTCCCCGAGTAGCTGAACTGGTTGTCGCCGGTCCCCGTGGTGTTGTCGTTGACCTGGACCACGCTCGGCACGCCCGGGGCGTCGCCGATCGCGTCCACCCGGGCGAAGTACGCCTCCACGGTGCTCGACCGGGGGCCGCCCCACAGTCGCTCGGCCAGCACCTCGGTCGGCCGCTTCGCGTACTGGTCGAACCACTCGTCGGTCTGGTGCTCCATCGCGTCCGACCAGCGGGCCATCTGGTAGCCGTTGACCTTCGCGTTCTGGTCCGGCGCCCAGCTCTCGTAGACGTTCTTGGTGTTGACGTAGAGGTTGAGCCCGGGAGTCACGTACAGGGTGCTCTCCGGTACGCCGACGACCGTGTAGCCCAGGTTGTAGAAGTAGTTCAGCGACCCGGTGTACGGGGTGAGGACGATGTTGGTGGCCGGCTTGATGCTGGTCTGCTGGCCGTTCGTCTCCCACCAGTTCCACAGCTGCGCCGTCTTGCCGTACGAGCGCACCTTGTCGTTCATCAGGTTCATGAACTCGGTGAAGACGTCACCGGGGTACGGGAAGCCGCGCGCCTGCGCGTAGCTGACCAGCTCGGGGCAGGAGTTCTTGGCGGCGTCGGTCTGGTACTCGTCGCCGCCGATGTGGAAGTAGGGGCCGTCGAACAGTGGGACGAACTCCGACAGCAGGTTCATCACGAACGTCCGGGCGTTCTCCTTGGTGAGGTTCAGCGTCCAGCCGCCCCTCTCACCGCCCGGCCAGGGCGCGTAGTCCATCGACGAGCAGGTGAACCTCATCGTCGGGTCGTAGGTCGTCATCGCCGTGGCGTGCCCCGGCAGGTCGATCTCGGGAACGATGGTGATGTGGTACCGCTTGGCGACGTCCTGCAACCGGCGCAGGTCCGCCTTGCTGTAGGACTGCGCCGAGGCCAGCCCGGGGTACCGGTCGCTGCGCAGCCGGAAGCCGTTCCACTCGGTGAGGTGCAGGCGCAGCGTGTTCAGGCGTAGCCACGCCATCCGGCGGAGCAGGTTCTCGAGGTGGTCCATCTCGTAGAAGTGCCGGCCGACATCGAGCATCACTCCCCGGTCCCGGTACTGCGGGTAGTCCCGGATGGTGCCCGCCGGAACTGTCGTCCTCGTCGCGCTCTGTTTGATCATTTGCAGCAGGGTCTGGGTGCCGTAGTACGCGCCGGCCGCCGCGTTCGCGCGGATCACGACGGTCGAGCCGGCGGTCAGCAGGTAGCCCTGATCGCCGATCCCGGCGTCGGTGCTCGCCAGCGTGAGCAGGATGTCACCGGTCCCGGGCGTCGCCGCCGAGACAACCGGTACGTCGGCGCCGCTGATCGCGCCGAGGTCGACGCGCAGCGCCGTCGCGGCTGGTGACAGCTGGGCGGCGTGTGCCGGGTCGAGCAGGATCCGGGACGACGGGGCCAGCGTCCAGACGCCGGTCCCTCCGGTCCACTCCCGGACGCTCGGCGCGACCTGGGGTGCCGGGTTGGCCGCCCGCGCCGCCGACGGGACAGCGAGCCCGACGCCGACCAGCAGGGAGGCGAGGAGGAGAGGGAGAAGCCGCTTGTGGGAGGAGAACACGGTCACGTACCTCCGGTCGTTCAGAGCGGAAGGAGATCCTTGACGTTGCCCTGCAACAGGGGCGCGGTGCCGCTGTTGGACTGTGTGCCGACCAGGTGCACAGGCGCGGCGCCGGAGCAGGTGACGGCGAGGTTGGAGAGCGTGCACCCGGAGAGCAGCCACCGGGTACCGAGTAGGTTCGTGGCGCGGATGTCGCTGTACCAGAGGGTGTTGCCGGTGAAGGTCGGTGGCAGGACGCCGTCGACGACGACGCCGGTGCCCGGGTTGCGCTCGACCCCGCCGATGGGGAAGGACAGGGCGGTGCTCCAGCGCACCGGGACGCCACCGTTGCAGTGGTTGACGGTGTTGCCGGTCAGGCTGCCGTGCCCCCAGTTGTCGCTGGCGAGCGCCCCGTACGGGCTGGTCTGGGCGAACGAGTAGTAGGCGCCGTAGCAGCCGACGACGACGTTGCCGTTGATCGTCCAGTTCCCCGACGAGTTCCAGATCGCGAGTCGGCACGAGGTGAAGCTGTTCGCGGTCAACTGTGAGTACTCACTGCGGTCGGCCAGCGAGACACCGAAGTAGCAGCGGTGGAAGGCGTTGCCGCTGACCTTGAGCCGGTAGCCGAAGTAGTCGTCGGCGGCCGATCCGGTGATCGCCAGTCCGGCGCCGCGCCAGTTCGTGAAGTCGCAGTCCAGGATCCGTACGCCGGTACTGCGGCTGATCCGGACGGCGACGTGCGCGAACTGTGGCGCGGTGCCGACCGGGCTGGACTGGCGTCCGAGGAAGTGGACGCCGCTGATGGTGACGCCGCTGCGGCCCACGATGGACAGCGCGCCGCTCTGGTCGGTGGGGACGGTGACGGTCGCGCCGTTGCCGACGATGAGGCAGCGGTCGGGCAGGGCGACCGGAGCGGTGAGGGTGTACGTGGCGCCGGGCGCGAGCTGCACCTGAGGCGTACGGGCGAGGACGGTGTTCCAGTCGTCGGCGACGCCGAGCACCGGGAGGGACGTCGAGGCGATGGCGGCGTCGGCGCGGCCGGGCGGGACGACGGCGGCGAGGGCACCGGCGGCGCCCGCCAGCGCGACCGCGCGGCGGGGGAGGCGTGTGGTCATTGATGTCCTTCGGACAGCGGGGGAATGTCCTACGTCAGATGTCGGACGAACTTACGAGTGATATCGACCCTCGTCAAGAGAGCCGTTGCCCCGCCCTCGGCGGCCGCTCGGCCTCCGGCTCGGTGGCAGCCCGTGCAAGTTGATGCAAAATTCCTGCCCGGTTGGAACCCCGCGCGCCGGGGCTGCTCGAACACCGCGACGCTCCCTCGATGCGGTGCCCGCAGGGGCGGTGACGGTGTCGGAGCGCTCAGGACCGACCTTGACGCCGCCGGGGTCAGATCCCTAGGGTCTGCAACATCCTGATTGATTCTGGCATCTGAATGTCACGAAAGATCATGCGTGCTCGTGTGGCTGGCATCTTCTGGAAGAGGCGGACATGAAACGAGATCTGAACGGCGGTCCGCCAGACTCCCGGGCGCGCGGCGACCTGATCATCTCGGTGGCGCTCAATCCGGCCCTCGACGTCACCTACACCGTGCCCGACCTGGTGCCGGACACCTCCCACCGGGTGACGGACGTGGTGTCCCGTGCCGGAGGCAAGGGCCTGAACGTCGCCCGGGTCCTGCGGCAGCTGGGCGTCGAGACGATGGTCCTCGGCCTGGCCGGTGGGGCAGCCGGCGAACGGGTCGAGGCCGAGCTGGCGACGGCCGGCGTACCGGCGCGATTCACCCGCCTCGACACGGAGACCCGCCGGACGGTGACCGTCCTCGGGCGAGGCACGGCGACCGTCCTCAACGAACCGGGCCCGCGCGTCACCGTCGCCCAGTGGGAGTCGTTCCGAGAGCAGTTCGCCGAGCGGGTCCGGGCGGCACGGGTGGTGGTGCTCTCCGGCAGCCGGCCACCGGGTGTCCCCGAGACCGCGTACCGCGATCTCGTCACCATCGCCCGGGCCGGCGGGGTCCAGACCATCGTGGACACCGACGGCGCCGCGCTGCGGCACGCGCTGGCCGCCGCGCCGACGCTGGTGAAACCCAACGTCCACGAGGCGGCGGAACTGCTCGGCCGCCCGGTGCGCACCCGCGACGACGCCGTGCGGGTGGCGCACCGGCTCGTCCGGCTCGGCGCCGTCGCCGGAGTCGTCTCCCGTGGCGCAGACGGCTTCGTGGCGGTCAACGGCGGGGCCGCCTACAGCGCCCACGCGCCCGAACGGATGGCCGGCAACCCGACCGGTGCCGGTGACGCCCTCGCGGCCGTGCTCGCGTACGGACTGCTCACCCGCATGCCCTGGCGGGACGTCCTCGCCCGAGGCGCTGCCGTCTCGGCGGCCGCCGTCGCCTGCCGGTGGGCCGGCGAGTACGACGCCGTCGTGGCTTCCCGGCTGTTGCCCGGAACCACCGTCGAACAACTGGAAGAGCCCCGCACCGACAGAGAGCAGGAATCGTGTCGCACGTCGCCGCCGAGATAACCTCCCAGCCCGAGACGTGGCGTCGCGCCGTGGATCTGGTCGCCCGACCGGGCGTGGCGCAGGCACTGCCCCAGCCGGGCGAACGCGTCGCCGTGGTGGGCTGCGGCACCTCGTACTTCATGGCCCAGAGTTTCGCGGCGCTGCGCGAGTCGGCGGGCCAGGGGGAGACCGACGCCTTCGCCGCCTCGGAATTCCCCGCCGGGCGACGCTATGACCGGGTCGTCGCCATCACCCGTTCCGGCACCACCACCGAGGTGATCCGACTCCTTGAGCAACTGCCGCCCGGCAGCCGCTCGACAGTGCTCACCACCGACGCCGACCGGCCGGTGACCCGGCTGGTGAGCGACTGCGTCGTCCTCGACTTCGCCGACGAGCAGTCGGTGGTGCAGACCCGCTTCGCCACGACCGCGCTCGCCCTCTGGCGTGCCGGCCTCGGTGCGGACCTGACCGAGACGATCGACCAGGCGCGGGCCCAGCTCGGCACCCCACTGGACCCGGCCGTGGTCGGTCGGGACCAGTTCACCTTCCTCGGCACCGGCTGGACGGTGGGCGTGGCGCACGAGGCCGCCCTGAAACTGCGCGAGGCGGCACAGATGTGGGCCGAGTCGTACCCGGCGATGGAGTTCCGGCACGGTCCGATCAGCGTGGTGGACCACCGGTCCGTGGTCTGGATCTTCGGGCCGGTGGCACCGGGCCTCCTCGAGGACCTGGCACCCACCGGCGCGATCGTGGTGCACGAGGACATCGACGCCATGGCTCACCTCACGACCGCGCAGCGGCTCGCGGTCGAGCTGGCGGTGCGTCGCGGTCTGCATCCGGATCAGCCCCGGCTGCTCACCCGGTCCGTCGTCCTCACCGCTCCGGTCGCCTGAGGCCGCTGATGACCCTCGTTCCCACCGCCGACCTGGTGGCGGCGGCCCAGGCTGCCGGTACCGGCGTGCTCGCGTTCAACGTGATCACGATCGAGTACGCCCAGGCCATCGCCACCGCGGCGGAGCGGGCCGGCCGACCGGCGATCCTGCAGATCAGTCAGAACGCCGCGCGCTACCACTCCGGTGTGTCGGCCATCGCCGCGGCGACGGCCGAGGTCGCCTGGCTGTCCAGCGCCACCCTGTCGCTGCACCTGGACCACGTCGACGACACAACCCTGCTGGAGCGGGCGCCCGACACCGGCTTCAGCTCGGTGATGGTCGACGCGTCAGCGCTGCCGTACGCCGCCAACGTGGCGGCCACCCGCAAGGCGACCGAGTGGGCGCACGACCACCGGTTGTGGGTGGAGGCCGAACTCGGCTACGTCGGCGGTAAACCGGACGCCCCGGCCAGCGCGCACACCGCCGGGGTCCGCACCGACCCGGCCGAGGCCGCCCGCTACGTCGCCGAGACCGGCGTCGACGCGCTGGCGGTCGCGGTGGGCAGCTCGCACGCGATGGCCGACCGGACCGCCTCGCTGGATCTCGACCTGGTGGCCGCGATCCGCGAGGCCGTACCGGTGCCGTTGGTCCTGCACGGCTCCTCCGGGGTGCCGCTGGAGCAGATCCGCGCCGCTGTCGGTCAGGGCATGGTGAAGATCAATGTTGGTACCGCCCTCAACGTGGCGTTCACCGACGCGGTCCGTGGCGTCCTGCCGCACTCTCGCGACCCGCGCCGATATCTCGCCGCCGGCCGGGACGCGGTGACCGAGACTGTCCAGCGGCTGCTCACGCTGCTGCCCGAGGCGTCGTAGCCGCTGCCCCTCGGGGGACTACCCGGGGAAGGCCGGCGAGGGCTCGGACAGGTTGAGCCGCAGCGCGGCCGCGACGGCGCCCAGGGCACCGCCCTCGTCGCCGAACTGGGCCGGCACGACGTCCAGGCGGCGGGTGTGCCGGGGCATCGCCAGCTCGGCGATCGCCGCGCGGACCGGCTCGAGCACCACCTCGCCGGCGTGGGCCAGGGTGCCGCCGATGGCCACCTTGCCCGGATCCAACTGCACCACCATCCCGGACAGAACGCGACCGAGCATCGTCGCGGCGTGCCGCACCACGTCCCGCACTGTCGGCTCGCCGGCGAGTGCCCGGGCCACCAGGTCGGCCGGGTCCGCGACTGTCACACCACGGCGGGCGCACTGCTCGATGAGCGCCGACGGACGGATCAGCAGTTCCAGGCAACCGCGACCACCGCACGGACAGGGGTCTCCGTCGGGGTCGACGCTGACGTGGCCGATCTCGCCGGCCGCGCCGTTCGCACCCCGGGCGAGTCGGCCGTCGACGATGAGCCCGCCACCGACGCCGTCACTCCACCGGACGTAGATGGCGTCCCGCACGTCACGGGTCGCTCCCCAGGTGCCCTCGGCCAGCGCGGCCAACCGCGAGTTGTTGTCGGTGACGACGGCGACGCCGTAGCGGTCCTGGATGCGCGTGCTGACCTGCTTCGCGGCCACCGACGGGCTGCGGCCGCCCGCGGGGCGCTCCCGGCCGGCCACCAGGCCGGGCAGCCCGAGGCCGATCGCCTCCAGCGCGCGCAGGTCGATGTCGTGTTCCTGCACGAGGTCGTCGATCAGCTTGATCGCGGCGTTGGCGCGCCGGGCCGGCCCCGCCGCCAGGGTGATGGGGCGGCTGCCCCGGGCCAGGATGTCGTGCCCCAGGGTGGCGACGATGACCGTGATCGTCACCCGGCCGAGATCGATGCCGATGATCCGGCCGGCGGACGGGTTGAGGCTGACGGTCGTGGAGGGTCGTCCCCGACCCCGCTGGCCGGACAGCGCTGGTTCCCGCTCGACGACCACACCGCGGGCGATGAGGTCGCCGATGATGTCGAACAGGGTGGTGCGGGACAGCCCGGTCAGCCGGATGAGGTCGGCCCGACTGAGCGGGCCGGCGCTGCGGAGCTGGGCCAGCAGCGCCTCCGTGTGCGCCAGCCGCACACGTTGCATGGCATCCGGACGTTCGATCACGGCACCATCATGACCGACGCCTGCTCCCGGGTGTCGTCGCGGCAACCTACGGCGCGGTGGCCGGCGCCGCCACCCTGGC
Source organism: Micromonospora parva (assembly GCF_040649675.1). NCBI lineage: Bacteria > Bacillati > Actinomycetota > Actinomycetes > Micromonosporales > Micromonosporaceae > Micromonospora > Micromonospora parva. The sequence continues at coordinate 404,767 of NZ_JBEZFX010000001.1, read as the reverse complement.
GGCGCCGGCCCGCGGTCAGCTGGCGCGGACGGTGACGGTCAGCGCCGCCTGGACCGGGGCCAGCCCGGCCGAGCGCACCGACAACGTCCCGGTGTACGTCCCCGCCGAACCGAACGTGCGCCGGGACACGACGGTGAACGCGCTGTTGATCTGCATCGCCGGGATGCTCGGCTCGCGCGTCGCGGTCGGCGTCAACGCCTCCACCCGTCCGTCACTCCAGGTCACGGTGGCCACCAGGTCGGTGCTGCGCAGCCCGGGGGCGGTGACCGTCCAGGTGGCGCCGACCGGTGCGCCGACGACGACGGCGGCGGACCGGCCGATCGCCTGTTTGCGCCATGCCACGTCGGCGGTGGGGAAGAAGTTGACGCCCTCGACCGTCAACCGCCCGCCGGCCACCGACAGCCGGGTGGTGAAGTCGGCGTAGTCGCGCTGCGTCTGCGGCGTCCACCCCACCTCGGCGGTGGCGATCAGGCGCGGGAAGCTGTAGTACTGCGCCTGGCCGATCCGGCGGATGAACTCGCCCCACAGGGCCGACTCGACCCCGAGCACGCTGGTCTCGGCGATGTTCGGGATGAAGGTGCCCGGGTCCCAGTTGTAGTGCCGGTCCAGTCCGCACGGTCCGCCGCAGGCCCACGAGCCGCCGAGCGGTTGGCGGGCATCCTGCTTCTGCGGCACGTACGTGTGGGCGGCGGGGGAGAGGACGACCCGGGCGCCACGGCCGGTCACCGCGTTGCTCACCGCCGTGCGGTCACCGTTCCAGAACTGCACCACGGCGTTGTCGCGGGGCAGCGCCGTGCCGGCGTACTCGTTCCAGCCGACCACCGTCTTGCCGAGCGACGCGACGGTAGCGGTGAAGGCGTCGACCATCGCGGTGTAGTTCGCGTGGCTGGTCACGTGCGCCTCGTCGCCGCCGATGTGCAGGTACGGCCCCGGCGTCATGGCGGCGATCTGGGTCAGCACCTGCGTGACGAACTCGTACGTCGTCGCGCTGGCCGAGTCGAGCGTCGAGTAGCCGACGTTGCCGGTGCCGTTGGCCGGTGCGGTCTGCTGGCCGGGTGCCGGCTTGGGCTGGGCGCCGGCCGTGTTGAGCTGGGGGATGGCGTGCAGTGCCGCGTTGGTGTGCCCCGGCATGTCGATCTCCGGGATGACCGTCATGCCGTTCAGGCCGGCGTAGCGCACGATCTCGGCGTAGTCGGCCCTGGTGTAGAAGCCGGTGACGCCCAGTTCGGTGCCCATCAGTTGACCGCTGTCGTTGTAGGTCATGGCGGTGCGCCCGCTGACCGAGGTGAGCCGGCCGTAGTCGATGCCCGCCGGGTTGCTGGTCGGGTTGTCGATGGCGATCCGCCAGCCCTGGTCGTCGGTCAGGTGCAGGTGCAGACGATTGATCTTGTATTGCGCCGCGCTGTCGATGTACGCCTTGACCTCGTTCATCGGGTAGAAGCTGCGGGCGACGTCGAGCATCATCGCGCGGTGGGCGAAGCGCGGGTAGTCGGAGATCGTCACCGCCGGCACCGTCCACGCGGTGTTCACGACGGTGTCGGACTCCACCCACTGCGGCAGGAGTTGGCGCAGCGTCTGCACCCCGTTGAGCGCGCCGTTGGCCGTGTCGGCGCTGATCCGGACCGTGCCGGTGGTGACGACGAGCCGGTATCCCTCGGCGGCGTGCCCGACCGGACCCTTGCCGGCCCCCACCTCGACGACGATGGGCGCGGGCGCGGTGCTCTGGGTGACCACCGGCAGGGCGTACCCGGTGGCGGGGCGGAGCAGCCCGGCGAGGTAGATGGCGGGCGCGGTGGCCTGCGATCCGACCGCGATGACCGGCGTGTTCGGGTTCAATGTGTACGGCGTGCCGCCGTTCTCGGTGAGCGACACCGGTTTGGGCAGCAGGCCCAGTGAGGGTGCCGGCGGGGGCGCGGTGCTGTCCCAGATCTCGAGCTCGGAGATCGAGTAGCCGTAGGCCGCCCACCGTTGGTAGCCCTGCATCCGTACGTAGGACACCGGCTGGGCCGAGTTCACGGCGATGACGTCCGTCCGGGGACAGGTGTCGCGCTGCAGGCGGGTGACGGTGGTCCATGTGACACCGTCGATCGAGGTCTGCAGGGAGAAGTCACGGGCGCACGCGTTGGGCCAGGTCAGCACCACGTGATCGACCCGGGCGGCGGACGCCAGCCGGACCTGGACCCAGTTGTCGTCCTGGTACTTCGACGACCAGCGGGTGGTGCGGTCGCCGTCGTTGACGCGCGTGGCGACGAAGTCGGCGCGGTCGAGTTCGACGCTCGACGCGGTGGCGGTGCCGGTGCGGGCCAGGTTCACCGGCGCGGCCAGGGCCGGGGTGCCGGACGTGAGCGGCGCGAGCAGCGACGCGGCGATCACCAGGGCGAGCTTCGCCGCAATCAGGCGGCGTCTGGATCCGGTGGTGCGGGGGGAGCGCGGAATCGACATGGGACTCCTCTGTCCGTCGCCCGGCTCGCCGGGAGACTGGTTGCTCGGGTACGCCGCAGTCTGCTGACGCCGTCCAATTTAGTCAATGCCCCGGACATAAATCGCCGGCCGGTCCGGTTGTGGCCGGGCGTTGTCAGACGGTCCGGCCACCCCTAGGCTGCCGCCCAGACATCGGACATCTTATGAACTGCCGCACCGCTCCCAGCTCGGGCTTTTTAGTCCGAAGGGTTGACATGAATAGTGCCGTCGCCAAGGATTCGCTTACCTTCAGCGCCGCCGACCGGAGAGGAGCCCCATGTCCGAGCTGGGCTACGGAGCACCACCGTGGCGATAGACGTGCACCAGTCCCCACCCCGAGGTCCGGAAACCACCAGTGCGACGTCGCCGCCGCGGCGTGCCGTGCCGCTGCTGGTGTGGAACGTGCTCGCCGTCGTACTGGGCGTCGGCATCTGGACCGTGCTGGCCCGGATCGGGGTCTCGGGCCTTCCCGGGCCGCAGGAGGTCGCCGTCCGCGCCGGTGAGCTGACCATGGACGGCACCCTGCTCGACGACAGCCTGGCCAGCCTGCGCCGGGTGCTCATCGGCTTCGCGCTCGGCAGCGCACTCGCCATCCCGGTCGGCTTCCTCATGGGCTGGTACCGGACAGCGCGCGGGCTGATCGAGCCCTACGTGCAGTTCTTCCGCACCATCCCGCCGCTGGCCGTCATCCCGCTGGCCATCCTGCTCATGGGCATCGGGGAAACCCCGAAGATCTTCGTCATCTTCCTCGCCGCGTTCCTGTCCTGCGTCGTGTCGACGTTCCAGGGAGTGGTGAGCGTCGACAGCACCATGATCAACGCCGCGCGGGTGCTCGGCGCCAACGACGCCGTGGTGTTCCGCCGGGTCGTCGTCCCCGCGTCCACCCCGTTCATCCTGGTCGGCATGCGCGTCGGCCTCGGCGCGGCCTGGGCGACACTGGTCGCCGCCGAGTTGATCGCCGCCCAGGAGGGCCTCGGCTACCGGATGCAGCAGGCGCAGATCTACTACGACCTGCCGAGCATCTTCGTCGGCCTCATCACCATCGGCGTGCTCGGCCTGCTCATGGATCGGCTCCTGCTCGCCGCCGAGAAGCGCCTCACCGGATGGCAGGAACGCCGATGACCGAGAAGATCTCCTTCCGCTCCACCAGCCGCACGTTCGAGGTGGGCGGCAAACCGTTCCACGCGCTGCGCGAGGTCGACCTGGACATCGCCGACCGCGAGTTCGTCACAGTGGTCGGCCCGTCCGGCTGCGGCAAGTCGACACTGATGAACATCGCCGCCGGCCTGGTCGAGCCCACCAGCGGTGAGGTGCTCGTCGACTCACGACCGGTGCGAGGGCCCAGCCCGGAACGCGGCGTCATCTTCCAGCAGTACGCGCTGTTCCCCTGGCTGACGGTCCGCGAGAATGTCGAGTTCGGTCTCCGGATCGCCAAGGTCGGGCGGGCGCAACGGCGAGCACGGGCGCAGCACTTCATCGACCTGGTGGGTCTCAGCGACTTCGCCGACGCGCTGCCCCGGATGCTCTCCGGTGGCATGCGGCAGCGGTGCGCCATCGCCCGCGCGTACGCCGTCGACCCCGGCGTCCTGCTCATGGACGAACCCTTCGGCGCCCTCGACGCCCTCACCCGGGTGCAGATGCAGGACCAGTTACTGGACACCTGGGGCACCGAGCGGCGAACGGTCATGTTCATCACCCATGACGTCGACGAGGCCGTCTACCTCGCCAACCGGGTCGTCGTCATGGCCGCCCGTCCAGGTCGGGTGCACGAGGTCATCGACGTCGACCTGCCGTACCCGCGTACCGAAGCGGTCCGTCTCTCCCCGGAATTCTCCCGGATCCGCAATCGGGTCTGGCGCGCCGTCTACCACCAGACCCCTCAGGAAGGTGCATCCCGATGAACCCTCTCTCCCGTCGTGCCGTGCTGGCCGGCATCGCCGGTCTCGGCGCCACCGCGGCCCTCGCCGCCTGCGGCGACGACGAGTCCGGATCCGGCGGTTCCGCCAGCGAACCGGTGAAGCTCGGCTACATCGCCGACTTCACCGGCGCGAGCCTGATGGCGATCGCCGACGACAAGAAGCTGTGGGACAAGCACGGGCTCAAGCCGGACCTGAAGGTCTTCACCAACGGCCCCCTGCAGGTGCAGGCGCTCGGCGCCGGAGACCTCGACTTCGGCTACCTGGGCCCGGGTGCGATGTGGCTGCCGGCCTCCGGCAAGGCCCGGGTCATCGCCATCAACTCGCTCGGCTTCGCCGACCGGGTCATCGCCAAGCCGGGCATCACCTCCGTCGCCGCTCTCAAGGGCAAGAAGGTCGGTGTGCCGGAGGGCACCTCCGGCGACATGATCGTCCGGTTGGCCCTGCGGCGTGCCGGGCTCTCCATCGACGACGTCGAGAAGGTCACGATGGACGCCAGCACGGTGGTCACCGCGTTCGGGTCCGGCCAGATCGACGCGGCCGGCATCTGGTACCCGCTGATCGGCACCATCAAGAAGCGGGTGCCGGACCTGATCGAGCTGGCCAAGAACGAGGACTTCTACCCGGACATCAGCTTTCCGTCCGCCTACGTCGGGCGCAACGACGTGGTCACCGGCAAGCCGGAGCTGGTCAAGAAGGTGCTCGCGGTGCTGCGCGCCGCCAACGACGAGCGGGCTGCCGACGTGGACCGTGCCGTCGAGGTGACCGCGAAGTTCCTCAAGTCGGCGCCGGTCGACCAGCTGCGCGCCGAAGCCACCAACGCCCGGTTCCTGCCCTCGGCCGAACTCGCCGCCAAGTCCACCGACGGCACCGTCGCGGGCTGGCTCACCGGCCTCAACGGCCTGTTCAAGGACCTGGGCAAGCTGCCGGACGTGGTCGACCCGAGCGCCTACTACGACGCCGCCGCGTACGCGTCCTGAACCGGTGAGAAAGGACCAACCCGTGCGGCCCAACATCGTCTTCATCATGGCCGACGACCACGCCGCGCACGCTGTGGGCGCCTACGGAAGCAAGATCAACGAGACGCCGCACATCGACCGCATCGCGGCCGGCGGCGCCCTGCTGGAGAACTGCTTCTGCACCAACTCGCTCTGCGCGCCCAGCCGGGCCACCATCCTCACCGGCACCTACAACCACGTCAACGGCGTGCAGACGTTGTCGACCGAGTTCGACAACCGGCAGCTCGTCTTCCCGGAGCTGCTGCGCCGTGCCGGCTACCAGACCGCGCTGGTCGGCAAGTGGCACCTCGGGCACGGCCCGGAGCACGACCCCCGGGGTTTCGACTACTGGGAGGTCGTGCCCGGTCAGGGTCGCTACCGCGACCCCGTGTTCATCGGCATGGACGGCACCGAGCAGGTCCGCCCCGGCTACTGCACGACCATCATCACCGACCTGGCCGTCGACTGGCTCGACCAGCGCGACCAGCAGCGCCCCTTCTGCCTGCTCGTGCACCACAAGGCCCCGCACCGCAACTGGGAGCCCGACGACAAACACCGCGACATGTACGTCGACGACGTGGCCGTACCGGGCTCGTTCGACGACGACCACTCGGGGCACGCCGCCGCCGCCCGGGCCGCCCGGATGCGGGTGGACCGGGACCTGACCGCCAACGACATCAAGGAGATGCTGCCGCCGCACCTGGACCCGGACGAGGCCGCGCTCTGGACCTACCAGCGGTACATCAAGGACTACCTGCGCTGCGTCGCCAGCGTCGACGACAACGTGGGCCGCCTGCTCGACTACCTCGACGAGCACGGGCTGACCGACGACACCATCGTCGTCTACACCTCCGACCAGGGCTTCTTCCTCGGCGACCACGGCTGGTACGACAAGCGGTTCATGTACGAGGAGTCGCTGCGGATGCCGTTTCTGATCCGCTACCCGGCGGAGATCCCGGCCGGCTCCACCACCGGCGCGCTCGCCATGAACGTCGACTTCGCCCAGACGTTCCTCGACTACGCCGGCGTGCCGGCCGACGGCCGCATGCAGGGGCGCTCACTGCGACCGCTGCTGCGCGGCGAGGCCGTCGACGACTGGCGGCAGTCCGTGTACTACCGCTACTGGGAGCACGACGACGACGAGCACCACGTGTGGGCGCACTACGGCGTACGCACCCACGACCACAAGCTGGTCTACTACTACGCCGACGGGCTGGGGCTGCCCGGCACCTCCGCGACGGCACAGGAGCCGGAGTGGGAGCTGTTCGACCTGCGGGCCGACCCGTGGGAGATGCGCAGCGTCTACGACGACCCGGCGTACGCGCGGATCCGGACGACGCTCACCGACGAGCTCGCCCGGGTCCAGCGGGAGTGTGGCGACACCCCGTGGCAGCCGTCGGCACCGGTCACCGGGTGACGGAGGAACCGACGGGACGAGCCGACCGCCGCTGGCCACGGCGGGTGTACGGGGTGGGCACGGAGCCGGACCCGCGCTTCACCCTCGCCAACGAGCGCACGTTCCTCGCGTGGCTGCGGACCGCGCTGGGTCTCATGGTGGCCGCCGCGGCGGTCAAGGCCTTCGGTGCGGACGGCGCGCAGTGGGCGGCGGTCGTGCTGGCGGTGCTCGCCGTCGGGGTGGCCGTCGAGGCGTTTCCCCGGTGGAGCCGCAACGAACGGGCGCTGCGGCTCCAGCTGCCGCTGCCGTCCACCCCCGTCGTCGCCGTGTCGGCGGCGGGGGTGGTCGTGGCCGGCGTGACGATCGTCGTCGTGGTGCTGATCTGAGGTGACGGAGCCGCCGCGTCTCGCCGACCGGGGGGCGCAGGCCGAACGCACCCTGCTCGCGTGGCTGCGCACCGCGCTGGCGACCGCCGCCGTGCTGCTGGCCGTCGGCCGGGAGCTGGTGCCCCGTCATCCGATCGCCGCGGGGCTCGTGCTGGCCTGCGCGCCGCTCGCCGCCGCGGTGGCCGTGCTGGCGCGACGCCGGTATCGCACCGTACGGCTGCCCACGCACCTGGGCCACCCGGAGGGCGCCGCCCTGCTGGCCGTCGGCACCGTGCTGGTGGTGGCGGGGGGCGTGGCGGTCCTCGCCCATGTCCTCGCCAGGTGAGGTGGGATGCGGCCGTCCCGGGGCGGCGATAGGGGCGCCCCGGGACGGCCGGTACCGGTCAGGCCGTCGATCCGTACAGATTGATCTCGGCGGCGGAGGCGTACCCGGCCCCGTTCGTGGCGCGGGTGGTGCGCAGGCGTACCTGCCGGGCCGTGGTGGGCGTGAAGACCGCTGTCTTCACTGTGCTGCCGGCGCCGAAGGTGCCGGCGGTGACCTGGGTCCAGGTGGTGCCGTCGGTGCTGGTCAGGATCTGGTAGTCGGCGATGGTGCCGTTGGTGCCGCCGTCCTGGCGGGGTAGGTAGTCGAGCCTGTCGATGCGATGGTTGCCGCCGAGGTCGATGGTGATCTGGTGCGGCATGGCGGCGACCCCGCCGACGTAGCGGGTGTGCCAGATGGTGGCCGGGTTGCCGTCGATGGCGTTGGCGGCGACGCCGTTCTCGCCGACGGTCTCGACGCTGTCCGCCGTCGCTGTCCACCGGGTGCGGGGCAGTTGCGGGCTGCTGCCGCCGCCGATCGGCTCGTCGGTCGGGGTGGCCTGGAAGACGGCGACCTCGAACGGCGCGAGGGTGATGCTCACCGGTGCGGCCGGACCCGACACGAAGCCGCCGCGCCGCCCGTCACGCTCGGTGAACCGGTACCGCTGGTGGGTGCCACCGGGCAGCTCGAAGACCGTCTGCGGGTTGACGGTGAAGCTCTGCGCGGACGCCGACGGGTTGCGCAGCATCAGCATCCCCTTCGACGCGCCGGCCGAGGAGTTCCAGGCGGCAGTGCCGTAGACCGCCCCGGCGGCCGGGTCACCGCCGACCCAGTGCACGTCGCTGAGCAACCCCTGGTTGGCCCGTGCCCACCGGGCGTTGGCCGCCACGGTGTCCCAGAACCAGGCCGCGCCCGGCCGGTTCGCGTCGACCAGTGTGTTGCGGACGTACAGCTCCTGGAGGCTGAGCCCGAGCGCGAAATAGGCGCGGATGTCCTGCGACACCTCGGCCTGGACACTGGGCTTGGTCAGGTCGTAGTCGGCGGTGAACTGGGGTGTCCGGTCGGAGAAGATGATGCCGTGGTTCATCAGGCTCAGGATCGGAAACAGCGGGTTCTGTCTGGTGTTGTTGCGGAACGTCTCCGAGTCGCGGTAGTTGACGTAGCGCTGCTGCGCGCTGCCCGCGCCGACCAGGCCCGCGTCGTGCCCGTCACGCCAGATCGAGTCGGTGAACCACAACCAGTACGGCGACCCCCAGGTGCCGACCGTGGCGTTGACGAACACGTCCTTCTGGTGCGCGCGCAGGTCGCCGGTCAACCCGAGCAGGGCCTCGTAGTCGGCGATGTAGTTCGCGTTCGGGCCGGACTGGTAGAGCCCGCCGCCGATGCCGTCCAGCTTGAAGCCGCGTACCCCCTGGTTGTCCATCATGTCGAAGGCGACCGACCGGAACCGGTCGTAGTAGCGGTCGCCGCCGAGCTTGAACTGGCCGCCGCTGTGGGTTTCCAACCGCTGGTCGGCGGGTTTGCTCGCGTTGATGGCCTGGCGGGTGGCGGCGCTGGTGCCGTACCCGCCGAAGGGTGACATCCACACCGACATCGAGGCCCCGTACTGCGCGGCGGCGGCCTTCTGCGGCGCGAAGCCGGTGGGGAACTGGGTCGGGTCGAACGACCACACGTTCAGGTTCGTCTCGTCGACCCGGGGCGTACGCAGATAGTCCCAGCCGTCGTCGACCCAGAAGCTGTCGATGGTGGCCCCCCGGTTGCGCAGCTGGGTGCCGAACAGGTTGATGGCCCGGGTCAGCTCGGCGCTGTCGATGACCTCGCCGGGTGGTTTGAGGTCCAGCCAGCTCTGGTAGTGCAGGAACGTCCGCCGGTCGTGGGCCCGCTCGCGTTGCAGGTAGTACTGGAACGAGCGGCGTAGCTGCCCGGCCGGGGAGACACCGGTGGAGGCGGTGTAGACCCAGGACGTGCCGGCGGTGAGGTCACCGGCGCGGGGCACCGCGATGTCGACGGCGGACCCGTTCACAGTGGCCTTCGCCATCGGGTTCTCGATGCCGACGAACACCGTCTCGCTGCCGGCCGCGCCGTGCACCACCGGGCTGCCGTCGTCGCTGCCCAGCACCCGGGCGTTGGTGAGACCCAGTTCGACCAGGCGCACCGACGTCACGTCGAACGTGCCGGCCACCGAGCGCACGGTGAAGCTGTGCTGCACCGAGTTGGCCCCGCCGCGCAGCCGTACCTGCCACTGCACGTCGAGCGTCCGGGTGCCGCCGCCGTACCGGAAGGTGGTGGTCACCGCCTTGCCGGCGAAGCGTTCCGCCAGCCGTGCCGACCCGGCGTTCGCCGCCAGGTCGCTGACCACCGGACCGGCGGAGACGCTCGTGTTCGCCGCCGTGATGGTGCTGCCGTCGGCCAGGGTGAGGGTGAAGAGCCCGCGCAGGCTCATCGGGACTGTGGCGTTCGCGGCCCGGTTGTCGAACCGGGTCAGCGACACCGTGCTGCCCTGCACGCTCCACGTGCTCGACAGCGCCGCGTTGGCCAGTGTGAAGCTGCCGCCGGAGAGCGACGCCGTCGCCGCGCCCGGCTGGACACCGGGGAAGACCAGGCCGGCGGCGTCGGTGTAGGTCGGGTCCGCCGGGACCGCCGCGCCGGCCGGGGCCGGCTGGCCCCCGACCGTCGCGACGGCACCGGCGACCAGAGTCAGGACGATGGTGGGCACGACGAGCCGCCGTGGCCGTGGTGGGGATGGGGGTGGCAGTGGCGTGTCGTGCGGCATCGTGCCTCCATCGGTGGGTCAGGCGGTGGGGGTGCTCCAGCGCTGGTTGGCGCCGTTGGTGCACGGCCAGAGGATGAGGCGGGTGCCGTTGGCGGTCCCGCCGCCGTTGGCGTCGAGGCACTTGCCGCCGGTGCGGTAGCTGCTGGTGGCGGCGTCGTAGGTCCAGCGCTGGTACGTGGCGGTGGAACAGGTGCGGATCACGATCGCGGTGCCGTCGGTGAGGCTTCCGTTCGCCGGCTCCAGGCACTTGCCCAGTGCGGTGAGGGTGCCGTCGTTGCGGTGGGTCCACGTCTGGTTGGGCCCGCTGTTGCAGTCCCAGAGGTTCACCGCGGTGCCGTCGGTGGTGTTGCTGCCGGGGATGTCGACGCAGCGGCCACTGGCGGTGCCGGTGATGGCGCCCTTCTTCGGCCCGTAGACCTCGAACTCCCAGAGCGAGTAGCCGAAGGTGGTGGCCCGTTGCGTGCCCTGCATGCGCACGTACCGGGCGGTGGTGTTGAGGGCGTGTTCGTCCACCCCGCCGTCCCCGGCGGTGACGGTCACCGCCGTGGTCCAGGTGGTGCCGTTGGTGGAGGTCTGGATCTGGTACGCCCGCGCGTAGGCGGCCTCCCAGCGCAGTGCGACGCGGGACAGTTCCTGGCTGCTGCCGAGGTCGACCTGGATCCAGCTCGGGTCGGTGTAGGCCGACGACCAGCGGGTGCTGATGTCGCCGTCCACCGCCGCCGACGCCGGGAAGCTGGCCGTCTCGGTCGACGACGCGGTCACCGGGCGGTTGGTCGCCAGGTTGCCGGTCGCCACCGCCGGGCCGCCGGGAGCCCGACCGATGCGGTCGATGATCGGGGTGAAGGCGGTGTACGTGGCGACCGGCTTCGGTGAACCCCAGGTCTGCTGGGCGATGACGCGCAGGATGGTCCGGATGCCGGCGGCGATCTGGTCCTCGGTCTCCGCGTCCGGGTAGTCACACCAGATGTGCAGCACCGTGCCGAGGTTGCGGGACGGAGCGTTGACGGTGTTGTTGCCCTGGAAGCGCTCCGGGGTCCAGGTCTCGTACGCCCACGTCACGTTCGGCTTGCTGATGGCGGGGACGTAGTAGGTGGGATCCCACGCCTGGTTGGAGATGGTGTGCCCGCGGTCCAGCAGGGCCTGCGGGGTGATGCCGTAGTTGTACCAGACCTCGACGTGGATGTTGGACGCCGGCCGGATGGTGCCGTCGGTGCCGATGCCGTCGTTCCACATGCGGGTGGTCTTGCCGCCGGCGCGGACGATGTCGTTGGCCCAGTTGATGAAGCCGTAGTAGGTGTCCTTGGCGGTGGCGTTCGTCCCGTAGGTCGCGCGGGCGTACGTCAGCAGCTGCGGGTAGGCAGCGTAGTTGCCGACGTACTCGTCCGCGCCGATGTGCCAGTACCGGCCGGGGAACAGCGGCAGGAACTCGGTGATGAGGTCCCGGGTGAGGGTGTACGCGCCCGGCTTGGACAGGTCGAGGTAGTAGGGGTTGCGGTTGCCGTTGGTGTCGGCGAGTTGCAGGTCCGGGTGGTCGGCCAGGATGGCGTTCATGTGTCCCGGCATGTCGATCTCGGGAATGACCTCGATGTGGTACTGCGCGGCCAGGGCGATGAGGTCGCGGATCTGCTGTTTGGTGTAGTACTGCTCCGACACCACCTCCGGGTGGGTGGTGCTCTCCAACCGGAACCCGAACGTGTCGGACAGGTGCAGGTGCAGCCGGTTCATCTTCAGGTAGGCGAGCTCCTTGACGTGCTTGCGGAGCCAGTCGACGGTGAAGTACTTGCGTCCGACGTCGACCATCATGCCGCGTTCGGACTTGGTCGGGGCGTCGGTGGTCGTACCGGCCGGCACCGTGCTGGACTGCTTGAGCAGTTGCAGCACCGTCCGCGTGCCGTAGAAGGCGCCGGTGTCGGTCGAGCCCTGGATGGCGATGCTCGACCCGACGGTCATCGTGTAACCCTCGGCGGGTTGGCTGCCGCCCAGGGTCAGCCGGATGTCGCCGGTGGCCGCGGTTCCGGTGGTGACCGCGACGGTGCGGCCGGTCAGGTCCCGCAGGTCGGCGGCGAAGGTGGCCGCGTCGTCGTTGAGCTGGGCGGTGTAGGCGGGGTCGACAACGATGCGGGTGGCGGCCCCGAAGGTGTAGCTGCCGGTGCCCGCCGTCCACTGCTTCAGTGCCGGGATCACCTGGAGGTCACCCGGTACGGCCGAGGCCGGGGTGACCGCCGTGACCGGCACGGTCAGCAGCGCGGCGGCCAGTGCTCCCACCGCTCCGGTGACGCTGATACGTCGAAGACGCATGAACCGTTCCTCTCGGGAAAAGGGTTGGGAATCAGCAGGACGCCGGGTTGGCGGTGCTGTCGGTCGCGTACGCGGTGAGCGTCGCGATCTGCGGTACGCCGCGCGCGGCGGTGACCCGCAGCCGCAGCCGGTCACTCGTCACGGCGGTGGACAGCGCAACGATCCGCTTGTAGCCGACCGTCGCGGCGGCGGCGACCTGTTGCCAGCCCCCGTTGATCCAGGCGTCCACGGCGAACGCCTCGACGCGCTGGCCGTTGCCGACCGACTCCTGCACCAGGACCCGGTCGAACGTGCGGGCCCGGCAGGCGGTCAGCTCGACCGCGCCGGTGAGGGCGCCGCCCGAGGGCGACCAGGACGTGCCCAGGCCCGCGTCGGTGAGGGCGGCGTGGGTGCCGGTCGCACCCGCCTTGGCGAACAGCTCCCGGCCGTACCGGGCGCGTTGCGCGGTGCCGAACCCGTCGAGGGCGCTGACGTCCGGCGCGTCGATCACGCCGGCCCGGTTCGGCGGGACGTTGAGCAGGAGGTTGGCGTTGCGGCCCACCGCGTTCTCGTAGAGCTGCATCAGGGCGGCCGGCTGCTTGACCGAGCCGTTCTGGCCGGAGTGCCAGAACCAGCCGGGCCGGATCGACACGTCCGCCTCGGCCGGGTACCACGACAGGTAGGTGATCGAGCCCAGGTTGCGGCCGATCAGCGCGCTGGAACCCAGGTCACTCGACGCGGCGCCGGTGAGCATGTCGTCGTCCCGGTTGAGCGCACCGGGATCGGTGCCCCGGAACGGCAGCGCGCTCCACTCGTCGGCCCGGAACGCCCCGGACTCGGAACCGACCCAGCGCACGTCCGGCCCGTTGATCGCGATCGTGGCGTTCGGTTGCAGGGCCCGGATCAGGCGGTACCAGTCACCGACCTGGTACGGCTGCGGGTACGCGGTGTACGGGTTGGCGCCGTCGAACCACACCTCGGCCATCGGCCCGTACTCGGTGAGCAGCTCGTAGAGCTGGTTGAGGAAGTAGGCGTTGTAGTCGTCGGCCTGGTACGCGTACGTCTGGGTCGGGGTGCGGGTGTCCCCGGCGACGAGCGTCGGGATGGTGACGCTCCGTTTGGCGCTGCCGTTGCCGAACCGGTCGCCACCGCGTCGGCCGGGGATCTCCGCGCCGTCGGCGGGGGAGAGGTAGAAGCCGACGGCGAGACCTGCCGCGCGGGCGGCGTCGACGGTGGCCCGCAGGATGTCGCTCTGGCTGGTACGACCCCACCAGGGGCTGCTGCGCACCGAGTGGGTGCTGTAGCGCGACGGGTAGAGCAGGAACCCGTCGTGGTGCTTGACGGTGAGGATGACCTGCTTGAACCCGTTGCGCTTGAGCACGTCTATCCACTGGGCGGGGTTGACTGTCGTCGGGTTGAACTGGGCCGGGTCCTCGTTCCCGCTGCCCCACTCGACGTCGGTGAAGGTGTTCATGCCGTAGTGCAGGAACGCCGTCAGCTCCCGTTGCTGCCAGGCCAGTTGGGCGGCCGACGGGGTGACCTGGGCGGCCTTCTGCCGGATCCGGTCGAGGGTGTCGCACCGCTCGACGGTGATGACGGTGGCCGGGGTGACCGGGCCGCTGCTGCCCGGGTCGCCCGCGCAGCCGGGCGGCGGCGGGGTGCCCCCGCAGACCGGCGCGTCGAGCTGGAAGTCGACCGGACCGGCGGCGCCGGTCATCGTCGCGAGGGCGATGGCGTCCACAGTGCCGTGCCAGCCACGGTTGCGGGTTCCGGCGTCGTTGCCGAAGGTCAGCAGACCCTGCGACGCGTTGGCCGCGGCCACCGGTGTGGTGACGGTGCTGCCCACCTGGCAGCCGTTGACGTACGCGACGAGCCGGGCCGCGGTGTCGCTCACGTACTCGTAGGCCAACGCCACGTGGGTGTCCTGCGTGTCGGCCAGGTTCGGCCCGCTCTGCCGGGTGTCGTGGTACGGCGCGTCCGGTCCGTACATACCGAACTCGGTGGTGGTCTGCGAGCCGTTGGAGTAGCGGTAGTAGCCCCCGCCGGCGAGGCTGAGCACCGTGTCGAAGCTCAGCGTGGCGGCGCTCTGGCGGCGTACCACCGCCTCGGCCAGCAGGCTCCGGTTGACGTACTTCGTGCTGGTCACCGGGATTCGTGGGGAGAACCCGACGCCGGTGCCACCCCCGGTGAGCGTGACGGCCGAACCGCTGATCGTCTCGCTGCCGGCCAGTCGGGTGAGCTGCCCGTCGACCAGCTCACCCGTCGACGGCGTGTAACCGGTGGTGGAGGTGAAGGTGCCGCTGAAGCCGACGTCGAGAAGCGGTTGGTAGTCGGCGGCGGCGACCCGCCACTGCTGGTTGGTGGCCGTGCCGCAGGGCCAGAGGATGACGGCGGTGTTGTTGGTGGTGCCGCCGCCGTTGGCGTCGAGGCAGGTGCCGGTGGCCTGGTTGCGCAGCGTTCTCGCGGTGGTGTCGTACGTCCATCGTTGGCTGGTGGCGGTGCCGCAGGTGGTGATGGTTGCTGCGGCACCGTTGGTGGTGCTCGCGGCGGCGAGGCACTTGCCACGGTTGCGGATGGTGTTGTCGGCCTGTCGGGTCCAGATCTGGTTGGTGGCGGCGGTGCAGTCCCAGAGGATGAGGGCGGTGCCGTCGGCGGTGGCACCGCCGGGCACGTCGACGCAGCGCCCACTGGCCACCCCCGTGATCGTGGCGTTCCCCGGGGCGGCGGCGGCCGGTGCCGCCGGTGGGGTGAGCTGGACCAGGCAGGTGGCGAGCACTGCCAGAGCGGCCAGGGCGGCACCGCTCGCGCGCGCGGGATGGCGGCGCAGGGTACGGGTCATGGTGGTGTCCTCTCCGGGAACGGGCAGGGAGGGGCGGTGCGGGTGGGTGGCGGCTGGGCCCGGCGCTACATCAGCCACTGCTGGTTGGTGGCGGTGGTGCAGGGCCAGAGGATGACGGCGGTGTTGTTGGCGGTGCCGCCGCCGTTGGCGTCGAGGCAGGTGCCGGTGGCCTGGTTGCGCAGCGTTCTCGCGGTGGGGTCGTACGTCCATCGTTGGCTGGTGGCGGTGCCGCAGGTGGTGATGGTTGCGGCGGCACCGTTGGTGGTGCTCGCGGCGGCGAGGCACTTGCCACGGTTACGGATGGTGTTGTCGGCCTCGCGGGTCCAGACCTGGTTGGCCGCTCCGGAGCAGTCCCACAGGATGAGTGCGGTCCCGTCGGCGGTGGCCGCACCCGGCACGTCGACGCAGCGTCCACTCGCCACACCGGCGATCGTGCCGGTCGCGGCCGTGGAGACGGCCTGGTAGCGGTGCCCGGCCACGGCTGTGAACGTCACCTGGCTGCCCGATCGGGTCACCGGCACGGTCTGGTTGGTGGTCAGGTCGACCAGCGACGCGGTCGCCAGCATCGGGTTACGAACCGTCAGGGTGCCGCCGCTGCCGGCGGTCAGCGTGATCCGCGTGGCCAGCCGGTTGCGCCACTCGGTGTCCACAGTGACGTTGCCGCGTGCCCGCAGACCGCTGACCGAGCCGGTGGGCCAGGCCGCCGGCACGGCGGGCAGGACGTCGACGACGCCGTTCTGGCTCTGCAACAGCATCTCCGCCATTCCGGCGGTGGCCCCGAAGTTGCCGTCGATCTGGAACGGCGGGTGGGTGTCGAACAGGTTGGCGAGCGTGCTGCTCTTGAGCTGCTCGCTGAGCATCTTGTGGGCGTGGTCGCCGTCGAGCAGCCGAGCCCAGAAATTGATCTTCCAGGCCTTGCTCCAGCCGGTGCCACCGTCACCGCGTGCGGTGAGGGACACCTTGGCGGCGTTGGCCAGGGCCGGGGTGGTCAGCGGTGAGATCTGCCGGCCCGGGTGCAGGGCGTACAGGTGCGAGACGTGCCGGTGGTCGTTCGTGGGGCTGTCCCAGTCCGCCTTCCATTCCTGCAACTGGCCCCAGGATCCGACCCGCAGGCCGGGGTCGAGTTTGCTCAGCGTGGTCTGCCACTGGGCGCGCAGGGTGGTGTCGACGCCGAGCGTGCTGCTCGCCTCGATGGTGTTGGTGAGCAGGTCCCAGACGATCTGCTCGCTCATCGCCGCGCCGGCCGAGAAATCACCCTGCTCGGGCGAGTAGCTGGGCGTCACGACCAGTTTGCCGTCGCGCGGGTCGACGCGCAGGTTGGCCCGCCAGAACTCGGCGGCCTCCTTCATCGCCGGGTACGCCTGATCGCGCAGGAACGTGGTGTCGCGGGTGAAGCGGTAGTGCTCGTAGAGGTGCTGGCACAACCACGCGGCAGCCTCCGGGAACCAGAAGGCGGTGGCCCAGTCCTGCACGCCGGTGAAGCCGTACGGGTTGGTGCTGAGGTGGGTGACCCAGCCGGTCGTGCCGTAGATGTTCTGCGCGGTGGCCCGGCCGGGTGCCCGCAGCGCGTCGATGAAGTCGAACAGTGGCGTGGCGGTCTCGGTGAGGTTCGTGGTCTCCGCCGGCCAGTAGTTCATCTGGACGTTGATGTTGGTGTGGTAGTCGGCCTGCCAGGGCGGGTTGTTGGAGTTGTTCCAGATGCCCTGGAGGTTGGCCGGCAGCGAGCCACCGCGCGACGACGCGATGAGCAGATACCGGCCGAAGGAGAAGTACAGCGACTCCAGCGCCCGGTCCTGGGCCCGTCCGGCGGCGCCCGTGTACGCCGACCGCAGTTCGTCGGTCGGGATGTTCGGCATCTGCCCGCCCACGTTGAGCCGGACGCGGTCGAAGAGGTTCTTGTAGTCGGCGAGATGGGCCGCGCGCAGCGCTGCCCAGGTGGAGGCCGCCGCGCCGTCGACCGCCTGGGTGACCCGGGCGTGCGGGTCCGCGCCGCGGTAGGTGGGGTAGGTGTCGGCGTACGACGTCGCGGCGGACAGCACGATGAACGCCGAGTCGGCGCCGGTGACGGTGATCCGGTCGGTGCCGTCGGTCCGGGTGCCGCCGGTGGTCACCACCCGGTACTGGGTCTCGTGGATCAGCCCGTTGCCGGGCAGTGCGCCCCGGGTGGTGATCCGGCCGTTGGCCACCGTCACGGTGGTGCCGGACTGGGCCGAGACGGGACGCAGGACGAAGGAGACCTTCCCGGTCTGGCTGGCCGAGAGCCGGGAGGCGATCACGTTGCGCGGGTAGCTGGCGAAGTACTCCCGCTGGTAGGTCACCCCGCCGTGGGAGTACGCGACGCGGGCGGTGCCCTCGGCGAGGTCCAGCTCGCGTCGGTAGTCGCTCACGGTGGCCGGGGCGCCGGTCATGTCGAGGTACATGTCGGCGAGGTTCTGGTAGGAGCCGAACCCGGTCGCCGGTTGCCCGAGCGCGGTGGCGACCGCGCCGGGCGCCATCCGTCCGTCCCGGTCGATCTGGGCCTGCACGCCGGCCAGGGCTCCGGGCCGTGGTGACGTCCAGTTGCCGTGGTGGTATCCGGTGGCGCCGGGTCCACCCGTCCACAGGCTCTTCTCGTTGAGCTGAAGGCGTTCGGTCTGGACGCCCCCGAAGATCATGGCGCCGAGCGCGCCGTTGCCCACCGGCAGCGCGTTGCTCTCCCAGTTGGCGGCGGGTTCGTCGTACCAGAGCGCGAGGGCGGGGTCGCTGGCGGCGGCCCCGGCTGGAGCCGCGCTGACGGACACGGACGTCAGGCACGCGGCCACGAGAAGGGATGCGGCTGCGGCCCGCAGGACCGTCCGGAAACTGCCGGTCTCGAACATAGGGCCTCCTCTATGTGAGAGGAGTTAACATGGGATGTTTATTTTTGTCAATGGATCGGATTCGTCCACATGATGCGCTGACTTGCGGAGAGGCGGCGACCTTGACGGGCAGCCCGTCAGGTCATCTCGATCTGTTGCCGGATGGGCGAACACCTGATACACATCAGATGTCGGAGGTCGTAGACGCGGAAACACCCGATGTTTGCGGGAGGCGGCTGGTCCTGTGGGTTGACCTGACCGGCCCCGGGGCGGGGGCCGGCGTCACGGCTTTCGACTGCCGATCTGCCTGCTCGCCGGCAGCTGCGGGCGGGGGCACCGCCGCGCGCGTCTGCCAGCTCAGGGTGTAATCCTCCCGGTCACGGCAACGGCTCACCCCTACCCGGAGGCAGCGATGGCGCTCACCGACGAGGCGATCGGCAAGATCAAGAACATGATCACCTCGGGCGAACTCGGCCCCGGCGATCGACTGCCCAAGGAGGCGGACCTGGCCCGCCGGCTCGGCCTGTCCCGCAACTCCCTACGGGAAGCGGTGAAGGCGCTGTCCATCATCCGTGTCCTGGACGTCCGCCAGGGCGACGGCACCTATGTCACCAGCCTCGCCCCACAGTTGCTGCTCGACATGCTCGGCTTCGTCGTGGATTTCCACCGCGACGACACCGTGCTGGAGTTCCTGGAGGTCCGGCGGATCCTCGAGCCCGCCGCCACGGCGTTGGCAGCGCAACGGATGGGTGCCGAGGCGATCGCCAACCTTCAGGCCGTCCTCGACGACGTCGGCGACACCAGCGACGTGGAGACGCTGGTCGCCAACGACCTGGAATTCCACCGCCAGATCGCCGTCGGCGCCGGAAACGCCGTGCTGTGCTCGCTGCTTGACGGGCTCTCCGGCTCCACCACCCGGGCCCGCATCTGGCGTGGTGTCACCCAGGAGGGCGCCGTCACCCGAACCCGTGAGCAGCACCAGGCGATCGTCGACGCGATCACGGCCGGGCAGGCCGATCTGGCGCGCTCCTGGGCCACAGTGCACGTCGCCGGTGTCGAGGAGTGGCTCCGCCGGGCACTGTGACCGATCCCGCTCGGTGCCGCGGCGATCCCGGCGCTGCGGTGACGGTTCGTCGAACGTCTCAGGGCGGCGACGGTCTCCTGTGTACGAGACACAGGGGACGGTGCGCCGCCGCTGGACCGCGGATGGACGGCGGGTGCCCGACGTCAGGCCCGCACGACGCGGGCGATGCTGGCCCGGATGGGCGCGTAGTGCTCGGCGATGGCAGCCTGCAGACGCGCCACGTCCCCGGCGGCGACCGCCTGCACGATCGCCCGGTGCCGCTGGGCGGTGATCAACCGGTCCTCCGGCTCGGTGCGCAGCGTCGGAGCGACGATGGCCTGCACCTGCCAGAACGCCTCGGTCAGCTGGAGGATCAGGTCGTTGCCGAGGGGTTCCAGCAGCTTCACGTGGAAGGCTCGGTCGACGTCGAGGAAGTCCATGCCCTGGGCGGCCAGGCTCTCCATCTCGTCGGCGAGCGCGGAGAGGGCGGCCTGGTGCTCGCTGTCGAGGACGGCGATGACCTGGGCCGCCAGCCCCTGTTCGAGGGTCTGCCGGACGTCGACGACCTGCCCCAGCACGTGATGGTCCTCCTCGCCGCTGAGCAGGCCGCGGAAGGTCAGGCCCTCCACGAGCGCGGCGAGGGACATGCGGCCGACGAAGGTGCCGTGCCCGTGCCGCACCTCGACGATGTCGAGGGCGGAGAGAATCTTGACGGCCTCGCGGACGCTTGAGCGGCTCGCGCCCACCGCCTCGCACAGCTCCGCCTCGGTGGGCAGGATGTCCCCCGGCTTGAGGCGGTTGCGCAGGATGTACTCCTTGATCTTGGCCCCCACCTCCTGCCGGCGGGGACCGGGGCGCTCCGCACCGCGTAGCGGGGATGCGTCAATGGTCGTCATCTGCCACTTGCCCTTCGTTCACGGATCTGACACGCTCACCCTATCGGCATCAGATGTCTGACGTCAGACCCCATTATCTTCGAATCCCTCAGCGCGAGCAGCACCGCGAGCGCATGAAGAGCCTATGGAGGCAGCTACGTGAGCACCACCATTGAGCCAAAGGAGAGTCGGCGCTGCCCCCCGCGCCGGCTCCGTTCGTTGGCAGTCGCGTCCACCGCGGCAACCCTCGCTCTCGGACTCGTCGCCTGCAGCGGCGGCCCGGCCTCGACCAACGCCGTCGAGGGAAGCGGGGGGAAGAAGTCCATCGAGACCACCCTCGCGTTCACCCTCTCTAGCGGGTTCGACCCGGGGAACGCCTCGTCGGCGGTGGCGACGGCGGTCAACCAGCACATCTTCGAGGGCCTGATCGATCTTGACCCGGTTACCCGGGAACCTTACCGCGCGCTCGCCAAGGAAGACCCGGTGGCCAGCGCCGACGGGCTCACCTACACGGTGGCGGTGCGCGACGGCGCCAAGTTCTCCGACGGCACCCCCGTCACCGCCGAGGACGTCGCCTGGTCCTTCACCCGCGTGCTGAAGCCGGCCGACCCCAAGGCCCCGCCGCTGATGCAGGGGTTCGTGTCGTTCATCGACTCGGTGACCGCCAAGGACGCGACGACGGCCGAGTTCAAGCTCAAGTACCCGTTCGCCCTGTTCGCCGAGCGGATCGCCGTCATCAAGGTGCTGCCGAAGGCGAAGACCGCCGACCCGGCCGCGTCGAAGGCGTTCGACACGGCGCCGATCGGCTCCGGCCCGTTCAAGCTGGACAGCGCGTCCAAGGAATCGGGCGTCAAGCTCAGCACGAACCCGAACTACAACGGCCCGCGTCCGGCCAAGGTCGAGACGATGACCTGGAACACCACCTCCGAGGCCTCCGCCCGGGTGTCGGACCTGCAGGGCGGTCGTGTCCAGGCCATCGAGTCGGTGCCGTACCTGAACGTCGACTCGCTCAAGGACAAGTACACCGTCGATGTGAAGCAGGCCTTCAACCAGGTCTTCCTCATGTTCAACTCGTCGGCGGCGCCGTTCAGCGACAAGCGGGTGCGCCAGGCGCTGCACTACGCGATCAACAAGGACGAGGTCATCAAGACCGCCCTCAACGGCTACGGCACCCCGGCGACGAGCTACCTGGACGAGGGCAACAAGGACTACCAGAAGGCCGCCACCGTCTACGACTACAACCTGGAGAAGGCCAAGAGCCTGCTTCAGGAGGCCGGTGTCACGAACCTGTCGTTCCAGCTCGACACCACCGACAACTCGGTAGTGAAGGACGTCGCGCCGCTGGTCATCGAGCAGTGGAAGAAGATCGGCGTCACCGCCAGCCTCAACACGGTGCCGTCCTCGGCCATCTACGGTGACATCGTCCCGAAGGACACCTTCCGGGTGCTGATGGCCACCGGTGACCCCAGCGTCTTCGGCGTCGACACCGACCTGCTGATGCGCTGGTTCTACTACGGCGAGACCTGGCCGGGGCAGCGTTACCGGTGGAGCGCCGCGGACCGCAAGGCCATGGCCGACCTGCTCGACAAGGCGGCGCAGACCTCCGACGAGGCGGCCCGCAAGGCGCTGTGGAAGCAGGCCCTGGACAAGGTGGCCGACGAGGCCCCGCTGTACCCGATCCTGCACACCAAGGTCGTCACCGCGTACGACCCGGCGAAGCTCTCCGACTTCTCGGGCGCGGCGACCACCGGTCTGTACTTCCTGGGCTCCAGCCGAAAGGGCTGAGCTCCGCCTCGGGGGCCCGGACCCCGACCCCTCCGCGTCCCGCCCAGCCCCTGTCCCTCGGGCTGGGCGGGACGTCCCGGCGGCCCTCGACGAGAGAAAGACACCATGCTGAGCGTTCTGAGCCTGGTCACGCGACGACTCCTGACCCTGATACCGCTGGTGCTGGGCATCACGATCTTCGTATTCGTGATCATGCAGTTCTCCCCGATCGATCCCGCGCTGTCCGTCCTCGGTGACCAGGCGACCCCCGCACAGGTGGCCGCGTTCAAGGCCGCCAACGGGCTCGACGACCCGCTGCCCCTGCGCTACCTGCACTTCCTGGGTGACCTGCTCCGGGGTGATCTCGGCGTGACCTTCCCGCCGTCCGTCCCGGTCGCCGACAAGATCGCCA
This sequence comes from Micromonospora parva, assembly GCF_040649675.1. Classification (NCBI taxonomy): domain Bacteria; kingdom Bacillati; phylum Actinomycetota; class Actinomycetes; order Micromonosporales; family Micromonosporaceae; genus Micromonospora; species Micromonospora parva. Next base: position 382,470 of record NZ_JBEZFX010000001.1, on the reverse strand, counting down.
CCGCGCTGCCGCTGACCATCCAGCTGACGGCCCTCGGGATCGTCGGCGCGCTGGTCATCGCGCTGGCCCTCGGCATCCCCGCCGCGCTGTACCGCGACCGCTGGCCCGACCAGGTCATCCGGTTCGTCTCGATGGCCGGCATCGCCATGCCGTCGTTCTGGCTCGCCCTCCTGCTCATCCAGGAGCTGTCGGTCCGCCGCCCCGTCTTCCCGACCGGTGGGTACGTCAACCCCGGCGACTCGTTCTCCCTCTGGTTGCAGTCCCTCGCCATGCCCGCGCTGGCGCTCGCCGTGCCGGTCGGCTGCTCACTGGCCAGAATCGTGCGCACGTCCATGGTCGAGGAACTCGACAAGGACTACGTGCGTACCGCCATCGGCGCCGGGCTGCCGCCCCGCGTGGTGATCGGACGCAACGTGCTGCGCAACGCGCTCGTCAATCCGCTCACCGTGCTGGGCCTGCGGATCGGCTACCTGCTGGGCGGCACCGTCGTGATCGAGGCGATCTTCTCGTTGCCCGGCATGGGCACCCAGATCATGAGCGCGGTGCAGCAGAACGACACAGCCCTCGCGCAGGGCACCGTGCTGACCATCGCCATCTGCTTCGTCCTCGTGAACCTGGTGGTCGACATCCTCTACCTCTTCGCCAACCCTCGACTGCGCGGAGCCCACTGATGCGTCGCACACTCACCGCCCGGCTGTCGACCCCCGGCATCGCCTTCAAACGGCTCAGCGTCACGGCCCGGATCGCACTGAGCTTCGTCCTGCTCATCGTCGTCGTGGGCATCTTCGCGCCGCTGATCCTGCGGCACGACCCCGCGCAGGCCGGGCTCGGTCCCGCGCTCACCGGGCCGAACGGTGACTACTGGTTCGGCCTGGACAAGCTCGGACGCGACGTGTTCTCGCGGCTGGTCGCCGGCACCCGACGGTCGTTGATCGTGGGCTTCGGCAGCGCCGGTATCGCCCTGGTGGTCGGCGCCATCCTGGGCGCGCTGGCCGGAACCAGCCGGCCCGCCGTCGACGAGGTGGTGATGCGCTGCCTCGACGTCGTCATGGCCTTCCCCGCCATCGTGCTCTCCGCCCTGCTGATCATCTCGTTCGGCAAGAACAGCCTCGTGGTCCTCGTGGTCGCGATCGGCTTCGTCTTCGTGCCGTCGATCGCGCGGATCGTGCGCGCCAACGTGCTCTCGCAGTACCGCGAGGACTACGTCGCGGCCGAACGGATCATCGGCGCGCGGCGACCGCACATCCTCTGGCGGCACATCCTGCGCAACTGCGCCGCCCCGATCCTCGTCTTCGTCACCGTCATGGTCGCCGACGCCATCGTGTTCGAGGCGTCGCTCTCCTTCATCGGTGGCGGGCTGGCACCCCAGGAGGCGGCGTCCTCGTGGGGCTCGGTGATCGCCTTCGGCAAGGAGATGGTCCAGATCGGTGGCTGGTGGGCCACGTTCTTCCCCGGCCTGCTGATCCTGCTCACCGTGCTCGCCCTGAACGTGCTCTCCGAGGGGATGTCCGACGCCTGGGCCGCCCCGGCGGCGCGGCGCGCCACCACCACGAAGAAGGGCGACGCGCAGGAGGAGGCGCAGCCCGGCTCCGGTGAGGTGGTGCAACTGCCCGGCCTGGCCGAGGCGGCGCAGCGGCTGCGCGAGCGGGCCCGCCCGCTCCCGCAGGGCGAGCCCGTCCTGGAGGTCCGCAACCTGTCGATCGGGTTCGAGGGGCGCCACCGCGGCGTCGACATCGTCGACGACCTGACCTTCGACGTGCGCCCCGGCGAGGTCCTCGGCCTGGTGGGGGAGTCCGGCTCCGGCAAGTCGCTGACCTCCCTCGCCGTGATGGGCCTGCTGCCGCAGGGCGCCCGGGTACGCGGCGAGGTCCGCTTCGCGGGCACCGACCTGCTGACGGTGAGCACCAAACGACGCCGTGCCCTGATGGGGCGCGAGATCGCGATGGTCTACCAGGACGCCCTCTCGGCGTTGAACCCGTCACTGCGCATCGGCCCCCAGCTCGCGCAGATGATCAGCCGTGGCGGCACCCGGTCGGCCCAGGAGCTGATGGAACTGGTCGGTCTGGACGCGCAGCGCACCCTGTCCGCGTACCCGCACGAACTCTCCGGTGGGCAGCGGCAGCGTGTCGTGATCGCGATGGCGCTGTCCCGGGACCCGCGGCTCATCATCGCCGACGAGCCGACCACCGCGCTCGACGTCACGGTCCAGGCGCAGGTCATGGAGCTGCTGCTGCGGCTGCGCGGCCAGCTCGGCTTCGCGCTGATCCTGGTCAGCCACGACCTCGCGCTGGTCAGCGACGTCGCGGACCGGGTCGTGGTGATGTACGGCGGGCAGATCGTCGAGAGCGGCGTCACCGCCGACGTGGTCGGCGCGCCGGCGCACCACTACGCGCGTGGACTTCTCGGTTCCGTGCTGTCCCTGGAGGCCGGCGCGGACCGGCTCACCCAGATCCGCGGTGTGGTGCCGTCGCCAGCCGACTTCCCGGCGGGGTGCCGGTTCGCCGACCGCTGCCCGATGGCCAGCGAGGTCTGCCGGGAACAGACGCCCCGGCTGGAGGGCGACGCCGCCCACCGGTACGCCTGCCACTACCCCGCCGTCACCGTCAGGGAAGAGGAGCTGACCCGATGAGCGCGTCCCACCAGTCGATCGTCGAACTGCGTGACGTGCACGTGGTCCACCGCACCCGAGGGGGTGGCCTGTTCGGCCGCGAGCGGGTGTACGCCCTCACCGGCGCGGACCTGAGCGTGCGTGCCGGCGAGACGATCGGCGTCGTCGGCGAGTCCGGCTGCGGCAAGTCCACGATGGCCAAGGTTCTGGTGGGCCTGCAACGGCCGACGAGCGGCACTGTCGCCTTCGCCGGCAAGGACGTGTGGTCGATGAGCGCGGCGGAACGCCGACTGCACATCGGCGCCGGCGTCGGCATGATCTTCCAGGATCCGGCCACGTCGCTGAACCGGCGGATGCCGGTCCGCGACATCCTGCGCGACCCGCTCGACGTGCACCGTCGCGGCACCCGCACCACCCGCGAGGAGCGGGTCAGGGAACTGATGGCGCTGGTGGGGCTGCCCCGGTCGGTCGCCGACGTGCTGCCCAGCCAGCTCTCCGGTGGCCAACGCCAGCGGGTGTCCATCGCGCGCGCCCTGGCCCTGGAGCCGGGGCTGGTCATCGCCGACGAGCCGACCAGCGCCCTCGACGTGTCGGTCCGGGCGCAGATCCTCAACCTGCTCCTGGACCTCAAGGAGCGGCTGAACCTGGCCATGGTCTTCGTCTCGCACGACATCCAGACGGTCAAGCGGATCAGTGACCGGGTGGTCACCATGTACCTCGGCCGGATCGTGGAGCAGACACCCGCCGCCGGGCTCCCCGAGGTCGCCCAGCACCCGTACACCCGGGCGCTCTTCTCCGCCACGCCGGGGCTGCTCTCGCCGCTCGACCCGATCCCGCTCGTCGGCCCCGTCCCGCTCGCGACCCGCCCGCCCACCGGCTGCCCGTTCCGCACCCGCTGCTGGAAGGCCACTGACGGCTGCGCCATCGAGATGCCACCACCCACGACGGGCGACGGTGGCGCCGGTTACCACGAGTTCCGGTGCTACCACCCCGTTCCCGCGGGATCCAGCAACGCCGAACTGGTCGAGCTCGCCCGAGCGTCGACCGGTCGCACCACCCCCCTACATGTCGAGGAGTCAGCGTGACCACCCCTGCCCCGCGGTTCGCCGGAGTCGTGCCGCCGGTCGTCACCCCCCTGACCGAGGAGGGCGCTGTCGACGTCGCCTCGCTTGAGCGACTCGTCGAGCGGATGCTCGCCGCCGGCGTCGACGGCATCTTCGCCCTCGGCAGCTCCGGCGAGACGGTGTTCCTCACCGACAGTCAGCGGGACCAGGCTCTGGAAACCGTGGTGAAGACCGTCGGCGGGACCGTACCCGTCATCGCCGGGTGCATCGAGCCGACCACCCGCCGGGTGCTCGACCGGGCCGACGCGTCGACGCGGCTGGGTGTCGACGGGCTGGTGGCCACCGCCCCCTTCTACGCCATCGTCGGCCCGCACGAGGTCGAGCGGCACTTCCGGTCGCTCGCCGCGTCGGTCGAGCTGCCGCTGCTGGCGTACGACATTCCGGTCTGCGTGCACACCAAGCTGTCGCCGGGTCTGCTGAGCCGGCTCGCCGTGGAGGGCGTCCTCGCGGGCGTCAAGGATTCCAGCGGCGACGACGTCTCCTTCCGCCAGCTGGTGCTGTCCATCGCGGAACACGCGCCGGACGCCGGCTTCAGCCTGTTGACCGGCCACGAGGTGGTGGTCGACGCGATGATGCTCGCCGGTGCCTCCGGTTCCGTCCCCGGCCTGGGCAACGTGGACCCGGAGGGTTACGTGCGACTGCACCGGGCCTGCGTGGCCGCCGACTGGGACACCGCCCGCGCGGAGCAGGACCGACTGACCCGGTTGTTCCGGATCGTCGACGCTGCCGACCCGGCGACGGCGGCGGGGGCGACCCGGGGCGTGGGCGCGTTCAAGACCGCCCTGGCCCTGCTCGGCGTCATCGACAGCAACGCCGTGTCGCTTCCGCTGCGACCGCTCGACGCGGACGAGACGGCGCGGGTGCGGGGCCACCTGGAACTGGCGGGACTGCTCTAACCATGTCCGAGGTACGCACGCCCCCGGTTGTCGCCGCGCTCGACATCGGGGGCACCAAGACGGCCGCCGCCCTGGTGACCCGCCAGGGTGAGGTCGTCGACCGGATCACCGTCCCCACCCCCGGCCGGGCCGGGGCGACCGCCATCATCGACACCGCGGCCGACCTCGTCGCTCGGCTGCGGGCGAGGGCGATGGGAACCCGCGTCAGTGCCCTCGGCGTCGGCAGCGCCGGGGTGATCGACCACCGGACGGGTCGGGTGCTGTCGGCCACCGACGCCCTGGCCGGGTGGGCCGGCACCGACCTGAGCGGCCGGCTGCGGGCCCTGCTCGACCTGCCCGTCACCGCCATCAACGACGTGCACGCGCACGCCCTCGGCGAGGCGCGGCACGGCGCGGCGGCCGGCCACCAGACGCTGCTCCTGATCGCGGTCGGCACCGGTATCGGTGCCTCGTTCGTCGTCGACGGCAGCGCGCTGACCGGTGCCCACTCCGCCGCCGGCCACGCCGGCCACCAACCCTCGCCGTACGCCGGGCGGTTGCGGTGCACCTGCGGCGGGCAGGGGCACCTGGAGGCGATCGCCTCCGGGCCCGGCCTGGCCGAGGAGTACGCGCGGCGGACCGGCCAGCCGGTCGGTGACCTGCGCGCGGTGGCCGTACGCGCGGCAGACGGCGACCCGATCGCCCGGGAGGTGGTCCTGCTGGGCGGGGCCGCCGTCGGCTCGGCGGTCGGCGGGCTGGTCAACATGCTCGACCCCGCTGTCGTCGTCATCGGCGGCGGTGTCGCCGGCCTCGGCGACGCCTGGTGGCAGGCGCTGCGCGACGCCGTACGGCGGGAGACGTTGCCCGTCCTGGACGACGTGCCCGTCCTGGCCTCGACCCTCGGATCGGACGCCCCACTTCTCGGCGCCGCCGCACTCGCCTGGGAGGGCACCGCATGAACACGCTGATCGCGCAGCTCCGGCACCGCCTCGTCGTCTCCTGCCAGGCGTACCCGGGCGAGCCGATGCGCAGCCCGGACACGATGCGCCGGGTGGCCCTCGCCGCCGCCCACGGGGGCGCCGCCGGCATCCGCGCCCAGGGCCTGGCGGACATCTCGGCCATCCGGGGGGCGGTCGACCTGCCACTGATAGGGCTGTGGAAGGACGGGGACGACGACGTCTTCATCACCCCCACGCTGGAGCACGCGCTGTCGGTGGCGCGGGCCGGCGCGCACATCGTCGCCCTCGACGGCACCGCGCGACCCCGGCCGGACGGCCGCACCCTCGCCGACACCATCGCCGCCGTCCACCAGCTGACCGGGGCTCTGGTGATGGCCGACTGTTCCACCCTCGCCGAGGGGATCGACGCCGCGGCGGCGGGTGCCGACCTGGTCGGCACCACCCTGTCCGGCTACACCGCGTACACCAGCAAGCAGCCCGGCCCGGACCTGGACCTGGTGGCCCGGCTCGCCAGCTCGGTCGACGTGCCGGTGGTCGCGGAGGGCCGGATCCACACACCGGCCCACGCGGCCCAGGCGCTGCGGGCCGGGGCGTGGACGGTGGTGGTGGGTACGGCGATCACCCATCCCAGCACCATCACCGGGTGGTTCGCGGCGGCGATGGCGAGCGTCGCACCCACCCCCACGAACATCTGACAATCCTGCTGCCGTGGAGGCGAAGCTGTGGCTCTGAGCGATCTCACCGTCGCCGACTGCTGGGCGTACCGACCCGACCTGACGGTTCCGGACGACCTGGACGCGTTCTGGAAGCGGACGCTCGGTGCCGCCGAGGCCGGGGCGGCGACGTACGAGCCCGTCGACACCGGGCTCACCCAGATCCGCACCTTCTCGGTCACCGTCCCCGGCTTCGGCGACGAGCCGGTGCACGGCTGGCTGCACCTGCCGGCGACCGCCACCGGGCCGCTGGCGTGCGTGGTCGAATACCTCGGGTACGGCCGGGGCCGGGGCCTGCCGCACGAGAAGCTCTTCTGGGCCTCGGCGGGCTTCGCGCACCTCATCATGGACACCCGGGGGCAGGGCTGGAGTGCCGCGCCCGGCAGCACCGCCGACTCGCACCGGTACCCGGCGGGCACCGTTCCGGGGTTCCTCACCCGTGGGGTCACCAGCCCGGAGGACTTCTACTACCGCAGGCTGATCACCGACGCGGTCCGGTTCGCCCAGGCCGCCCAGGAGCATCCCGCCGTCGACCCCGACCGGGTCGTCGTCACCGGCATCAGCCAGGGAGGGGGCCTGTCGCTGGCGGTGGCCGCGTTGTTCCCGGGCGTGGCGGCGGTCATGCCCGACGTGCCGTTCCTGTGTGACTTCCCGCGCGCCGTCCGGGTCGCCACCGAGGGCCCCTACGGCGAGGTCGCCGAGTATCTCGCGCTGCACCGCGACCAGAGCAGCCAGGTGTTCCGCACGTTGTCGTACGTCGACGCCGCGGTGCTCGCACCCGGCGCGACAGCGCCCGCGCTGTTCTCCGTCGCGATGATGGACCGGACCTGCCCACCCTCGACCTGCTTCGCCGCCTACCACCGCTACGGGGGCGACAAGGACGTGCGCGTGTACGAGTTCAACGACCACGAGGGTGGCGAGGCGCACCAGCAGCTCGAACAGCTCGCCTGGCTGCACAAGCTCTTCGGCCGCTGAGGCGGTGGCCGGCGGCTGGCGTCAGCGCGGCTCCCACGCGTCGGGCAGCGCGGTGAGCTTGCGGACGTGCGCGGGCAGTCGACCGCTGACGATCTCGGCGAGGCTCACCTCGTCGACGACCCGCCGCACCGCCGCCCGGACGGCCACCCACAGGCCGGGCAGGTTCTCCGCGGAGCCTTCGTAGCGGGTTTCCTCGGGACGCAGCCCGCGTACCCCGGCCAGGGGACCCTCAACTGCGCGCAGCACCGCGCCGACCGTCACCTCGCGGGGCGGGCGGGCGAGCGTGTAGCCGCCCTCGGCGCCGCGTTGGGCGCGGACGATGCCGGCCCGGCGCAGATCAGCCAGGACCGCCTCCAGGAACTTGCGGGGCATGTCCTGCTCCGCGGCGATGGCCTGGGTGGACAGCAGCGAGGGGTACGCGGTGGCGAGGCTCAACGCCGCCCGTACCGCGTAGTCGCCGCGCGCGGAGATCTGCACCCTGTCATCATGCCCGGCCGGTGACGCCCGGCCCTCCGGCGGGCGGCAGTGGTCTCATCGGGTGCTCACCGTTGGCGGAGTCACCGGCGCTGCCGAGGCGGAATCTGCCCCCGTTGGCGGCCGTCGACTCGGCCGGCGGTCGCTGTCGGATCACCCGATTGGCCGCCGGTTGGTCCCGTGCGGCCCGGAACGCGCCGGGGCTGACGCCGATTTCGCGGGTGAAGAAGCGGCCGAAGTTGGTGGGTTCGGAGAAGCCGAGCCGCCGGCCGATCTCGGCGATCGGCAGATCCGTGGTGGCGAGTAACCGGCCGGCCTGCAACGCGACCCGCTCGTCGATGACCTGCTTGGCGCTGCGCCCGGTGACGGCCAGGCAGGCCCGGGTCAGGGTCCGCACGGAGCAGCCCAGCTCGGCCGCGTAGTCCTCGACCCGCCGGGTGTGCGCATAGCCGTGCTCCACCTCGCGGCGGAACCGGTGGAACGTCTCGTCCTCGGGCCGCGACGACGGCCGGTCGGCGTGCGGCAGGGCCAGCCGCAGCAGCAGCACGGCCAGCTGGTGCCGGAGCAGCACGCGGGCGGTGGGACCGTCGGGGTGCCGCCGACAGTCCACCGCCAACTGGCTCACCTCGCTGATCACCGCGTCCTCGTCCTCACCGGCCAACTGCCGCCAGGTCGCGGTGGCGCTCAGGTCGACGTCGAAGTCGCGTACCGCCTCGGGATCCCAGGCGACCACCGTGGCGTCGAACTGGGGGCCTGCGCAGCGCAGCACCTGGCCGGGGCGGACCCGCAGCAGCGTGCCGGGCCGGCACAGCAGCAGGTGAAAGTCGAGCTCGGCGTCGCCGTGCCCCCGGGTGGTGAGAATCAACAGCTCCCGCTCGACGATCACCGGCCGACGCCAGCCCGGGTCGCCGGCAAGGTCGGCCAGCGCGAACGTGGCTATCTCGTCGGGCACGCGAGACGCCGTTCCGATCGATGGCGCGGGGGAGGGATCGGTGGAGACCATCGCCTGCGACGGTAGCCCGAACCGCAGGTCACCGCATCCCGGTCACCGTTCGGAGCGGAATCCGCGGTGCGCCCCGGGCTTGTTTCGGTCCTGGCGGCCAAGCTACGTTACCCGACGGTAGCGCCGCCGGTCCGCGGTCCACCCGGCACTCGCCGGTCACCCCGGCCGGCCGGCGGCCCCCGCCGACTCGCGATGGGATGGGCATGACGCAGCTGTTCTCGGTCGAAGGTAAGACGGTCCTGGTCACCGGCGGGTCGCGGGGGATCGGGCTGATGATCGCCCAGGGCTTCGTCCGGGCCGGCGCACACGTGATCATCTCGTCGCGTAAGGCGGACGTCTGCGAGGCGGTCGCCACCACCCTCTCCGCCGAGGGGCGCTGCGAGGCCATCCCCGCCGACCTCAGCGACGACGCCGGCGCCGAGACACTGGCCGCCGCCGTGCGCGAGCGCTTCGGTCAGCTCGACGTGCTGGTCAACAACGCGGGCGCGACCTGGGGCGCACCGCTGGAGGACTACCCCGAGGCCGCGTTCGACAAGCTCTGGGCGGTCAACGTCAAGGCCGTCTTCCGGCTCACCACCGCGCTGCTGCCGGCGCTGCGCGCCGCCGCCAGCGCCGACGACCCGGCCCGCGTGATCAACATCGGGTCGATCGACGGCATCCGGGTGCCGATGATGGAGGTGTACGCGTACTCGGCCACCAAGGCGGCCGTGCACATGCTCACCCGCAGCCTCGCCCACCAGCTCGCCGGTGAGCAGATCACCGTCAACGCGATAGCGCCCGGCCCGTTCGAGAGCAAGATGATGGCGTTCGCGCTCGACGACCCGGCGAGCCGGGCCGCCATCGAGCAGCAGGTGCCACTGGGCCGCATCGGACGCCCCGAGGACATGGCCGGCACGGCCATCTACCTCTCGTCACGCGCCGGCGCGTACCTCACCGGCGCGGTCATCCCCGTCGACGGCGGCATCACCACGCACGGCTGAGCACCGGCCGACCCGGGGCGCGCTGTCCGCGTACCCGATGGGCGTGTGCCGGGGCCGCGCGGACTCGGCAGATCCGCGCGGCCCCGGTGTGGCCGGTGTTGCAGTTTTCGGTTGGTCAGCGACCGGCGAGCAGCCGGTTCACCGCCGTGTCGACGTCCAGGTGCTCGGCCTCACGGCCGCGCGGGACGACGACGTAGGTCCGTCGAAGGAAACGCACCAGGACGCTGCGCGGCACCTCGAAGAGGGCGTTGCCGTCCGGTGACGAGAGGGCCAGCGCGACGAAATCGCCGCGCGGTGTGGCCCAGGGCCAGACCCGCACATCCCCGATGCCGGCCGGCTCGTCCAGGCCGGTGACCAGAAGTTCGCGAGCGAACGACCAACTCACCGCCTCGCCCCCGGCCGATTCGGCATGGAACAGGACATGGACCGCATACGGGTCAGCAGGGTCGTAACGCAGACTGGCACGCACCGGCAAGGCGGTGGCGTCAGGTGCGACGAGCCTTAGCGACGTCTCGACCTCTACGGTCGTCGGTCGGATGACACTCATGGACGTTCTCCCCCCGGCACCGCTGCGGAACGCGCGTGTCCCGCTTTTCCCATACTCAGGTGCTACTCCTGGCTACGCTCCGCCATACGCTGACTTCACCCAGTGGTGGGAAGGGGGACGGAAAGGCCGCGTGAATGTGAGCATTCATGTAGGATTTCCGGTTCTGCCCAGTGCGTGATCCCGCCCGGCATCGGGTGGCTCAGTCGTCGACTTACTCCGGTAACGTCCAGTCGGCCGTTGCAGTGACGGGCCCGAGCGACACTGGGGGGTGAAATGGTGACGAAGCAATCCTCATTGGATGCGGCGGCGGCGCCCGGCCCGCCGAAAGTCGCGGTCCGAGCAGCCGAAAAGCGGGGGTACGGAGTGCCGATGAAGCAGCCCGAACGGGCCGGTCGGCCGGCGTCCGACGCCGGTCGTTCCGGTGGCGATGACGCCGGTGCCGGTCGTCGTGGTGGCGCCGGTGCGGATCGCGGCAGCGATGCCGGTGGCGGCGTCGTCGCCGTGCAGGACCCACCGCGCCGCCCCCGCTGGCGCGAGCGGATCTCACTGACCCTCGACCTCATCCGCGCCAACCCCACCGGCCGGATCGCCCTCAAGATCTTCATCGCGATCGCCGGGGCGCTGGTGGTGACCATCGGCATCGCCCTCATCCCGCTCCCCGGGCCGGGCTGGCTGCTGGTCATCGCCGGCCTGGGCATCTGGGCCGTCGAATACCACTGGGCCCGCCGGCTGCTCGGCTTCACCCGCCGCCACGTCCACGGCTGGACGCGCTGGGTGACCAGACAGTCGCTGTTGGTGCGAATTGTGCTCGGCTCCGTCGGCCTGGTCTTCGTGGCCACGGTGGTCTGGCTGTCCCTCAAGTACAGCCTCGGCATCGACGTGGTCGCCGAAGCGATGCGGTACCTCGCGACGCACTGACCCCGGATTTCCGGTCCGGTTCCACGATCGGGTAGAGTCACAGGCGCTGAGGGCGATTAGCTCAGTGGGAGAGCGCTTCGTTCACACCGAAGAGGTCGCTGGTTCGATACCAGCATCGCCCACTCTCAGTTTTTGCAGGTCAGAAGCCCGTTACCGGAGTCATCGGTAACGGGCTTTGCGGTATGTGTGGCTTACATTGGGAGCAGATTGGGAGCAGCGCGGCTGGTTCTCGGTTCGGGCCGCCATGGACCTGCCCGGCTGAGTGAACTGATTTGCGGTCCCGAGTGGGCCTGCTGGCTGGTTGAGGAGTTTCACCGTTGCCGGCGCCCACATCACGAGAGCGTGCCCCCGCGCTGTGGCTCGCGGGCTGGCTGATGGCCGTCGGTCCGGTGATGCGCCCACTCTCCGGTCCACATTGCGAGGTCACGTACCCAGCGCTCGGTGTTCTGCCGGGACTTGGCCGCCCACTTCGTTGCGTTCTTTGACGCGAAGTCGTTCAAGACCTGTCGGTCGGTCGCTGTCCATGCGGGAAGCTGCGCTATCCACTCTTCTGCCTGCTCCGCACTGTGGCCGCTGCCGATCAGCCGTGGGGCGAGCAACGCGAGTTCGACCCATGCGGCGGCCTTGGTTGCCCACGCCCAGTCCACGATGCGTAGGCCGAGTGGTGTCACGATCAGGTTCGCTGGGTTGAGGTCCGTATGGATGAGTGTCTCGCCGTCCATCGCCGGGTGCGCGAACCCGAGCCGGGTTGCCGGGGTGAACCACGTCTCGCCGGGCGCCGGCGTCTCCTGGAGTGCTTTCAGTGCGGCTAGGAGCAGATTGAGATCCGTGCTGCCGGGTGACAGGTCGGGGTGGGGGCCGGCGAGATGCTCGGTCCCCACCACCAGCCAGCCATCGGATTCGAACTGCCACAGGACTGCGGGCGGGTGCCGGTCGATGGCCCGGGTTACCGCCACTTCGTAGCGCAGCGACCGAACGCTCAACTCGCCGGAGGCCGCTTTGATAAAGATCGGTCCGGCGGGTCCTCTCACCGTCGAGGCGATCTCAGCGTGGTCGCCACTGGAGGCTTGGGCGACGTCGAAGGTTCCGCCGACCCGTTCGGCGATCGCTGCCCTGACACTCTCCGGCAGGGCGGTCCAATCGCTACGCATCGGTTCTCTTCTCTGCTACTTGCCTGGCTTAGGCCGGATTGGCGGACAGCAGGGCTCAGCCTCGCCACCCCAAAATCCGGTGTCCACCCGGTAGCCGGTCTCATGTCTCGTCCTCGCGAGTGGCGGATGGGTCATGGTCGGAGACCTGGATGACTGGTTTGGCCCTCGGTCGCAGTCGTCCTGGTTGGCTGGATGTCGCCGTGGAGAGGGCTGCGGCGCATGGAACAGATGACCGGACCTTCAGGCAACTGAATCGCCGATCCTGGGATGTAGCCATGCCGGACATGCAGGCTCTGGGCATCGGGGGTGGTGCTAGTCCAGGACAGTAGGTTCACGTGGTCGAGTCGGCTGCGATGGTGGCTGAGCAGGGACGTGCCGCGTCCTGACCGCTCGGCGCTGGGCGACACGGCGAGGAACGCGAGGTGGTAGTGGGGCTCACTGGGTCGATCTTTGGCGAGTAGTCGATCGAGTAGGTCGAAGCGATCGCTGTGGACGCCTGCGGCATCGCCTAGGCGAGTCGGGTAGTTCGCTGGTGGCGGGATGGGGCGGTATCGGTGGAAGCCGACGGTGACGGCGGTGGCGTCGTCGGTGAGGTGGACGTCGCCGTAGAACAGGGCGTGCTCGACCCAGATGGCGAGGACGTCGGTGAGGATTCGACGTCGTGGGCCCGGGTCGGGGATCAGCCATGTTGCGAGCGGGCTGGGATGGAGGGCGTCGGCGATGAGTGCGGCGACGTGGTCTTTGTCCGCCCAGCGGGCGGTGCGGATACGCGGGACAGTGTCCATGCTGAGGTTCCTTAGAGGCTTCTTCGTTGCGGGGTCAGGAGTTGCCGCTGCCGGCGGCACGGGTGTGGACGAGGAACAGGTGATAGTCGTCGACCAGAGGGCCGATCCGGTCGCTGCCGGGTGGCGGTGTAAGCGCGGCTCTTTCGTAGGCGAGTAGTTCGCCGGTGGCGGGGTTGAGGATCAGCAGGAAGCGGATGGCGTCGGAGGTGGCGCTGACGCCGACGCCGGTTCGGCCCGCCCTGTCGGTCACCGAGCCGTGGTACGCGATGCCGGGGGTGTCGCGCAGGACGGTGATAACCGCGGTGCGGTCGGCTTGGTTGGGAGTGCGCCAGCCGAGCAGGCTGACGAGGCCGCGGATGACGGCGGTGGGTCCGAGGAATCGAGGCTGGGTGGAGTCGATGTGCGCGGTGAGCGCCGCCGGGTCGGCGGCGATCGGTCCGATGGGTCCGTCCAGCTCACCGGGGTAGTAGGTGCTGTCGTCGGCGGGCTGCTGATCGGTGGGGTAGCGGCTGCGGATGACGCGTCCGGAGGCGTCGTCGGCGCGCCAGCGTTGCTCTTCGAACAGCACGATCCCCGTGGTGGTGCTGTTGCCGGCGATGGTGGTGTCCGTGGCCCATTGCAGCAGGTGGACGTAGGCGAACCGGCCCGGGATGGAGTCGCAGCCGGACGGCCCAACCGTCACCGTTTTCAGACCATGCCGCGCCGGGGTCGACTCCGGCAGATGCGTCGGCGATGGGTCGAGTTTCTGCTGTGCGCGTGCCTTGAGCTGTGCCGCCGTCAGGGCGGCAGGTGACAGACACGGTGCCACGGCCGACTGGGACGCGGCAGTGGTGGAGGGCGGGGATGGGGCTGGCGCGGCGGCACCCGTCCAGTTCGGAATAGCTGTGGCGGTGGCGAGCAGGCCGAGCGCGCAGGCGGCGGCAGTGACCTTTACGGCTCGCCGGCCCACCGGGTGGGGCGTCTCGGCCGCGGATCGCACGTGAGGCAGGTTGTTCACGGTGGACTTTCTCGAGGTGAGGTGAATTGGGGCTAGCGGTAGGCAGCCGTGGCGAGGTCACCCACGGCGGCGTCCACGGCGGCGGTGATGTCGCGGACCGATTGGTAGTGCTGCCCGGCGATGGCCTTCAGACGAGCGGCCAGGGCTGGGGTGTCGCCGTCGAGGTAGAGGTGGCTGGTAAGGCCGAGGTCGGCGACGAGGCCGGCGAGAGCGGCGGTGTGGTTGTCGGGTTGTTCGCGGCCGCCGGCGAGGTAGCGCAGGCGGGAACGGGCCACGACGGCCCATTTGCTGTCGGTGGGCAGGTAGGTGTCGGCGCGCATGAGGCCACCGAGGCGCCGTCGAGTGTGGTGGCGCAGGATCCCGCCGGCGACAAGGCCGGCGCGGGTGCGGTCGTACAGGTCGTCGGAGAACCCGCGCAACCACCCCCGCAGGGGTGGGTGGGTGTGGCGGATGGTGGCGGTCGCGGCGTCGGCGATCAGGTCCCCGACTGGCCGGTCGACGTGCGGGTGTATCCGTTGGTGGTTGGCCGGGCGGGTGTCGTCGTTCGGGTCGAAGGTCACCCGCCCGGCCAGGTAGAGGTCGATCAGGACCGCGCCCGCGAGCCCGAGTGCGAGGGTTTGCCGGTGCACGTGGGGGTGTCCGGTGTCGTCGTCGTGGCCGAGGAGGAACAGGTCATCGCGCAGCGGCAGGCGCGGGATCGACGCGATCATCGGCCCGGCTCCTACCGCAGCCCGGCGGTAAGCCGCCGCAGCCGCTCGTGTGCCCCGCCATAGGCGGGTCCAGGGGCGGGGAGCAGCGTTTTGTCGACGGCGGCGAGGACGGTGTAGTTGGGGTCGCACACGTTGCCGATCGGCGCCCGCCCCGCCTGCGACACGAGCTGGTAGGCGTCCAGGGTTTCCAGGCCCGTCAGGGCGCTGGCCCAGCCGACGAGGTCATGCTGGGCGATGCGGTAGGCGTCCTCCAATGGACGGGCGCACCCGATGGTCAGGATGTCCCGGTCGGTCTCCAACCGAGGCCATGGAGTGGTGACGCCTTTGATGACGTCGATGGCGAGGGTGGTGGTCGTGGCGATTTCCACGCCGACGCCGCAGGCCTCGCCCTCGCCTTGGCGGGCGTGCCCGTCGCCGAGCGCGAGCATCGCCCCGTGGACGTTCACCCCCAGGTAGAGGGTGGTGCCGACCCGCAGACGCGGGGTGTCGAGGTTCCCGCCGTGGGTGTCGGGCACGAGTGTGGATCGGGCCTCGAACCCGCCGGGGGCGACACCGATCGTCCCGATCATCGGGTCCAGCGGCAGGTCAACGCTGTGGTCGCTGCGGATGGCCTCAAACCGTACGGTCCCGGCCTGCCGGTCGATGCCGTATACCCACACCCGCTCCTCAAGCGGCGGCTGCAGGGTGGCCGTGTGGGCGGTGGACGTCAGTGCCCCGAAGTGCGGAAACGTCGACGACACACCCCAGTCCCGCGCGGGGACGATAGAGGCGAGGTGGACGGCGAGGGTGTCGCCGGGCTCGGCGTCCTCGACGAAGAACGGCCCGGACACCGGATTGAGGTACGGCATGCGGCACACCTGCGACGGCAGGTCCGACGGCCCCCTCACGAGACCACCGAAGCAGTCCTCCGTCACGACGGTGAACACGTCGCCGCCGCGCACGTGCGCCACCGGCATCCGACCGCCGAAGGTGTAGGCCAGCTCATCTCGGGCGGGCCGGTAGGTAAACGTCTCCATGCCGGTCACACCCGCTCCACGTGACGCGCCTGCGGCTGTGCGGGCGCCAACCCCGACAGTGCCGGCCGGCGGCCCGACAGGTACAAGCCGGCCAGGACGACCATCCCGAGGGCGAGCCACGCCAGGCCGAGGCGCTGGGCGGCGATGTTGGCGTTGACCACCACCCACACCAAGATTGCGAAGCCGACGGCGGGCATGACCAGGTGCGCCCACCAGTTCCCGCTGCGCTCCCGGATGAGGTGATGCACCACGACCGAGACGTGCAGGACCAGGAACGCGACCATCGCCCCGAAGTTGATCAGCGACGACAGCAGGGTGATCCCATCCCCACGGGTCGCCATGTACAGGCCCAGCGCCAGGGACACCGCGCCGGTGAGTAGCGTCGCGTTGATCGGCACGTTGCGCCGGATCGACACCTTCGCCAAAAACGCCGGCAGCTGCCGGTCCCGGGCCATCGCGAACAGCAGCCGAGACGTCGCGACCTGCGCGACCATCGAGTTCGGCAACCCCCACGCAATCGCCGTCGCCACCGCGCACACCGTCGCCAGCCAACCCCCGCCGGCCAGGGCGGCGGCGTCATAGAAGGCAGTGCCGTTCGGATCACCCTCCGCAACGAGGGTGCCGGGGTCGGGGACGAGCATCGCGGCCAGCCACGTCTGCGCGATGAAAAGCACCCCCGCCAGGATCAGGACGGCGGCCATGGCCCGGCCGATCTGACGGGAACCGCCCTTGGTCTCCTCCGCCAGCATGGAGATCCCGTCGAAGCCAAGGAAGGACAGCACGGCGATCGACACCGCACCCGCCACCAGCGACCAGGTGAAGGTGTCGGAGTTGTAGAGGGCGTCCCAGCTGAACCGGCCCCTACCCGAGGCGAGTGCCCAGGCGGCGACGGCCAGGAACACCGCCAGGACGATCAGCTCGCCGACGAGCATCACCCGGGTGACGGCCGCCGTCATGCGGATCCCCACCGAGTTAACGATCGTGTTCACTGCGACGAACCCGAGCAGCCACAGCCACACCGGCACCGCCGGGACCGTGGCGTGCATCGCCACCGACGCCACCAGATACAACAGCCCCGGGACGAGGACGTAGTCGAGGAGGATCACCCAGCCAGCGAGGAACCCGACCGGCGCGCTGATGCCGCGCCCTGCGTAGTTGTAGACGCTGCCCGACATCGGGAATGCCTTCACCATCTGCGCATACGAGAACGCCGTGAACACCAACGCCACCACACCGACCGCGTACGCCAGGGCGACCATCCCGCCGGAGCCGGCGTACACGCTGCCGAAGATCGCCATCGGCGCGATCGGCACCATGTAGACCAACCCGTACGCGACCAGATCCCGGAACCTCAACTGACGAGCCAACTCCTGGCGGTATCCATAGCGGGCCAAATCCTGCTCGTACACAAATTCCTCCGCGGGTTTCAATAATCAGTGATTGGAATATTGCGTCTGCCAAATACGCCGACCGAGTGAAGCAGGCCATCGATGCACCTGCTCGTGGACAGGCCCGTCGGCGGGAGAGTTGCCGGCCGATCGACGCCAGCAGTTGCGGCGCGATGACCGAATGCGCCACCAGCGGTGGGATCAGCAGGAGCATGAGCCTCCTGGCAACAGGCACCGCCACCTTCCCTCGGTGAGTTGGCATCGCTGGCTGGTGACTACAGCGCAGCGGCGGCGATGACGCCGGCATAGAGCGACCTAAGACGAAATTGATCAATGTCGGCCAGTCCTGCCAGGGGGTTCTGACAATCCACTGACAATCCCGGCATCGCCAACATCCGCCGTAGATACATGTCAGCGAATTGTCGGAGATGAACGGCAGCCCTTATCGACACGGCCACCGACGACTTCTGATGTTTGAGTCAGCGCCCGCGTCGACGTCGCTGGCGATGAGGGACCGCAGCCGCGATGCGGCGTGACGGTCTGCCGTGTCCACGACCCCATGGGAGGGCATACACCATGGCCATTTCATCCATGCCGGAGGTCGGAGAGGTTGGCCGTCGGGCCGCCGAGATCCTCGACAAGATGCAGGCGCACCCGCTCTACGGCAGGCTGAAGAGCTCGTCGATGAAGTACTCCACGTGCTGGGCCACATTCACCGGCTACCCGGCAATCAGCCGTTGGTCGCTGGAGCGCGATGCCGCGCCGCTGCTGGACGAAGCGCTGCGCGTGCTGGCGCTCAAAGCTGCCGTGTTCGATCTTTCCGGCGGCGACGAGCGTGCCGCTGAACTTCTGGTGCCGGCGCCGGTGGACGAGATGATCCACGCCGTGCTGGCCCAGTTCACGCTGATGACGCGCCTGCAGAGCGACTTGGGCGTCACCTTCCCCCATGCCACCGAGTTGGAGGAGTTCACCTACACCCGCGGCGGGATCACCGACGCCTACTACGCCGCCGCCGGGTGGGGAGAGCAACCACTGCGGTACTGGCTGGACTCGGCCGAGGTGAATCGACGTCTCGGGCTGCTCAACGAGCGCTACCAGGCGGCCGGCCTCGGCCGGGATGGACGCAGCCACGACTTCGACTTCGACCGGAACGAGCCGGTCGGCGCCGGGGTCAGCGGTTAGCCAGCTCCACCGACAGCACCCGCCGCAGGGCCGTCACCGCTTCTTTCGCTCCGAACCGTTCGGCGGCCAGCCGCTCGGCGCGGGCAACAGCGGCGAAGATCCCTTCGGCGGGTGCCTGCCGCAAGACGGCTACGAGCCAACCATCCAGATCGACCACGTCGGCGGGCAACTCCAGCGCCGCCGCCGTCGGCGCCGGTCGGGGCGTCTGATCGGGGACCAGTTCCCCGGCCGAGGCGTACCGGCCGGCGGGAAGGCCCACCCGGAACGGATGAACGCAGACGGCGACTCCGTCCGCGGTTGCCCGCCACCCGAGGTCAGGTCGGTACGCGAATTCGGGTCCCGGCCGGTCGATGACATCGAACTGGCCCGGCCCGAGCTGCTGAGCCGGACACACCACGCAGGTTTGTTCACACCATTGCGGAAGGGGCCCCGGCATGCCGCCGATCGTACGGCAATCAGGAGGTACCAGGGTATGACGGTCTTATCGCCTCCCCGCCCCGCCGCGATCGAACGCGCCCTCCGCGACGCTCGAACGTGGTGCGCGGGGCACACCATCGACGACCGACCAGCCCTGGTCCACGCGCTGCGCGTCGCAGTGACCATCGGGCAACACGTCCCCGCCCCAGGACAGGACGTTATCGTCGCCGCGCTTCTGCACGACGCACCGGAATTCGCCCCGACAGAAACAGACATCTACCAGACCCTCACCGCCAACTACGGGAGCGAGGTCGCCCGGATCATCGCCGCCCTTCAGGCCGAACACCGCGCCCTTGATGAACCCGACCCGCCCATCCGCGTCGACGACCAACCGGTGCTATTGGCCTCCACCGCCGACAAAATCGTCGCCCTGACCTCGCTGCTTCGCCGGGCCCAGAGCACCGGAAATGCACCAGCCTTCATTGACCGGCGCCCGGTGCTACGCGGACTTCTACCGCACTTCCGGGCCTTCCAACGCGACGCACATCCTCGGGTGCCCGCCAGCATGTCGGCGCACCTCGACGCCGCCCTCACGTCGTTCGAGCGCGCCACCGCTTATCCACAGCGAGTGGGTGCGCGGTGAACAGCCCCATGCTCGACGAGCAGCTCCGCACGCAGCTACGAGTCGACCTGCTCGCCGCATTACGACGAGTACCGACGCGCCGACACATCATCCAGACATGGGAGCTCTCCTCGGTCGAGCGCTGGGTCTTCCCCGATGGCAGCAGCCTGATCTGCAAGATCGCCACCGCACCGTTCACCGGCGAAGCGACCGTCCTTCGCGCGCTCAACAACCAGCAAGCCCCAGTCCCGCTGCTGAACGGCTACACAATGCGCCCTAACGGTCTGGGCATGCTGATGGAAGATCTTGGCGAGCCGAGCCGGACCGCGACGTCCGCGGAGGCTGCCACCACTGCCCGATGGGTTCACGCCACTGCAGGCCTCCCCAACCTCCTGACCTTCGACGAAGAGGGCTTGGCGCGGCTGCCAGAGCAAGGTCTGGACGCGTTAGACGAGCTCCGTCGACAAGGGCGCTTTACCCACGACACCGCAGGGATCGAGGCGGTGCTGCAGCGACTCGCTGCCACCGCACGACACAGAGCCGACGGTGCCGAGCGACCACCGTTCGGGCTATGCCACGGCGAATTCCACCGCACTTCGCTGCACGTCAGCCGCACCGGCTGCCGCCTCGTCGACTGGGCCAAGGCGTTCACCGGACCGGGCCTACTCGACCTGGCCACCTGGTTCGGCACCCGCAGACCAACCGAACCCCGACTCCTCAGCAAACTCATCCACGCCTACGTCGCCGCAGGCGGCCACCCCGATGCCGAAGCCGACCGGGGCGGGCTTTCCGCTGCCCGATGGGCGCTGGGCTGGCACCGGGTGTGGGCAGCCTGGTGGCTGCTCACTACCGCCGCCGCTGGCCACCACCCTGCCGCCGCCGACCGGCGCCATACCCAAGTCGTCCTCCGGCAACTCCACGGCGCACTGGACCTGCTCGGGACACCCTCGCCTATCAGCGCCAGCCGCCCATCACCTACTGCAGGAAGATCCTCGTGAAGCGCCTTATCGTCGACACCGACGCCTCGTTCTGCTACTTCCGCACCTCCGTCGGAGGCGACGGGCGCAAGGCGTTGGTGCAGTTCACCGAACGGTGCAACCCTGCACGCGCCCATTGCTTCGTCTCCTCGAATGCCGCCGGGTCCGACCTGTGCCGGGTCGACTTCATCGCCCCGTGCTGCCACGGCTTCTCGCCACCCGCGTCGAACGCCTCACGCGCCCAGGGGCGTAGTCGCCACTGTCGTCCACCGGTAGCTGCGGTGTTCCCTACGTAGCGCAATCAGCGATGCTTGTCGGATGGTCACCCGGGCGGGTTGCTGGTGGCGGAGGTCGTTAAGGCGGGTGCGGATTGGTCCGGTCGGTGCCTGACCGCCGCTGTAGGCGATCGTCACATGTGGCCGGAATCCATCTGCGGCCTCCGGCACGGTCTGCCATACCGCGCCGATGGCACCTCGGATGGTGGCGCGGAGGTCTTCGAGGCGGTCCCAGGGACGGACGAGCAAGCCGATTCCTTCGGCGTCGGGGTCGACCGGCCCGAGCGTCAACTCCAGCGGCGGCAGGCCGGCGCAGCGTCGGCGAGTCTCGGCAACTACCGCTGCGACGTCGGGGTTGGTGACCTCATCAGTGAAGCCGAGACCTTGCATGGTCAGGTGGAGCCCGTCGAGCGGCACCAAGTCCAGTCCGGGCAGAGCGAGTTGACGTTGCAGGTCGGCGACGAGGTGATGGAGTTCAGGTTGATGTTCGAAGGTGAGGTGCCAGGTGTAGAACTGGCGGTCGGCACGCCAGCCCGGGCGCCAGTACCAGTGGTTGGTGAGTCTGGGCAGGTCCTGGTAGGCGGTCCAACGCTGGTGCTGGCTGGCCAGTTCCCGGCTGCTCATGACAGCGATGGTAGAGCGGCCTGTCCGATGCCAGCGACCGGTGTGCGGTCGGCGAGCAGGTCGGCGACGTGCCGTAGCTGCGGGTGGCAAGCGAAGGGGTGGGCGGCGGCGAGGAACTGATGGGCGCGTTGGTTGACCGATTCGAAACGCTGGTCCGCGGTGAGGGTGAGCGCCTCCACCGCCAGTGCGCCTGCTTCCTCAGGGTCGGGGCTGTTGGCGTGCAGGTGCGCGGTGGCCAGGTCGAGGCGGCAGAGTGCACGCGGGCCAGCCAACCCTGCGGTGTCGAAGGCGGTGATCGCGGTGGTGAGATGGTTGGTGACGCCCGCGGTGCGGCCGAGCGCCAGGTAGGCGGTCGCCGCGTTGGCTGCGGTCCTAGCCGGGCAGTAGGGGCCGAGGGCGAGACTAGCGCTGACCGACGAGTCCGCCGGGTAGTCGGACAGCATGGTGAACGCGTGGTCGACGGCGCGGTCGACGCCGTACCGGTCTCCGAGACGGGCGAGGGCTCGCGCCTGACCGTTGATCGTGAGGCGGATGCGGTGCCCGCTGGTGCCGCCACGGCGCAGGCCGTCCTGGGCGTAGGCCAGCGCGTCATGGTAGTCACCGGCGTAGAAGGCGATCAGGCTTTGCGTGGCCCGTGCCCAGGCTTGCGCTTCGGACTGCTCGGCGGCCTCGGCTAGGTCGAACGCTTCGGCGGCATAGGCGTGAGCCGCGCCGAATGCGCCGAGGTCAAGGGCGAGTGCGCCGAGAAGCCCGGATAGGTGAGCAGCGACGGCATAAAGCCGGGCGCGTTGCGGTGGGTGCTGCCGGCCTTCCATGAGCTGGTCGACGTAGGAGCGCAGCGGTCGCATACGCGCTATGAGGATTACCGGGCTGAGACGCTCGTTGTCGGCGATTGCCTGGCGGACCTCGTTCTCCAGATACGCGAGACGAATGTTGTCATCGACGGAAGACTTCAGTGCCAGCCGGCGGGCATCGATGCGGTCCTCGCGTTCCCACAGAACGGCACCGCCATTCGCTCCAAAATCGTCGTGGCCAGCTTCGGTCGGCGTCGCCAGCCCCGACGCGCTCCTGGCCTCCTGGATCGCCGATGAGCGTCGTCGTTGACGGTTGAGCTCGGTGATGCGGTCGTACTCCCTGACGAGCATGCCGCCGGCCTGCAGCACGGTGTCGCAGCGCGCCCAGAAGGCACGGTCCGGGTGCTGGTGACCGGTCTCCGTGTTCGCCACGGAGCTGCGGCCGTACTGCACGAGCCGCGCCAAGTCGTGCTGGGTGTGACCGCCAGCCCTGCGCAACTGCGCGAGCCGGCGGCCGAGCTCGCGGCGGGCGGCCTTCGTCTCGTCGCTGTCAGCCATCGCTGTTAACCCCCGGTCTACTGCAGACGTGTGGTTACGATGTGCGCAGACGATAGCTGCTGCCTGTGAAAATCGTTCCGGGTCGACCGAGCAGCGCCAAGCATCTGAGCGAGCACCGGCGCCGCCGACGGCCGTTACGCGATCGGGCAGCATCGTCAGGTCCCCATTGTCGATAGCGGCGGCAGCCCGTGGCAGGAGCGGAATGTCGAAGTTTTGTCGGAGTTTGATATCGGCATTTGCTGACAATGTCGGCGTACTGCTGTTTGGGGCTTCCAGATAGCTGAGCAGGCGTGATGGCGTCTCAGGGGGTCCGAGTGGGACCGGTTCGAGGCGTCGGCAGCCGCGGGCGGAGGAGGCCTTCATGGCTGTGGGGTTGGTGCTTTCGGTCATGCGGCCTCGGGTGCGGGCGCCCATGAGCAGGGCGATGGCATCGAGCCAAACAGCCGGCGTCCGGACAATCAGGCCCAGGCCTTGGCCTCCCTGGCAAAGCACGGCCAAGGCCGGGTGCCGGCAGCGAACTCACCGCTGAGCATCGCGGCGACCTGCTCGCTCCAGGTGCGGAGATCGATCAGCTCGAGCATCAGCTCCGCGATCGCGGCGAAGTTCAGGGACGTCGACCATAGCCGGTTGCCCGACCGTACGGCGACGTTCAACAACGGCTTCGAGGGGTCCTCGGTGCCGTCGAGAAGCTGCAGCCAGGATGCTTCGACACCGGCCTTGGCCAACGAGTCGATGATCTTGTTTGGATTCATGCAGACGGCGAAGAACATGCCGTCGGCGATGAGGCTGGCCGCGACCTCGGCCTCGAGCGGGTAAATCGCCCAGGGTGGGCGTACGAGGGTACGGCCGGATTGGTCGATGCTCAGCAGCGTCAGCGTGTGCCCGGGGTCGTCGGCGCCGATGCGGCGGCGGACCCGGGCGAGTTCGGCGCCGAAACGACTGCCGAACTCCTCAGCGGTGTACCGGCCAGCGGCGGCGAACTGACTGGCCGCCACGACCGCGCGGCCGGACGAGACCACGCCTCCGGCGATACCTGTCCGTGCATGCGCCAAGCCGAGGATGTCACGTAGACCCGCCAAGTCGGTGCGGTAGTCGATGGTGGTGCGCACTGGTGCGTAGCCGCTGGGCAACTTGCCGGTCTCGTCGGCGAGGACCTGCGAGGTGTCGGCCAGCAGCCGCTCCTGGGCAGGAACCCGATACCGCTGGTTGGTCTTGATCTCGCGGAGCCAGGCCCAGCCGTCACGGTCGAGGACGGTGACGTCGCCGACACGGATGACGTTGGTCAGGTCGTGGTGCAGCACGAACTCATGGTTCTCGCGCCACGCGGTCTCGATGACCTCGAGCTCTGCGGCCAAGCCGGTCTTGCCGTACATCGGGCCGGGAGCGTCGGCGCGCGACAGCGCCACGATGATGTTGCGCTGGTAGCCGAAGACTTTCCAGGCGAGTGCGTCCGCGATCGACTTGAGCTGGCGCCAGATCCGCTCGTAGACGTCGCCTTCTACTACCCAGGATTCTCGGTCGGTGCGGTCGAGGGCTGTGCCGAGTTCGGGCGCGTCAGCGGTGAGGCTGCGGTGTCTATCCAGTCGTTTGATCTGCTGGCTAATCGCGGCGCGACGCTGCTCGGTGTCGAGGACCATGCTGCGAAGCCGACTCTGAAAGTGGTACAAGTCCTCGGCAGAGTGGCAGGCGCGTAATGCCCGGATCAGATCGATCATAGTGCGCAGGTTCTGCTGGTGCGCCGGATGCGTCAGGATGAGGTCGATCTGATCGCCGTCTGCACGATCCATCAACGTGGCGCGCACCATGCCTCCTGCACTGCCGACCGGTTGGCATCGCATCATCCGGACAGCTCACCGTATCGGCAACGGGTTTGCCGCTACGTAGCGCCGGCGGCACTGTGCCCGTGCCGGAAGCGACCCGCGGCCAGTGACACCACGGGGATGTGCAGTAGAGCGCTAACACTGGCGAGCCTGTCGCGCCGCTAGTGACGTTCGGTGCGTCGCGGTGTGGCATTCAGCGGTCGTCGCCTCCTCCCTATAGGTGCTCGGGGAGCAGCGACGGGACTGGCATTCGCACCAAGTCGCCCACACTCTCGGCCGACAGCACGTCGCTACGTCTGCTCGTCAACGCTGACAGCCGAGGGGTCAGCCAGCCGAGGGTTGCCGATGGGTTGTCGTGAAAGGACGTGGTCGCGGCGAACAGGCCGGCCGGGATTCAGACACCGCACGTATCCTGCCCATGGTTGCCGGTAGCAGCTACCACAACCGCTGGGCACAGCAACAGAGGCCTTGGACTACTTCGCGATGAACAACGGGGAGTAGTGGGCGTCGAAGTCGTCCGGGTCGACTGCAGCTTGGATGCATGAACTCGCGGCCTGGACGGCTCGATGGGCGGCCTATCGGTGCCGAATTGGCAAGACTGCCTAACGGATCAACTCTCACCGCTGACCCTGACCGTCGGAGCGCACCGTCTCCGCGGTGTCTTGATCAGCGAGCGTCCCGCTTCGACCCTCCTCGCCGAGTAGCAGCGGCACGTCGTGCACCGACACCCCGGGCAGCGCGGCTGGTGGCGGACGCGGTGGCGCCACCGCTGGTGCTCGTAGGCCACGTCAGCTTGGATCGACACGACCATGTTCGGCTCTACCTGCACGTACCGCAGCGGCTCCGGCCAGGGGTGCAGTGCTAGGGCACCGAGGCGTTGCGCCGCCGGGGGCGCATAGAGGGCCCGGCCGCCGTCCGCGCTGCCCTTGGTGGCCGGCCGGCGACCTGGACTGGTTCGTAAGATGTTGCAAACCTCTCCGAGCGCCCGTCTCGCCCGACTCGGACATGCCGTCAACGTCGTCTAGCCTAGGGCCGTGACGATGACGGTGACTGGCCATGTTTCATCGAGGGCTGGCCTCCGCGACCCCCGGGCTTCTGGCGTTGGCCAACATGGCGAGGTCTTCACCCGCCAGTGGGTCGTTGATCTCATCCTTGACCTCTGCCGGTACTCGCCCGACTCGGACCTGACCACGTGGGTACTCCTGGAGCCGGCAGTTGGTGAGGGAGCCTTCCTCATGCCGGCGCTTGAGCGCCTCCTTGCTGCCAAGTCCAAACACGCACCCGACCTCCCGTGGGATGAGTTGTCGGGAGCGGTAATCGCAATGGATCTGCAGCAGGGCCATGTGGTGACTTGCAGGACACTGGTTGTTCAACTCCTGCAGCGAGAAGGGTGTCCGTCTGAGATTGCCGTCTCGTTGGCTCAGGCCTGGATCAAGCAGGCTGATTTTCTACTGGCGGACATGGCTGGTCTTAAGGCAGATGTCATTGTCGGCAACCCCCCATATATTCGGATTGAAGATATCGACGCGCACCTGCTAAGGATGTACCGTCGCGCGTGCCCGACAATGGGCGGACGAGCCGATATCTACGTGGGCTTTTATGAACGGGCGCTCAATCTGCTTAAAGCCGAAGGCCGATTGGGCTTTATCTGCGCCGACCGCTGGATGCGGAATCAATATGGACGAGGTCTGCGGAGCAAGATCGTTGGGGGCGGTTTCGCCATGGATGCCTGCCTGGTGATGCATGACACACCAGTGTTTGAGACCCAGGTGTCCGCATATCCTGCGATTACCGTCCTGCGACGCGGAGAGCAGGGTTGCGTGGCCACCGGTGATGCAACCGGGCTATTCGACAGGCATGCCGCGGAGCGATTCGCTTCTTGGGCCAGTACCTCGACTGCCGGCATCATTGATGAACCTTCTACCCAGGCCTCTTGGTTGCCCCGCTGGCATTCCAGCTCGGACTCGTGGCCTGACGGCAGCCCGGCGACTCTTACGTGGCTCGAAGAACTTGCCGACCGATTCCCGCTTCTCGAAGACAAGGAAACCGGAACTCGTATTGGCATTGGTGTAGCCACAGGTGCTGACGCCGTGTACGTAACCCGAGACGCGGGGGCCGTAGAACCGGAGCGGATGCTGCCGCTAGCGATGTCGGCCGACGTCAAGAGCGGGCAGTACGAGTGGACCGGGCATTATCTTGTGAATCCGTGGGACGAAAACGGCCTGGTTGACCTCGACGACTGGCCAGAGCTTCGTGCTTACTTAACGAGGCACTCAGGCGCCGTGCGGGGGCGAGCGATCGCACGAAAGAACACCGGTTCCTGGCATCGCACTATCGATCGAGTAACCATGTCCTTAGCCCGCCGACCGAAGTTGTTGCTGGAGGACATGAAGGCGCGGCCCAATCCTGTGTTGGAACCCGGCAGCTACTATCCCCACCATAACCTCTACTACTTGATATCGGACACTTGGGACCTTGAGGTTCTTGGGGGACTTCTGCTGTCCGATGTGATGGAACGACAGATTTCTGCGTACTGCGTCAAGATGCGCGGCAAGACGCTGCGGTTCCAAGCGCAGTATCTTCGACGAGTCCGTGTGCCCCGCCCAGATGCGCTCAGCAGCGAGGTGCGCCAAGGTCTTGCCGCAGCCTTCCGCGCGAGAGACCGCGCCGCCGCGACTCAGGCGGCGCTCGGTGCCTTCTCTATAGACACTCTTCCCCGATAGGCTCCAAGCTCAGCTTTCAGCGAGCAAGGAGCATCAATGAACTCCACAACGGACCGTGTCGGTGTGGCCCTTCAGTCCTGGGTGGACGTGCGACGAGAGCAGGCAGCACGCTCGGAGGCAGGAGGGCGAGCCCAGCAGGGAAGGCGGTCTGCGGTAACTGGAGGACTGCACCTGGCGGCCCTCAATCAGTTGGTCGTTGACGAGATTCACCGTACTGGCGCCACCGATCTAAGGCTATTGACTAATCGGCAGGCTACTCTGGCGAGCTATTACCGCTCCAGCAAATCATGGGACCTTGTCGTTCTCAAGGGTGATGTCCCGATCCTTGCCGTGGAGTACAAATCTATGAGTGGCAGCGAAGGGAAGAACCTGAACAACCGGGCCGACGAGGTTTTCGGTATCGCCGAGGATGCTCGACAGGCGGAGCGGCATGGGATTTTGCCGGCCAATATGCGACGCGCCTATATCTTCGTGATGGGGATCAACCCTGATAGCGCCAGGCCGGTTGGTGTAGGCAGCCCTCTCGGGTCGCCCGACCCAATCTTCAAAGGCGCTTCCTACCTGCAACGCACCGCGATCATGTGCAAGCGAATGCGCGACTCCGGCCTCTACCACCTCACCTGGGCTGTCGGGGTCACCGAGGAGCCATTTTCCTGGACGGAACCTGATCGGGAAGTGGGTTGGGATAGGTTCGTCGCGGATCTCCGCCGAGCGTTCCCGGGTGGCACGCCCGCTCCAAACCCCGAGATTGCCCGCTGAAGGTTGCGCACCCTTGTGCATACCCAACTTGCAGGCAAGCTGTGAGAACAGACGGGTAAGGCTCAGTCGGAAATTGCCCTTTCCTCGTGCCACTTCAGGACGCGCCGGCCTGCGGTGGGGTTGCCGTTCGACCACCTAGGTCACGTCGTGTGCCACCGGTGTCCGTCGACAATGTTGGCGGTGGCGGCAACGTCGCGGCAGTCGCGGCAGATCCGTCCGGGGGCACCGTGGACCCGAGAGCCATCGCGCGCGCCTGCCGGTCGTGGTGAGGTGTCTTGATGTGCCGAAGGTGAGGGCACTCGAACTGCTCCTTGAGCGTCGGTAAAGCCTGGAGGCTCCAGTCGGCTATAGGTCAGCTAGAGTCGAAGTCTTCATCGGTCACCTATCGATGTCGTGTGCGGTGCACCCTTATTCCGCTGGATAACGGCAGGTCAGGCGAGGCGAGGCTGCTCTGCTGACCAATAGGAGCAATCATGGTGAACCATCAAATTCTGCAGACCGCGTTCGCTGAGTCTTGTCGATCGTATTGGACGACACGGGACAGGCAGTCGATTACAGGAAGGGGTGAAGGGCTTGCCGCTGCAGTCCGAGCCGGAAGGCACTTCGGGTCCCTTCAGGCATTGGTTGAATCGGTATTCATCGACTGCGGCTATGGCGAGCGTAATTTCCTAAGGAATCGTTCGGCTACCGTTCCTGGATACTATAGGGTGACCAAGAACTGGGACCTAATTGTTTACCAAGACGAAACGCTGATTGCGGCCTTGGAGCTAAAATCGTTGGGCGCGAAAAGCGCCGCCAACAATTTTAACAACCGCACTGAGGAGGCCATCGGTAACGCTACCGACCTCCGCCTCACACATGCACTGACAGGCATGTACGGCGATTTAGGCCCATGGGCAGGCTTCATGTTCCTGATCGAGGAGAGTGTAGAAACCATCTATCCGGTCGGCGGCCTCCCTAGCAAGTGGCCCGTGGACGAGGACTTCCTCAACTCTTCGTACCTCAAGCGGGGGGAAATTCTGTCGTGGCGTATGCTGCAACAAGGTCTGTATGACGCCGTATGCTTCGTCACGAGTAGCCAAAATCCTGCGCAGCCTCCGTGCGAGCCTATCGAGGAATTATCTTGGCTCAATTTCGTCGAAGCAATCCTTGCTCGTGTTCGAGAGGTGCAGGCACATTTGTCGCCTCCTGGCCCATCCACGCCCTACGGCAGCGGGCGAGCTCTTTTCTAGGACACCTGATACGTGCAGTAAGTTATTCGCGTCCGTTCGTCGCCGAGGCGGGGCGTGCCTCGTTGATCGCGCCGCGGGTATGAAGCGCCGCGGACCACCCGAGCCTGGTCAAAGCGTGGGCCCGACGGCGGGTACATCACTGCTGCACCCGACATGGTGCCGGCCTCGGCATCGACGGACGATGAGCGGGCCCTCGCGCCATCCCGCAAGGGCTTCCACGCCCAGCCCCGCAGCTGGATCTTGGCGAGTAGTTGGAGCCGGTTGTCGACTGCGACGGTGGTCCAGGATGCCTTATGGGGATCGATCGCGGTGACGACTGGGCGGGTTCCATGGGCTGTGCGGCGGGCACGGAATCTTCTTGCGGGACCGGGAACGAGGGATCCGGCGAGGAGGGCAGACCAACTTCGGGCTAATACAGGCCTCTCTCGAGTCACTCTCGCGGGCGGTCGTGACCGGGGCGCAGGCCGTTCGAGGGCCAGCCCGAAGGCCGCAAGTGTTTCCCGAGCGACCCCGACCACAAGCTCTGCGATCATGGCTGCAGACCCTGATCTTCGCCACAATTCAAGAAGTTGGAGACTGCTCTGCTACCGAGGCCCTGACAAAGAGAAGTGCCGTTAGCGGGATAGTCCACACTATTGCCTTGAAGCCAGCAGTGGGGCCGCGAACCGTACCACACAGGCGAAGCGTGCCAAACAATCAGAAGGCAGGGACGCGGTGGTGGGCGAGATGGTCGAGGACATTCCAGTGAGCGGTGTATCCATCGACTTCTGGTTGGTTCTCGCCGACGATCAGTTCGGTGTTGTCGGGGTGGCTGAGCAGGATTTGGTCGGCGCCGGCTCGGCCGACGACGATGCTGGCGTGCCGGTGTCTGGAGAGCATGACGCACATGCGGCCGGGGTCGAGGTGAAACTCGGTGGCGTCGACTCGGCCGGCGAGCGGGTGCCAGACGAGGGTGATCGCGAACTCGCGGCCTTGGATTTTGTTGGCGGTGGTGACCGTCATCCGGTCAAGGTCGACGCCAAGGTCCTCAAGTTTAGCCTGGACAAGATTCGCCTGATCGTTGTGGGCGGTGACAACAGCGAGATCCTCAGGACCCAGCCGGCGGCCGTTCTGGTCGCTGATCAATTCGGAGGTAATGGTGGCCTGCCGGTCGAGGAGCGCGATGGTCAGGTCGGTGAGCGTTTGTGCGGTCTGGTCGTCGGCGCGGGCGGTGTGGCGGCTGGTTAGTTCCAGGTAGGCCCAGCCGGTTCTGGCGGCTTGATCGAGAGCCGTGTGTATGGCTGAGTCGGCGGCCACGCGGGGGCTGAAGCGGCGGTTGGTGAGGCGCAGAGCCCGGTGGGCCGCAGCCGTGCCGGGGATGAACGGCACGTCCGGGTAGAAGCAGTCGGACACCAGTCCCGCGGCTGACGGCGGGAGCCGCCAGGAGACACCCATGTTATGGACCGGTACACGCGGGTGGTTGGTAAACAGGATGTCCATGGCCGGCCGGATTGGAGAGTGCGGCAGTGCCTGCCAGCGGTCGGTGTCGAGCTTGGTGAACGGTGAGAGCTGGCCGGGATCGCCGATAAGCAGTATTTGTTCGGCGTGGTTGGCAATGGCATAGAGGGCGTCGGCGCGCATCTGGTAGCACTCATCGATGATCATCCGTCGAAAAGGTGCCGCAGGATGTTCGTACGCCCATTTCGCGGCAGGCGCGACGATGATCCGGGCGCCGAGACTCAACAGGTCGGAAAGCTTCCCGCCGGTCTGCAGCCGTCCGCCGCTGTTGATCGTGGACGCCGCTACAGCGACGCCGAGCCCGTCCGCGCCGTGCAGACGGGCGACGGTGAGCGCAGGGTTTTCGCGGTGAAGTGCAAGGACCAAATCGTCGGCCTGTGCGTTGGTCTGCGTGACGATCGGGACGACGCCGCGGCGCTGCAGGAGTCGGGCGACACCGCGGACCAGGGTCGATTTCCCCGCGCCGGGAGGGGCTTTGACTACCAGTGCCCGATCGTCCCGTAGACCGTCGAGCAGCGTGGTAACGATCCGCAGGTCCCGTTCGGCGACCTCGGCGTAGTTGGGTGTGGCGGCGGGCGCGATCACGCGTCGGGTCCTTCCTGGCGTGGCTGGTGGGTCCACGGGGCCTCGTCGGCGCGTGGTGCCGGCGCGCCGGATCCTGGGCTGAGCGTGGCGAAGGTGTGTCTGTCACCGGCGGCGGGCAGCGGGTTCTTGGCCATGCCGCTGAGGACGGTCAGGTTGATCAGGTACGGGCTGTCGTCCAGGTCGTCGCCCAGGCCTGAATAGGCGGTGCGTACTGACCGGATGCTGCACTTGATCGCCGGGTTGTCCGCCCACCAGACGGTGGTGCCGGTGGGATGTGGCGGTCTGGAGGCGGTGCGGACGGTGATGATCGGTACCCGGACCCGGTTCCGTCCGCCGGGGCGTACCTCGCGGTTGTTCTCATCGACGGCGACCACGTCACCGGTGAAGGCTTGGCCGACGTCGACGTGCTCGGCCATGATCAGCGGATCGTCGTACGCCATCTGGGCCGGCACCAGGTCCGCTGGACCTTCCAGGTAGGCAACGGCTCGCTGAGCCGACTGGGCGGTGTCTCGGGCGGTGAACCGGGGTGGTTCGGCGGCGTCGCTGCGGCGAGCGTGCGAAGCCCATGCCTTGCGGTCTTCGACGCGGCGGGCGAAGGCACTGGGCGCTGGTGGCCGCGTTCGCAGCAGCCGGAGCGCTCGGTGGGTGCCGCGGTACGCGGCGACCAGCTCGGGCAGGACTTCGTCAGTGATCCGCTGCACGGCGAGATCGCGGGCGCGATCGCTCCGGGATCGGTGGTAGGACCGGATCAGGTCGATCAAGCCTCGGTCGAAATCGGGAGACCGCAGCGGTCCCCACGTGTGTTTCTCTGCGATCGCGATCGCGTCGAGCCGGTCGGCGCGACTAGTGTGCGCCGCGTCGGGATCGATCCAGGCGAGCAACGCGGCAAGGTTCTGGTTCTCCAGGTCCGCCTGTCCGGTCTCCCAGTGCAGAGACAACAGGTTGGTCGCGGCAAGCAGCAGTGACTGTCCGGCGAAGTCGCGGTGCTGGCCGATCATGGTCAGGTGCGCGGCCGCCCACGCGGCCGCAGGCGGGGCTCCCTGGGCATAGCGGACACCGCGGCCGGCCATGAGCACGAGTGCTTTCGCTGAAGCGGCATCGGGGACGACGATCTGCGGGCAGGTCGCACATTCCGGGTACTGCACGCCCCGACTCGAGGTCTCGATCGTGTAGGCCAGGTGCGGCTTGAGGTACTCGTTCAGGGCCTGGCCGAACTCGGCGAGACCGGCGTAGCGCAGGTCGCGGTTGCGGGGCTCCGGGATGACCGTGTGCCCGGCGGGTTCGCGGGGATCAGTGCCCCAGGTGATGCCGAGCGGCGCGAAGGGTTCGCCGGCGAGCACGTTGAGCGTGATGACCAGCGGAGCGTCGTCCAGTTCAACGTGCCGACGGCTGGCCTTCGGCACGGCACGTGCGGTGTCGAACGCCTCAGCGCGGCGTAGGGCGGCCAGGGTGCTCATGCTGCTCCGTTCCGGCGGCGGGCGGCGGCTTCGGCTTCCCGCTGGATACGTGCGGCGCGGCGCAGCGCTACCTCGGTTTCTGGCAGAGCGGCATCAGCGGGCTGCGGTCGGCCGTGCGCGATCCGCACGGCCTGCCGCAGGTCGGTTACGCCAGCCAGCGCATCCCGGGTGGAGGGGCCGAGCAGCATCGGGTTGCCGGATTCGACGGCCTGCCGGTGGCAGAACTCGCCGAACCCGCATTCGGATCGGCACCCCGGCTGGTAGTTGGCCGGGATCAGCCGAAGGCGCGCGGCGAGTTCCTCTGCCTTCTGCTCGTCGGTGAGGCCGGCGAGGACCGGGTCGCTGGGGTCGAGGGTGAAGCCGGGCGGGAGCCGGTCGAGGATGTCTCCGATCTTGGTCACCCGGTCCAGCTGCCGTTCCAGAACGGCGACCCTCGGTCCGACCGGCAGCGGGTTGCCTACTGCCTGCTGTGTGGTGGTGTTCACCGGCGTGATCAGAACCGCCTCGGTGGATACCACCTCGGGTTTGTGGCCGAGCGCGACGGCGGCCTGGCGCAGCGCGTAGACGTAGACGGCGACCTGCTTCGCGGCCGCGGCGGCCTTGGCGCCGTCGATGATCCTGTCGACGGAGGCGAAAGATTTGATCTCGGCGGGGATGAGCCGTCCGCCGACCGCGGCGAGTGCGAGCGCATCCGGTTCGACGAACACCTCGACCCCGGCGATGGTGAGGGTGAGGACGGGGTGATCGAGTACGGCGGGGGCGTCCGGGTCGCCGGACAGGATCCACCGCAATGTCTGCCGGGTGCGGTATGCCCGGGCGCGGATCGCAGCCGGTCCGGCCGGCTCGTCACTGCCGAGGTCCTGCACGCTGTAGCGATCCGGCGGTAGGCCGATCGCCTCGGTGAGGATCGTGAACAACATGTCGTAGTTGGTGCCGCGCTTAAGCCGGTTCTCGAACGCGTTGCCACGGGTGATCGCGAACGGCGACTGACCGAACGGGGCATCGATCCCGGCCGCGGAGGACAGCCGTTCCTTGTTCACCTGGGCGAGGTCGGTGACGGTACGGCGGTCGCAGCCGGGATTGCTGGACAGCGCGGCGGCGGTCCGAGCGTTGAGCCGAGCCGGTTTCTGGCTGCCGCGGACGTCGTAGAGGCGTGGATCGCCCGCCACCCCCACGGTATTGACGGCGGTCATTCATCACCGCCGACGACACGCAGATTGGGCTTCGGCGTGCCGAACATCCGGCGGCTGAGGTCAGATTCCTGCCCGAGGCGGGCGGCGGCCTCCTCGCGGACCTCGCGGTCCTTCTCCTCAATGAGGGCCAGCTGGTTGCTGATTGCGGCCCGGGTCGTCGCGATGTCGATCTCGTTGAAGCTGATCCCGTCGAGGCTCGACCCGAAGGTCCGCAGCACCTGAGTGAGAGCGTTCCGCCGGTCGGCGTCGCTCTCCGGCAGGGTTTCGAGGTGATCGAGCATGCGGCGGACGACGTACAGGTGGTTAACCCGCTCGCTGTAGACGCCGGTGATCCGAAGCCAGTCGGGCCAGGTCGACAGTGCCAGCAAGCCCCGGGCAGGTGCCAGCTGGGGAGTGAGGGTTGGAACGACGAGCACCTCACCCTCCAGGGATCGGCGGGCCTCGTCCCGGCGCAACGACGCCATCCCGTATGCGGTGAGGTCCGACTCGAAGATGGCCTGGTGGTAGGCGCTAATCAGCGGAGCACTGGCCGGAACGCCGAGGTCGGACAAGGCCTCGATCACCTGAGCGCGAACAGTCCGCCGGCCACCCCGAGCCTGTCCGCCGGTAGTCCGTGCCATCCGCCGAACCGTCCGGCGGGCTGCGGTGAGGCTGTCATCGATCGCACCGAGCAGACCCGGGTCGAGATCGGCGCCCCCGGCCCGCTCAAGGGCGCGCTGCAGGTTCGCGACCGCGGCCGCCAGGTCTTCCGGGGTGAGGGCTTCATCAGGCACGACTCAGAACGTACTCCTGATAGTTGCAAGATCGCCATACCTAATCATGGTTTCCAGAAATTTCCAGAATCCGAACAGCCCGACATCGGCGTGCACGAGGCTCCCTGCAGGGGCCGAGCCGTCCGTGGGCAGCTCTGGAATCGCAGCGGGATGGCGAGGCGGACGTTGTTGTACTTGGCGGGTTGCCGGGTGCGCCCGGGCTGCACCATTTGCCTGCGCGTCGGCGGGACGCCGGGCGGTTCGTTGCCGGCAGGTGGCGGAGTGCGCCTCGTGCGTCCGGCGCCGGGAATCGGACCTGAAGTCCGAGGTTCATGATCGGGCTCGCTGCGATCATGAACGTTCGTACTCGTAGGGGCGGTCATGTTCGTTTCCAACATCACGATCGGGAACTATCGGTCGTGCCGGCAGGTCAGCGTCCGGCTGCGCCCCGAGGTCACTGTCCTGGCCGGCGAGAACAATGCGGGCAAGACGACGGTGATCGACAGTCTGCGCCAGCTGACCGATGCTCTCGACGGACGGCGCGGCCCGGCGCTGGCCGACGGTGACATGTTCGACGGTGCCGGCCCGGATGATCAAGTCCAGCTGCGGGCTGTTCTGTCGGACATTGACCCGGACCATGCCGGCGCCTATCTGTCGGCGTTTCTTCCCGGCGCGACCGCCGACGGGAAACGCTCGGCGGCGTGGGCCTTGACGTACACCCGGCCGCCGCTGGGGCGTCGTCGAGGCACGACGACGTGGCAGGTCGGCGAGGACAAGGAATCGTCTAGCGAGCCGTCTCTGCGCACCGCGATCCGACACGTGCACCTGCCCGCGCTGCGCGATGCCGTCCGCGATCTCGGCGTCGCCGGCGGCGCCCGGATCCGGGTGATGCTGGAGGCGCTGCTCGGCGGTCAGGACAAGGTCGACGCCTTCGTCGGCCGTGCCGCCGGGCACTTCACTGCACTCGCACAGGACGATGCGGTCCGAGCCGTCGGTTCGGCAGTCAGCGGCTCACTCGGGGCGATCACCTCCGGGGCGCACCGTCAGCAGGCCGGTCTCACGGTGACGGATGCCAACCTGGGGTCGATCTCGCGGGCACTGCGGATGCTGCTCGGCGACGCGGAACTGCCGCTGACCGCGTCGATCGACAACTCCGGGCTGGGCTACGCGAACGCGCTGTACATCGCGACCGTCCTGGCCGAACTCGAGACCGCCCGCGAGTCCGACCTAACCCTGCTGCTGATCGAGGAGCCGGAAGCCCATCTGCACCCGCAGTTGCAGACCCTGCTGCTGCGCTACCTCAAACGGCGGGCGGCAGCCTCCCGGCAGCGTACGGTCACTGATCCGTCCCAGCCCGCCGGGCACATCCAGGTCGTGCTGACCACCCACTCACCGGTGCTGTCCGCGGCGGTCAGTGTTGAGGATCTCGTCGTGATGACCCGCGGACCGCTTACGGAAACCACCGGATGGCAGGCCCGGGCCGTGGCGGTCGCCGACCTGGGCCTCAGGATCAAGCAGATCAAACAGCTCGACCGGTTCCTCGACGTCACCAAGAATGCGCTGCTCTACGCGGCACGGATCATCCTGGTCGAGGGCCCGTCCGAGGGGCTGTTGCTGCCGGCCCTCGGCGACCTGGTGCTGGCCGCGCCGGCTGGCGCCGGCGAATCGCAGCTCCAGGCAGCGCAGGAAGCTATGGACCGCTTCCACGGCGCGACGATCGTCCTCGCCGACGGTGTGGGATTCGGCGCCTATCTCAAGGTGCTGCTGACTGCCGTCAGCGGTGCCCGGATCGGCCAGCGGATCGCGGTGATCACCGACTCCGACAAGGCGGGGACCGACGAACCGAAGCGGGTTATCGACGCTCGCGCGGAGGCCACACGACTCGGGGCCGGGCCTGAGGTCATCGAGTGGTTCGTCGCACCGCGCACCCTCGAGCCGACCCTCATGTGCCCGCAGAACGAGGTACTGCTGCACCAGGCGTTCCTGGAGTGTGCACCCAGGTCGGAGCATCGGTGGGTGCCGATCGCGGCCGCTCCCGTCGCCCAGCGGCCGGAGATGTTCCGGATGTTGTTCATCTCCAGCTCTGACGATGCGGCAGCTGAAGGCTCGGCCATCTCCAAGCCGGAGTTCGCGCACGCCCTGGCCGACCGGCTGGTTCCCGGATGCGAGTTCGTCGTGCCCGAGAACCTTGCCGACGGTATTCGCTACATCGCCGAGGCTTCCCCTCCGGTCTGGCCGACGAGCGCCCGATGACGACGGCGTTCGAGCAGGCCGTCGCGGCGCAGGAACAGGCTATCTCCGCGAAGGCGCCGCTGTTCGTTCGAGCCTGTCCCGGCGCCGGGAAAACCTACGTGATCGTCTCCCGGCACCTGCGTGGACCTGCGGTCACGCTGCGCCGCGGGCGGGCGCTGCTGTCGTTCACCCGGGCCGCGGCGACCCAGATGCGTCGCCGCTGCCACCGCGACGGCCGGCCCGACGCAACTGCCTTCCCCCACTACATCGGCACCCTGGACGCTTTCATATGGGATGCCCTGGTGACACCGAACCTGCCGTCGAACCAGCCGTTGCAGCTAATCGACAGCTGGGACCGGGTGCAGGCCGCAGTGGAACTCGACCGGCAGATTCCGCTGAACGGATTCACGTTCGTATGGGATCCGCGCACCGGCCAGGAGTCCATCCGGCAAGACCTGCTCTCCCGGGAACACACTCTGCTGATCAATGGCAGCAACTACGGGTGGGACCGGTGGGCGCATGCGGCGTTCACCGTCCGGAACGCCCACTACCAGGACGGATATGCCACAGGGCATGAGAGCCGGCTACTGGCGCTGAATTACCTCGCCGACGGGGAGAGCGTCACCGGTCCGCTGCGCTCACGGTTCGCCGAAATCGTCGTTGACGAGGCGCAGGACTGCTCGGTGACCGACCTGGAAATTATGACGGCACTGCACCGCGTCGGGATCCCGCTGGTCGTCGTCGCCGACCCTGACCAGATGATCTACAGCTGGCGCGACGCCGAACTTGGGGTACTACGGGCTCTGGCGGCCGAGCTCGGGCAGACCGTCGAGCTCACTGGGAACTGGCGCAGCTCCCGGACGGTCTGCCAGGCCGCCGCGACCCTGCGCTCCGGTGCCCGCCCGCCTGATTGCGCGGTCCGGCCGCCGCAGCTCGAGCCGCCGTTGATCCTGCTGCCGACTCGGTTCCCGAAAGGCCGCACGGCGAAGCACGTCCAGAGCGGCCGGCCGGTCGTCGACGTGTTCCTCGAGCACGCCCAGGCCAACGGCATCGAGGCAGTGGACTGCCTAATCACCGCGCACAGCCGGACCTACCTGCCCGCCATGAACCGGCGCCCGTCCGGGAACAACGCCGTCATGCTTGCCTACGCCCGGCACGTTGTGCATTCCGGGACCGCTGACCATGCCCTCATCGACGACGCATGCCGGCTCGCCGCCAGGATGCTGCTGCGGTACTGGTACCCGGACACTCCCGCCCGCGGCAGTGTCGAAGCACGCTGCACCGCCGCCGCTGTGGACTTCACCGGCATCATCCGGCGCGCGTACCGATTCCTGTACGGGTTGCCGGAGCCGCACGCAGGCTGGATCGCCGACGTGAACGCCGAACTCAAGAGGGCGCCGCAGCCGCCGGGCGCGCGACCGAGCCGGGGCACCGGCCGGCTCAGCGGCAAACCACCGACGCCACGTGCTGCAGACACTGCAACGGTGTCGTTTCGTTCCGACAACATCCATCAGGTCAAAGGCGACGAACATCTCGCTGTCATGCTGCTCATGCCCGACAGCGACGCGAGTAGCCGCTGGATCAACGGCGACCCGGACACCGACGAATCCCTACGCGGCTGGTACGTCGCGGTCACCCGAGCACAGCGCCTCGTCACGATCGCCGTTCAGGCCGAACAAATCGAGGCGCTCACTCATTTTCTGGCCGCCCGGCAGGTCGCGACACTCATCGGATAACGTACTCTCCGGACATGTCAGCGGCCCTTCCATCCAGTCCCGTATGATTATGACCAGGTGATCTACACGGATCCGGCCCGCTTCGTGCGCGAACCTAAAGCATTGATCGATTGTGGAGCCTTGCCGGTCTGATTCGGGACTTCGCTCCGGAAGATCCAGGCAACAGCAACAGCAACAGCAACAGCGCGGGTCGGAGGTGGACTC
Organism: Micromonospora parva; assembly: GCF_040649675.1. Lineage (NCBI taxonomy): Bacteria > Bacillati > Actinomycetota > Actinomycetes > Micromonosporales > Micromonosporaceae > Micromonospora > Micromonospora parva. The sequence continues at coordinate 343,608 of NZ_JBEZFX010000001.1, read as the reverse complement.
CTGGTTGAGAATCTACGACGCGGGGGAATGGCCACTTACCGTTCCGATGCTTCCGCTGACCGGCCGGAATACGCTTGATCGCCTGCTGCGCAGAGTTTGATCTGTTGCTGTTGACGTCCTCCGGTAGTACCGCGAGTTGTCGTCTGATCGCCGCGACCTGCAGCAGCGCCGAGACAGCCGCAATTCATTGGCCGGTCAGGGCTTTACCTATTTGGGTATGGCTCGGAGGTGTCTGACTCTGGCCAACGCGGGTCAAGGTTGGGACTCATCAGACGCAGCAGACTCCTCTTGATCCTGAAAGGCTGGAGGAAGGCGATCTGTGACATAAACGATTTTATCTTTGATGAAGCCTCAGCCGCCCCACGGAGTCGAATATCCACGCCACCCAGTGCCCGAGGTGTCTGAAGACCGTCTGCGTCGCAGGCGGCGTATGCAACATAGTGACCCTTATAAACGCTGCGGGTTCGTTCAGCTCACCAACTTCCTCGGGCGGGACAGTCTAGTTGCGACGCCAAGAGACCACTGCGAAGATCACTGAGGCCACGCCAATCGCAACCAACGCCATCGTGAGGAGGACCTTGCCTTTCTCTAGCGGTCCGTCGTTGTTGACGATCCCCACAATTTCTTGAACTGCGGTGCCCATCAGGGCGCCGCCAACGATATTTAGGATTGCTTTCCAGGTGGGAGCGTCCGCGCGCCGGAGACTGATTGCTGCCCGTCGCACATGGTCCGCAGAAACAGAGTCAAGGCGATCCCGTTTGGCCAGAGATATTGATTCTTCGCCCAGTTGGCGGAAGTACAAAGTTTGGCCCTCATTCAGAGCGGCCGCTGCAGGTTCGGAGAACCCGTCCATCTCAAGCTTCTTGAGCTTTAACTCTAGGTCTCTGGTGACTCGCGAAAGCTGCGCCTTGTCGATTATTTGGCTCAGCTTGTTCCTATCAAGCCTGCCGTATTCTCGCTGCTGAGCCAGGCGCCGTGAGCTGCTGCCCGCCGCCATCGATTACACCGATCCGTGAGTCTTGGCGCTGCGGGATCCAGGAGCGACCATGGGCAAATCGGCTAGCAGCCGAAATTGCGTCTCCAATATGTACGGCGTGATGAGGGACGCCGCGATTTTAGGTCCCGGATCGGTGGACCGGGATCGGAGGATGTGGATGTTCAGTGCCCCAGGGGATAGGAAGGCCGTGAGGGTCAAAGCCAATGCGACTACGGAAGCGGAGAAAAGAGCAAACTTCCAATATGCTGGGCCTCCGCCGAGAAGGAAGCCGGCGGTGAATATCGTAGATAATAATGTTGCAAGCAGGCTCGCGACTGTGCCTACTCGTGCTCCCATTGGCCCCACCATCTCCGCGGCTTGGCTTTGAGCCCAGGCTATTGGTGTTCTGCGTCCTGCGCAACAGTGGCCATCTGCGGAGGCTCGGCTGCTGCCCCTGCCACCCCGCGTCGCGGACTTGTGGTCAGGCTTCAGACATGTGGGCAGGGCCTGTCAGCCGAGCGAGGTGCTACGGCGCCAGCTCCACTCCACGCCAGGTTGAATCCGGCCGTCCGCACCGATTGACCTCAAGGAAAACCTTCCCATGCGACAGCGGCGACATCCCGTAACGGATGATCCTTTTTGGCGGTAACTGACGGCCCGGCGCAGCGCTCTGATCACCGCTGATCGTTCTGGCATGCTGCGGCGATGGTAGACAGGCTGGCGGGATAGCGTCAGGAAGAGAAGTGCCTCGACGCGTCGTGCGACGTCGTGCAGCGCTGATTATGTTGCCGGCTTGGCTCCATCGCGCCAACTAGGGTCGATGGCGTAACGCTCTGGGTTGCGCCACGGATGAGGTGACAGGTATGGCACGGTCGGTGCAAATCCGTATCTACACGATCCGGGCAGGGCTGCTGGATGAGTGGGTGGACAGGTGGCAGCGTTTGGTCGTCCCGCTGCGCCGTGATCTTGGTTTCGAGATCCTTGGGTCGTGGAAGGACCGGGCGCGGAATCAGCACGTCTGGGTGATCTCCCATGATGGCCCTGAGTCGTTCGAGGATGCCAACGCGGCCTACTGGGCCTCAGAGCGTCGTAAGACGCTCGGCCTGGACCCGGACGATTACCTGCTGGGCGAGGAGACCCGCGAGGTCGAGCAGACCCTATGAGCCCGCGTCGCTAGGCAATAGGTGCGCCTGCCTCTCGTCGTCGGTGAGCGCCCGGAACACCCGTGAACGCGCTACTGCGGTTAGCTCGGCCAAGTCGACCGAGTCCGCCCAGACGCGCGCAGTGCCGTCCGCTGAACCCGTCACGACCTGCCGCCCGTCCGGCAACCACGCGAGGCTGGTCACGCCGTCGCGGTGAACGCCGATCACCTCGCACTGGTCGTCGTTCGCGCAGTCCCAAATTCGTACGGTGCGATCGTCGGAGCAGGATGCCAGGCGCTGGCCGTCGGGAGCCCAGGCTACTGCGCGGACGCGCTTGTCGTGGCCGGTCAGGACCTGCGGCTGGTCGGTGCCGGTGAGGTCCCAGACGCGGACGGTCCAATCGGCAGAGCAGGTGGCGAGCCGACGCTCGTCGGGTGCCCAGCTGATTCCGTCGATGTAGTTCTGATGGCCGGAGTGGACGGTGCTGTCGCCGGGGTTTTCGATGTCCCACACGCGGACGGTTCGGTCGTCGGAGCCGGAGGCGAGGTAGCGGCCGCTCGGGGACCAGGCGAGCGCTCCTACCCAGTCGGCGTGCCCGCGTAGGACGCCGGCGGAACTGCGTGTGCGGACGTCCCATACTCGTACTGAGTTGTCCTTGCAGCCTGCGGCCAACCGGGACCCGTCCGGTGACCAGGCCAGCGATTCGACCTCGGCCCCGAAGCGAACGTCGCCGTCGACGCCGGCCAGGTGGGCCGAGCCGTCCCGCAGGGCCACGGCGATCACGTTGGCTGTCGGTGAGCAGGCAAGGGCCACGACCGGTTCCGGCCAAGTCGCGACGTCGGCCGTGCCGTCCGGCCGCCAGGTTCGTACGGTGCCGTCGGCGCCACCGGTCGCGATCCGCGCCATCCAATCCAGCGTGAGGGCGGTGACCGGTCCGTCGTGTCCGGCGAGGAGCCGTTGTTCGGCGCCGCGCGGCTGGATCGTCCACAGCCGGGCGGTGCCGTCACCGGAGCCGCTGAGCACCCGACGCCCGTCGGGAGACAGTGCAACGGACCAGGCAACCTGGGAGTGCCCGCGTAGCTCGGCTACCTCGCGCAGCCGGCGGACGTCCCAGGCGCGGATGCTGCCGTCGCCGCTGGCAAATACGACGGTGCGACCGTCGGGGGACCAGGCGACCGACCAGACGGGGGATCCCTGACCACCGATGACATGTCGAGGTTCACCGGTCGCCCGATCCCAGATCCGCACGGTCTGATCGCCGGACCCGGTGACGAGTTGGCTTCCGTCGGGGGACCAGGCGACGGCCTCGACGAAGTCCCCGTGCCCCGTCAGTCTCTGCTCCGCTGTAGCGGTGGTGAGGTCCCAGACGATGACGGACCGGTCGTGGGATGCGGAGGCCAGCCGGCGGGAGTCGGGGGCGAACCGCAGGCCCCACACGTCCCCTTCGTGGCCAACCAGATGGGCGGCAAGCTTCCAGGTGGCGGTGTCCCATACCTGGACCGTCCGGTCCCGGCTCGACCCGGCGAGGCGGGATCCGTCTGGTGACCAGGTGACACCGCGTGCCACGTCGCCGCAGGGCAACACCGCGACAGGTTCCGCCGTTGCTGCGTCCCACACCCGGACCGTGCCGTCCCGGGAGGCGGTAGCGAGCCGGGTGGCGTCGGGGGACCAGTCGACGGCGTCCACCATGCCGGTGTGCCCGCGTAGCACCCGGACGACGGTGCCGGTGTCGGCGTGCCAGATTCGCGCGGTGCCGTCTCTGGACGCGGTGGCCAGATGCGCGCCGTCGGGTGACCAGGCGACTCCGCGGACGGCGTCGGTGTGCCCGGTGAGTACCGCCTCGGTGTGGCTGAACGCCAACGCTGCCATCAGGGCCCGGCGGGCGACCGGCGTTGGTGGGCACTCCTGCAGGGCGGCCGAGGTCAGCAGCACCGCGAGCTCTGGGTATCGGTCGACGTTGCTGAGCGCGAACTGACCGATCGTCTCCGACACCCGGTGCAGGAACGCGGTGTCTCGGCTGCGGGAGGCGTTCACCAGGGCACGCGCGGTAGGGCTGTCCTGGCCGGCCGACTCCATCGCTTCAAGCCACTGCCCGGCCAGCGCAAGCCGTTCCCCGGTGAGCAGGTAGTCGGCGCTGCGCCCGGCGTGGACCCAGTCCGCCGCCCACCGTTCCAGCTCGGTACGCCGGCGCAGTTGCTCCGCCCGCGCTTCGACCTGCTGGCGCAGCGGCGCCCACCGGCGGAACAACGCCTCGTGCGCGACCTGCGCGCACGGCTGACCGTCGATCACGTCGGTGGTCAGAAGCCGAGCATCGGTGAAGACGGCAATCACCCGACGCTGATCATCGGACAGGTCCCGCAACGGCACCCGGCGTCGAGTCGGTTCGGTGCCCTCCATCGCTACCAGACGGAGCAGGGTGTCCAGGACGTCCTCGGTGCTGCTCTCGCGCCGCACTTCAGCCATCACGCTGTCGGCCTGGCGGCCCAGCGCCCCCGCGACGCCGCCGAGTGCCTGGTACGCCTGGCGGGTAGCCGTCTGCCCTGGGCCCGCCGCTCGGTGCAGCTCTGCAAGCAGGTACGCCAGCAGTGGCAACGCGTCCGGTGTAGCGGTGTCGGCGACGATTTGGTCGACGAGTCCGTCTTCGAAGCGCATTCCGGCGAGCTGGGCGGGCTGCTCCACAACCGTGACGAGGTCCGCCGGCCGCATGGTCCCGAGCGCGACCGGGCTAGCGAACAGGTCCGGGCGCGGCCCGGCGAGGAGACCGGCGAGGAACTCGACGCGGAGCGTCGCGACAACCCAGAGCCTCCGGTCGGTGTCGAGGGCCGTCGCGATCTGCTCCAGGAACGTCGCCTGTTCAGCAGGGCTGGACAGGGTTACCAGTTCCTCGAGCTGGTCGAGAATCAGCAGGACGCGTCCGCGCCGATGGCCCTCGCGAGCCCGCCAGGCGGTTAGATGACGGGCGAGGCTGTTTGGGCGGGACCGCACCTCCCGCAGCGCGGTGGCCCGGTCGACGGCACCCAGCGTGACCGCTAGGTCCGCGAGGACACCGAGCGGTTCACCCGCCGGCGTGACCGCTGGCAACACCTGCCACCGTCCCACTCGCAGCCGGGGAACCACGCCAGCATGCAGCAGCGAGGATTTGCCGCTGCCGGAGGCACCGGTAATGCAGACGAAGCGGTCGGAGCCGTCCAGACCAAGTTCATGCAGGCGGCGCACCAGCTCAGCGACCTGCTCCTCTCGGCCGAAGAACACCGACGCGTCCTGCTCCGTAAAGGCAGACAGCCCGGGATAGGGGCTTCGATCCGACCGCCACATGGGCCGCGGACTACGGGGTGCCTGCCACCACAGCACTAGGCCGTTCCCGACGATCAGCACCACCAGCAGGACGATCAGCGCCGGACCGGCAACCTGGCGGATCCCGGCGGACAGGGGTGACGTGTCGGCATTGGCGAAGAAGTTCGCCGCGATCTCCAGCAGAACGGCGATGATGAGCAGCGACAGCTGAAGGGCGATGGGTGGACGTCGACTCGGCCGCACCAACCCTCCCAGCGATGATCCCCGATGGGTTTACGGTAGCGGGTACACGCCCGTTGCGCGTATCACGGCTGGGTAGTGCGGACCGTGATACGCGACGAGAGCCACGGCGTCAACCAGGGCTTCTCGGTGGCGCGTCACTTGACGAGCACCGCAGCTGCGCCAACTCCGGGAGAACATCGCGGCGATGCGGGCCAAGCAGGCCCCGATCGACCTGCGCCGCCGGGAGATGGGCGCACAGTCGTTCGACAGCAGACGCCGTACTTCGCGTACCCGGAACAGGCACCCGGCGAGGCTGCGTTGAGCCGACCCGGCTCGTGCTCGCACGCCAGCCGCAGAGCGTTTCAAAGTTTCCTGGCTGCTTCCTCACCCCTTCACAAACACGCCCTTCGATGGCAACGATCGTCAGAGACGGTTGCCGTCCACCCAGTGCCGAGGAGGCCCCTATGCGGGTAACCCCAGTCTCTGCCCGTTCCCCACGCATCACGCGCTACGCCGCCACAGTCGTCCTCGCCGCCGTCGCCGCCCTGGTCGGCGTCAGCGCGCAGCCCGCGTCCGCCACACCTCCCGGGATCCCATCGAAGGCGACGGCCCAGTCGCAGCTCAACGCCTTGACCGTGGCGACGCAGGGCTCAACGAGTGGCTACTCGCGGGACCTGTTCCCGCACTGGATCACGATCAGCGGTAGCTGCAACACCCGCGAGCAGGTCCTCAAGCGCGACGGCACGTCCGTCGTCGTCGACAGCGCCTGCGCGGCCACCTCGGGTCGCTGGTACAGCCCGTACGACGGAGCCACCTGGACGGCGGCCTCCGACGTTGACATTGACCACGTCGTGCCCTTGGCGGAGGCGTGGCGCTCCGGCGCCAACTCGTGGACGACCAGCCGCCGGCAGAGCTTCGCCAACGACCTCACCCGCCCGCAGCTGATCGCGGTGACGGACAACGTCAACCAGTCCAAGGGCGACCAGGACCCTTCGACCTGGCAGCCGTCCCTGTCGTCGTACCGGTGCACCTACAGCAAGATGTGGATCACCGTGAAGTACAACTGGGGCCTGACCCTGCAGTCGTCGGAGAAGTCCGCCCTGCAGAGCATGCTCAACACCTGTAGCTCCTGACCACGATCCCGGCTGGCGGTCCGCGGCCTGTGGGGCTGCGGACCGCAAGCCAGGCGCTATGCCTGCTGTGGTGGCTGACTGTCGCCGGACTGCTTGCGCCACTGGCCGCCCGCGTCGGCGGCGAGGAGGCGCTTGACCATGGCGAGGGCCTCGCCTTCGGTGTCGAACTCCCACCGCAGCACCCGGCCGGTGTCGGTGTCGCCGGCTCGGGCGGTGACCTTTCATCGGACCTCGCGGGTGAGCCACACATCTCGGCGGCCCAGGCGTCCCCAGATCCCGTTCCACCAGCGCGCCACGATGTCCTCCACCGGAGCATCGTACAAGTGTTCGATTGACTGTTGGTCTTGGGTGGCGATTCGGTCAGGCCGGAATTATGCCGTTCTGTGCTCGGCTCACGAGCCGCTCCGGCTTTGTCGGTTGGCAGACCGTGCCAATCTCACTGGTCCTGGAGTAGAGGCCCGTCGTACTGGAAGGTCGGCACGTCGTCCGTGCCGTCATAACGGAAATCGCGGTGCTGCCCCTCGGGGTTGGGCTGGTCGATCCACGGACCCGCTGCCTCGGAAGAGCGGCGTGGAAAACCTTCGGCGGCCTGTGGATCAGGCGTTTGGTTCAGGCGTATGTGTGGTGGGGCGGTGCGTAGCCGACGCGCACGGAGCCCGACGCATCCGGCATGTCATGGCTTGCACTGACGATTGGGATTGATGAATCTTGGCTGATCACCGCAGGGTGGGAGGTAACCGATGAGCCCGTGGACCTTGGACGAGGTGGACCGGTGGTTGGGCTGGATACACCAGCGCCACAACGAGTTCGACTACCGCTACATCTATCTCGCGTACCTCGCCGCGGGTGTCCCCGTGGCACGTCAGGGCGAGATCACCGTGACGGTCCATCCGGACGGTAGTTGTTTGCTTCGGGCAGGCGCTGATGATCGCGGGCTCGTGCTGGCAGGCGACCAGGAGCGGGAGCGGTTCGCTGAGCATCTGCGGCGGCGGTACTGCGGTGACCGGTATCCGAGCATGCGGGCGTGGGAGACGGCCCAGCACGAGGATTTCCTCGATGAGGTCCCTTGGCGGTTCGGCGGCCGGTGACGCTGGTGCGGTTTCGCCTGACCTCTGCTGGCCGTGAGTGATTGACAGGTGACGTGAATGTGATCCTCATGTTTGACTATGGACATGGGGTCGGGGGAAGCGCGGTTGTCGATCGACTGCGGCAGCGCCGGCACCCAAGCCGTCCTGGCGTGGGCCGACGGCAACGCGCACGTGCTGTCATTCGCGGCGAATCCATCCCTACACGGCGCGTCGTCTATGCCCGCGAACGGACAGGCGGCGGGGCAGCCCGCAGCGTTCATTCCGGGCCCGCGCCACCCGGTGGAGGACGCGACGGCAGGTGACGCTGGCGGCGACGCGCTGGAGGTGGCGGCGTCGCCACTACGCAGGGTCGCCGCCGAAGCCGAGCGGGTCGTCGGTCAGCCGGTGCGGGATGTGCGGGTGATAGTCCCGGCGGGGTGGGGGCCCAGGCGGCGGACCTGGATGCGGCAGGTCGCGCACCGGGCGGGGTTGCCGCAACCGCGTCTGGTGGAGGCCCCGGTGGCGGTCGCCGAGTATCTGCTCGCCACTGGTGTGCGGGTGCCGGTCGGTGCGTTCCTTGTCGTGTGTGACGTCGGCGCTGGCGCGGAGGTGACGGTGCTGCGCCGTGGGCCGGCTGGATTCGAGGTCCTCGCGACCCTCGCGGACGCCGCGGCTGGCGGCGCGGCAGTCGATCAGGCGCTCGCCGACGCCCTCATCGGCGCGTCGATGGGAGAGGGTCAGGGCGCGTCGCGCGCGTCGGTGGCGCACAGCGTCCGGGTCGCCAAGGAAGCGTTGGTGAGCCATCCGGCTGTCACGGTTCCGCTTCCGGACCGGCCGCCGGTGATAGCGAACAGCGCGATGCTCGACGAGGCCGTCCGGCCGGTGGCGTGGCGCGTGGCGCAGTTGACGCAGGAGACAGTCGCCGCCGCCGAGCTCACGGTCGGCGACCTCGCCGGTATCTACTGTGTGGGCGGCAGCGCCCAACTGCCGCACCTAGCGGCGGCGATCGCCGAGCACACAGGCGCCGCACCCATAGTCGTGCCCGAGCCGGAGCTGGCCGCGGCTCGAGGCGCCGCTGACGTCGGCGCCGTCGATGCCGGAACGGTCGAGCGGGTGGAGGTGGCGGTGCCGCCCGTGCGGCGGGCGGCGGCGATCGCGGTGCCCGGCTTCGCGTCGCTCGCCCTGATCTGGCAGTGCCTCCTGACCGCCGAGGAGCACGGGGTGCTCGGTGTGTACTACTCGGTGAGTGTGAACTGGGGCGAGTTCACGATGGCGGCCGTGATGGCCCTGCTGGCGTGCCTGGCCGCGGGCACAGTCCTCGGCTCGCTGATCGCCGCCCGCAGTCCCACCCCCGGCACCCGAACCGAAGGGGGAAGGGTCAGCGTCGGGATCCTCGCCGCGGTGTCCCTCGGCGCGGCGATCGCTGGCCTGTACGCGGTGGTCACCAGCCAATACTTCGGAATGCCCGTCGGCCCGTACCTGAAGTGGGCGCTGTGGCCGATCGCGCCGGTGTCGGTGATGGCCGTGGCGATGGCGGTCGTCGCCGCCCGGCAGTGGCGTTCCCCGCACGGCGGCTGGTCGGCGTTGCTGGCCGCGCCGACCGGATCCATCGTCGCCGCCACCCTCGGCATGGGGTTGATCCAGTACTCCCTGACCGCCGACCGGTGGCCGGACCGGATTCTGTGGATCGACATCGCCGGCCGCGTCGGCGGTCTCCTCCTCGGCGTCGCCGTAGTCATGGCAGTGGTGACACCCCTGATGTTCCGCCTCATCCTCGCCGCCCCGCTGGCGGTGATCTTCGCGGCGATCGTCAGTAGACGGGCCGCCGGCATGCTCGGCGTCATCTACGCCATCGCCGTCGCGACCTGGTGGGCTACTCGGCTCTGGAGCCGAATCCTGCGCCCCGCACCGCGCACCCGCACCGCACCGCCCACGGCACCGGTTCGGGCGGACATGTCACCGGGTGGAGGCGGGTGACATGCGGTGGCCGCGGCAGCTGATGTCGCTGCTGTTCGTCCTCACCCTTCTGGCCGGCCCGCCGATAGTGCTGCTGTTCCTGGTCGGGCCACCCGCACTGGGTTGGCCGACCGCCGCGCAGGCACGGGAGTGGGTGCAGGACCCGTTGACCGAGAAGACCCTCACCGCCGCGCTGACCATCGCGGCCTGGCTGGTGTGGCTCCTGCTCGCCTACACGGTCACGATCCGGGTGCTGACCCGCCTGAGCGCGACCGTGTCGTGGCTGCGGCGCATGCCGCTACCGACACCCTGGCAAGCCACCGCCGGTGGCATCGCCGGCGCAGCCGTCCTCGGCGTCAGCTCCCACGCGATCACCGCACCGCCACCGCCGCCCACGCAGCCGGTAGCGGCAGGAACCCTCGATGAAGCCGGCAACCTGACGCCACCAGACGGCGCCACCCTGGCCGACGCGGGGATCAGCGTCGCCGGTGGCTGGCTGCCGCGCGAGACAGCGGAGCAGGTCAGCGCCGCGGCGGCGCTGGTGTGGCTCCGCCGCCGCCGCTCCTACCGGCCCCGCCCGCCCGGCCCACCGAGCCGCGAGGACACGGACCTGGCGCCCCTGCCCCCCACAGTGACGGCCGTGCAAGCCGCCCTCGCCGATTCGACACCGCCTGGCGAACCCGGCGCCGCATCGGCGGGCTCGTCGCTGCTCGACCGGCCAGCCGTTGGCGGGGCTTTCCCCCGCGCTGGGGTCGGTTTCACCGGGGCGGGGGCGCAGGACGCGGCGCGAGGCCTGCTCGTCACCAGCCTCCTAGCTGGGCGGCATCACCCGGCAGTGTCCGTGGTCGTCACCCGATCCGTCCTGGCCGGGTTGCTCGGCCCGACCGCCGAAACGCTGGCCCGGCACCTGCCCGGGCTGGCCGTCGTCGACAACCTCGGGCAGGCAGCAGGGTTCTTCTCCGGAGACCACCCTGGTCGTGGTCTGGCCGGACGAGACCCGGCACACCGAGACACGCAGGAGGGCGCCGGCCCACCCGGACCAACCCTCATCGTCGATGTTGCGTCCGCGACGGACAACGCCGATGTCCTGGTGAGTCTGGCCATCACCTCCGCCGCGGTGGCCGTGCTCGGACGGTGGCCGGCCGGCCAGACATGGCAGATCGACCCATCGGGGCACACCCACCACCAGGACAGCAGCGGGTCAGCCGGGCCACGGATGTGCGTCCTTACCCAGGTCACGGTCACCGACCTGCTCACCGTCATCGCCCACCCCGGCACGGCGCCGCCAGAGCCTGGCACCTCCGGCCCGTCGCGCAACCCCGCACTGGCAGGCCGGTCCCCGCAGTGGGAGGCCACCGCCCAGGACCACCCCGTCCGCTCCGGCAACGACACACGACGCCTTCAGCTGCGCGTGCTGGGCGAACCGACACTGCTGCTGGACGGCCACCCTGTGGAGATCCGGCGTACCGCCGCGCTCCAAGTCCTCGTGTTCCTCGCCGCCCACCCCGACGGAGCCGACACCCGACAACTGACAGACGCTATCTGGCCGGGCCTGCCCCGCCGCTCTCTCACTGGCCGCCTCTACACCACCCTCAGCGACCTCCGCGCCACCATCCGGTCCACTGCCGGGGTGACCCTCATCGAGCACAGCGACGACCGTTACCGCCTCGATTCCACCGGCGTCACCGTCGACCTGTGGCACTTCCACCACGCGGTCCGCGACGCCACCACCGCCGTCGCCACCGACGCGACGACCTGGAAGGCCGTCATCGACGCCTACCCCGCTGACCTCGCCGCCCGACGGACCTGGCCCTGGCTCGTCCCGATCCGCGAGGCCACCCGCCGGCACGTCATCGACGCACACGCGGCTCTCGCCAGCGCCAGCCCTGACGCCCGTCAGGCCCTGGCATGGCTGCAGGCCGGCATCCGCATCGACCCGTACAACGCCGAACTGCACACCCGCGCAGTCAGCGCATTCATCACCCTCGGCGACCACGACGCGGCCGACCACCTGCGGAAGGATTACGCCCGTCGTCTCGCCGCAGCGGGCATCGTCCCCACCGAGCCGGCGCTCACGACAGCCACCCACAGGGACCATCCCGCCATCCCTACCCGGTAACGCCGCCCGTTCCGAGCGCACTGGTAACCCAGTTCGGGAAGGCCCGAACCGTGCTACCCCCATGCGCTTCCGGCTCCGTTTCCGCCTCCGGTTTCCCCGTACTCGGTCCCAGACAGCCAGCTCGTCCTCCGGGCAGAAGCCGCGTCCTGGCCTCAGCAGACGCCGCCGATCGCACCGTCTCGACTCCTATCGACTGCCTGTGAGCTGGGGTTGTGAGGTCGTGTGAGGTCGTGTGAGGTCCTGTCAGCCAGCGGGACCGCGTCGTCTTCTGCCGCTCGCCCTACGGTCGATTCGGTGGCCAACGTTTCACGGCGTCGCCCTAACCGGCTCGGTGCCGGTCGGCGTCCGGGTTCCGCACACGGCAGCAAGGGAGGGGCGATGAGGTCCAGGGTCGCTTCGGCCGGTCACACGTCGGCGGTCACGCTGCTGCTCGTCGCCGTGCCGGTCACGCTCGTCCGCGTCGGCAGGTGGCCACGCCCGCAAGGCTCGTGGACCACCCTGCTCCGCGACTGGGTCGAGGAGCCCCTCAGCGGCGGCTTCCTCGCCGGCATCGCCTACCTCGCGGCGTGGCTGCTGTGGGGGATGCTCGCCGCCGCCATCACGGCCCGCCTGTACGCCCAGGCCGCCCGGATGTCACGGCGACTGCCACGGCTGCACATGCCCGGGCCGCTGCAGGGCATCACGGCGGCTGTCCTGGGAGCGACCGCCGTCAGCACGGCGGCCACCGCGACGCCCGCCCACGCCAGCGCGACCACAGCCGCCGCCGCGGAGACGACCCATGCACCGCACGGGCCAGCAGCCACCGTGCGTGCCCACGCCGACGACCAGACCGCCTCACCGCCCACCGGCAGGGACCAGGCCAAGCACACCTACACGGTGCGGCGCGGCGACACCCTGTCCCGCATCGCCCAGGACCGCCTCGGCGACGCGGACCGCTGGCCCGAAATCTTCACCACCAACCGTGGCACCCGCTTCCCCCACACCGGTGGGACACTTCGCGACCCTGACCTCATCTACCCGGGCTGGAAACTGCGACTACCTCCCACGGTCGAAGCACCACGCCCGTCGCCCCGACCGGCGCCTGCCCCAACGCCGACGACATCAGCTCCCTCAGGATCGCCCAGCAGCCCGACCGGAACGGACACCGACGACGGCCTCGTGGAGTCCGCCCCAGCACCCACGTCCGCGCCAACCGACCATGCTTCGGCGTCGGGACCGGCTGCCACACCCACCACTCGCACCGCCGACGAACGAACCGCCCCAACGCCGCGCCCTCAGCCCGGTGTGTCGCTCGGCACGGGTAGCTGGCTCGACATGGGACTCGCCGCCGCAGTCCTCGCCGCGGTTGCCCTCGTTTGGGCACACCGCCGTCGCCGCTACACCCCCCAGCAACCCACCGCGCGCCCACGCCTCGACGACCCGAGTGTCGAGGCGATGCCGGCGGTGGTCACCCGGATCCGTCGCGGCCTACGGGCCCTGACCCCGAGCGCGAAGACGATTCCTGACCCCGACCCCGACCTCGACCCTCCGCCCGACGAACCCCTCGTGGACGCTGACTCGGACCCGGCAGACGCGGCAGACGACGAGACCTCCACGCTCACGGCGCACGAGTCGCAGCCGCCTATACCCGCGCCGACCCGCCCGCTGATCGAGGTATGGCCGTCTGCGGGACTCGGTCTGATCGGGCCCGGAGCCGAGGCAGCGGCCCGAGGCGTGCTGGTGGCCGCCCTCGCCGCCGGCGGACCAGATGACCCCCATAGCCGCCACCACGTCGTCATCGCCTCGGACACCCTCGCCACGCTGTTAGGCACCACCACAACCACACTGACGGACACCCCGCGGATGACCATCACCAGCGGACTCAGCGACGCTCTGACGCTGATCGAAGAGCAGACGCTGCACCGCGCACGCATGTGCGGCGACGACGAGGTCGACACGATCGCCGACCTGCGCGACCGGGACCCGATCGCCGAACCCGTGCCGCCGACGGTGCTGATCGCCGCCCCCACCACTGCTCATGAGCGCACCCGCATCGCCGCGCTGCTCACTCAAGGACACCGACTCGACATCCACGGCGTAATGCTCGGCGCCTGGCCCGATGGCGACACCATCCTCGTCGCCGAAAACGGCTCCACCAGCATCATTAAGCACGACGCGAAACAGCACAGCTGTCCTTCCGCCGTCGGCCGCCTGAGCGTCATCAACCACAGCGAGACCACCGAACTGCTGCGGCTCCTCGCCGAGTCCCATACCGGCGAGCCTCAACCGCCAGCACCCGCGCAGCGCACACCACTACCCGCAACCGTCAGGCACCTCGACCCCAATATCAGTCCGACATCCCCGAGCGACAAAGAGGCTGTCCCGCGGCCCGGCCCGCGCCCCGCCAACGCTGGTCGCCTCAACGTCCTTACTCCGGCCCAGGGAGTCGACCTTCCCGCCGAAGTGCAGCCCAGCGAGCCCCGCGCACCGGCACCGACCGCACCGCCGCGCCCTGTCACCGGTCAGGGACCACGACTGGCCGCAGCCAGCGGCGCCATCACCGGCCTGCCCGATCACACCGATATGGGCGACCCCGACAGGCTGGTCGGCGCCGCCCACGACCCGAACCCCGCACCCGAGAATTCCGCCGCCGCACACCCGCACGAGCGCCGCGATCACGCCGGGAATGAACCGCACCCGGCGGGCGACGACCAGTCTTCCCGTACCGGCGGACGCGTCGACGTTCGAGTGCTCGGCGGGGCCCGCATCGTGGACATGGACACGACCACGCCGCTGCGCGCGAAAGCCTTCGAACTGCTGGTCTACCTCGTCGTTCAGGACGGCGAGGCAGCACAGGACAACATCCTCGACGACCTGCTGCCCGACGCCCCCGCGTCGAAGGCGCCGCACCGCCTGCACACCTACGTATCCGCACTACGCAAAACCCTTGTCCTCACCGGAGGACCCGCCACCTACCTCACTCACCCGTCGCGCCGCTACGCCCTCAACCGCGACGCCCTCGACACCGACCTGTGGCGCATGCGCGACGCGCTGCGCGACGCCGCGCTCGCCACCACCGACAACGACCGCACCGCCGCACTGCAGCGCGCCGTCGACGCCTACGACGGCTCACTCGCCGACGGCTTCGACTTCGAATGGATCGAGGCATACCGCGAGGGCATCCGCCGCCAAGCCCTCGATGCCCACCTCGCCCTCGCCGCCGCTACCCCCGACCCGAAACAAGCCCTGGCCG
Organism: Micromonospora parva; assembly: GCF_040649675.1. Classification (NCBI taxonomy): domain Bacteria; kingdom Bacillati; phylum Actinomycetota; class Actinomycetes; order Micromonosporales; family Micromonosporaceae; genus Micromonospora; species Micromonospora parva. Next base: position 328,467 of record NZ_JBEZFX010000001.1, on the reverse strand, counting down.
TCCTGGAAGCCGCGATGCGCCACGACCCGTACGCCGAAGCCTCCTACCAGCAAGCGATGCGCGCCCACGCCGCACTCGGACACCTCGAGCAGATCCGCTCCCTACGCCGGACCCTCACCCGCAGGCTCGACGAGATCGACGCCGAACCCAGCGAGGACACCCTCAGACTCGCCGACCGCCTCATCGCCGACCTGCGCCGCCAGAAGCCGACCGGGAAGCCCGACTCTCACGACAGCGGACTTCACCCATGACGCCGGACCCTTCGGCGGCACCCGACGCACGTCGTGGCAGCCCGCACGATCAGCCCAACCGCAGCGGCGGCGGCCCGCAGGCGACGAACTGGGACCGCAAAGACACCGACTGGGCCCTGCGAGCATCCGTGCCCACCGGACATCCTCGGCCCGCCCGCAGCCCTCAAGGCGGGCCGGCGCATCGACAAGCTTCGTCCCCGACGACCCTCGACGCGGTGGACGCCGACCTGGCCGCAGCAGTCCGGCAGGCCGCCTGGATACGCCAGGTGTTCTACGTCCTGGTGCTGCTGGTCGCCCTCGTTGGACAAGTCGCCGGCGCCGTCCAAACACTCGGCGTACCGGTGGCCGTCGCGGTCCCCGCCGTCGCGGCGCTCGAACTGGGCGGCGTGGTCGTGATGGCCAACGCCGACGTGCGACGACGCCTCGGCGAGCGGGCGATCGGATCACGCCTCCTGTCCGCCGCGATCGCCGCCGGAGCCGTCACCTTCAACGGGGCCGCCCACCCCGACCACCTAGCCGGCGGTTTCTACGCAGGCATGTCCGCCCTCGGATACCTCGTCTGGCTGATGCACGCCGGCAACCAACGCCGCGACCGGCTGCGCGTCACCGGGGGCCTGCCACCCACACCACCCGCCTACGAGGTGTTCGGGCATTGGATCTGCCACCCCGCTATCACCGCCCGGGCGCGGTCCATCGCCAAGGCCGACGGCCTCGACCTGTACGAGTCCCTCGCAGCGGCCCGCACCGCGATCGCCCGCCGACGGCGCGACGCCGCGATCGCCAAGGTGCTCCATCGCAAGATCAGAGCGGCGATGGACCCCACCACCGCCGACATCGCCGTGCGCGTGTACGACCTAGACGAGATCGCCGCACGCCTCGCGGCCACCGCCGACTACGACGGGCTGACCATGGTCCTGGCCGCTGATCTCACCCCAGAACGGATCATGACGGCTCACTTTGCCCGTCGCCGCCGTCGCCGGTTCAGGCAGGAACGCCTCGCCGACACCCCGCTGGTACCCGCGCACGCCCCCTCCCCGCCGCAAGCCGCGACCAGGTCGGCAATGGACACACCAGGCGATGAACGGTGGGGGCGGCAACCAGAGCCAGAGGAAGACCCTGAGTCGGCCCCGAGCAGCCACCAGCAGACTGCCGACAGCCGCGATGCTGGCCCGCCCGAAGCCGTGTCGCCGGACGACCCGGACGTCGCGGAACCGGCAGACGAGAGTGAGGACGTCGCGGGCGAAGACGTCGACGATGAGACGGACGACGGTGCTCAGGATGCTGTCGGCGACGACGAGACCGACGAGGAAGACTCCGAATTGCCCCAGGGAACCGCGCAGGCAGTGGCCTATTGGCTGCGCAAGGAGCCGCACCTGGACCCTGAGGTGCTTGCCGAGAGGATCGGCAAGTCGTTGCGATCGGTCTACCGATACCTGCCGCCGGACTACCCCCGCCGACCGGGGGTCGCCAGGCGACGGAAACCCGACGCCAGCCCAGCTCCGCCCAGAGTCCATAGGTAGGTGCACCGCCACGTATAGAGATCCACATGACGACGAGGCCGGGGTGGCCGGCGCGAGGCTCCGGTCCTAGTCAGCGCGCTGCGCATACCTCCAAGCATGACCACAATGGATAGCCGAGCCATGCTTGGCTACGCTGCGCCGGTGGCAGTCGTGAAGAGCGTGGGAGCTAGCACGCGCATACGTACATTGCAGTTGAACGCGGACGACGTGCGTTCCATTGAGGCGGCGCTCGGCGGCGGCACCACCACGTGGCGGGTAGGCGCACAGGTGGCTGACGGCAAGAGCTACCCGCGAACTGTCTTTTCCGAATCGTCCTCTCTCGACGAACTCATAGCCATCGCACCCAAGGGTCGCCTAGCTCATTTCGAGGTACAGCACGAGGATGGGAAAGAAATCCTGACCCTTTCTGTGCCTGGTCCAAATGCGCGATTGTCGCTCCTGACTTTTGAGGGGCCGGGCGAAGACGTTCCCGACTACTTCCGGGAGATAGCTTTCCTGTTGCAGCAAGACGAGAGGCGCGGCCAGAAGCTTCACTATGTTGGCCTCTTTTGTGGTCCCGTTCTTGCCATCACCGTTCCGCTCGGCATCCTCGATACAGTGGGGAGGCTGGGCCTTTTCTATGATGAAACTCGGCCAGTCGGGAACGTGAGCAGTGCGATCATTTCCGCGGTCGTCGTTTTCCTGTTCCTGGCTCCCGTATGCGCTGGCATTTGGTCTTGGACTACCGCGAGTTTCGTGGCGCTTCGACCACTGATCGACGCAGCCTCATTGGTCCGTCGTATGCGGGATCGAGTGGTCAGCGCGGCCGCGTGGTTTCGGTCGCTCTATCGCGCCGACGAGCTGGCCGAACAGAAGATGCTCTTTGCGACGGTCACCGCGATGTTCTTCGGCATCGGCGCTTTCATCGTCGCTGTGATCGACCTCGTCGCCAAGTAGGCGAACCGGTCCTCTTGTCGCGTCGCCGGGTCATGCCCCCTGGGCCGGGGTCGCCGCGCCACTCTTCGGGGAGTATTGGAAGAGTCCGCGCCACGTTGAGGTGCGCTCGACCTCGGCGATTCCCGCGTCGGTTAGGACGGCGCTACTCGACCAGTAAGGATCGTGCTCGTCGAGAGCGACAAGTCCTTCCGAGTGCAGCTCGGCGACTACAGCTCGCCAGGCAGCGACGTCCTCCGCCGTGAAACTGTCACCCGGAATGACTTCGCCTACGATCGCACCGGCCGCACGGTCCGTGCGTGAGGCTTCGGCCAGCCAGCCGAGGAAGAACGTACGCAAGACCAGCCGCGCTCCCTTTTCATTGAGTGCACCGTCGAACGGCTTACCTTCCTTGTCGACCACCTTGGCGTCGCTGGCTCGCTGCACCTCGATCTGCAGGGTGCCCCACGGCAGGGGGTCGCCATGGCCTCCCTTGTAGAGAAGCCGTTTGAGGTTTGCACCGATAAAGAATCCGCGCTCCATGATTCCGGTGATGTAGGTGCCGAGATACTTCTGTGCGTCGCGCTGCTCTCGGATTGAGTGGAGATCCTCCGCAATGTCGGCGTAGTCCCTGACGTTCTGCAGGAACTCGATGATGAAGTCTTCGTCGTCCTCGCTCAGGTGATCGGCGTAGGCGTAGCTCGTTGCCGCACTCTCAATGATCATGTTCCAGAGCTGATTGCCTGAAGTGATCATGTTGAGCTGAGCATTCTGCGGATATCGCGGGTCCGGCACGAAGCGCGGCAGCTCATCGCCGCTGGTTAGGGAAGCGTTCCATTCGACGTGGCGGCGCTTAATGTCGAGCAACCGCTCCACAGTGAAGTGTTTCGGCTGGTCGTCGACCTGCTTGTGGTGCTTGTTGCAAGCAAGATCAGATTCTTGTGACTGTTGATCTCCTCAGTCGGCAGGCCACCCGCTCTCGGTCCTCCGGGGGATCGAGCCACGATGTGGGCTTCTTCGCCAAAGACGGAGGGATCATCTGTGTCCGTGCCGGGAGTGAGGACAAGTGTTCGGCAGATCGCGCACCGTCCACCCGACTCAACCCACAGAATCCTTCGCGTCTTGTCGGTGATCCCCATTGCGGCCCCTCCTGGGCTGAGCCGGCTCCTGTGATCCCTCGCCTGTCAGAGGGATCATCCCCGTGCCGATACGGATGCTCAGGCGGTCCAGAATAGATTCACCAGTGCGCCCGACGAAATGCGAACGAGCCCCGGCTCTGCTCCAAGCGAGGCGAGGTCGGGGCTCTTTCTGTCGTTGCGCGTCAGTCGATCGAGCCAGCCAACCGGCGCAGCTCGGCGAAGCTCTCGGCGATCCGTTCCATGTCCGGCTCGTCGATCACAGGCTCTCGGCCGTACAGCCCGACCTCGCGGCCATCCGGCATCGTGCTATCGAGCGCAAAGCCGCCTTCGCTGTCCTCGCTCGGCTCCCAACCTCGGGCGTCGAGGTCGCGGATCGCCGCGTTCCAGTCGGCCTCGTGCGCCGAGAGAGCCACGGGCACCTTGCCAGGCTTGACGGGCGCGGCCACGTCGCCCTCCGGTAATGACCGGACCAGTAGGCCGGAGCCGTTCATTGGGTCAAGGTAGGCGGTTTGGCAGGCGTAGGCGAGCGTCTCCACTGATCATCCTTCCGAGCTGGTCAACGTATCGAGTCCGCGAGCACGGTCAGCCTGAGCCAGCCGCACGCAGAGTCACCGAGAGTGGCGCAGTAACCGGCGCTAGTGCGGACCCTGCTTGCAGATGACGCAGCGCGGACCGTGGCCGTAGACATCGACGACCGGCGGATCGAAGGCGTGAGGGAAGTGCGGCGCGTGGCCCCAAGCCTCCTGCTTGCAGGCTTCCCCGCCCGCGCACCGGCCGCAGCACGAGTGCCCGATGTCCCGGCTGAGTTTGGGACTCTGGTGCTTGAGGCAGCCGTTGTGCTCGCAGGTCCAAAATCCGACCTCTGTCACTGGACGTTCCTTCCGGGCTGGTCAAGATCGGCTTTCATGGTGCATCCGTCGGGCTCGGTTCCACATCCACCGATCGATCCGGAGCCGTGGACCGAACCCCGACACCACCAACACAACCGACGCACATGCCGGTTCGCCTCGGGGGAGTGATGCCCTCTGCCTTTGCAGCAGAAGCTCTTCCGGAACGGCCACACCCAACATCTCAGCGCATACATCGGGTCTGTCCAGCCAACGGCTCTGGCTCACTGTCGGTGGTCGCAGACGGTGATGGCTCATCTGTCTGGTCAGCGCGGTCGCCCGAATTGGTGCAAAGAGAGCAAAGATCGCACCAGGCAGAGCCCCCGGCGATGTCCGGACAGAACCGAAGCGCCGGAAGCGGGCTGTCGCGCGCACCGACGGTGCCGCTACGGAAAGTCACCACCGAAGGCGAGCCAGAGCCCTTAGCGAGACAGCCCCGCACTTCGCAGATTCCGACTTCTCATCAACCGTGTGCCGCCATGCCCGAGCCCGTGGGGTCGCCTTGGTGAACGGCGCGACGTCTGGTCCGAAGGGCTCAGGCGATTGACGCTCTATGCGGCGATGGCGACAAGTCGTGCGCAGGGTTCGTCTGTGGGCCTGCGGGCTGCGGGTCATGGACCCTCGGGTGGACAGCGGGGACGGTCCAGACGTGTGGTCGGGCTCCGTCCCCGCTGTGCCCTCTGTCGACGAGGCCCCGCAACGGGTGCGGGTTCAGGCCCTGGTCAGGGCGTCGATGGCTGCTTGGCCGATGAGGTTGACGCAGGTGGTGGGGTCGTCGACGGTGATGGTGGTGGTGTTGTCGTAGACCCTGGGCGGCCAGCCTTTGTTGTCGGGTGCAAGCCAGAGGACGGCGCAGCCGGTGTGGTGGAGGCGGGTGAGGGTGGCTTGGCTTTCGTCGGGGTTGACGTAGTGGCCGTCGGAGACGACGACGAGCAGCCGTGCGGTGCCGGGGGTGGACAGGTGTAGGAGCCGGTCGGCTTCGGCGCAGGCTTCGACGAACCGTTCCGTGCCGGCGTCGGCTTGCATGTCGCGGACCGTGGTCGGGCGGCGGCCGGGTGGGATGAGCACGGTGATCCGGTCGCCGTAGGCGAGGGTCGCGCTGGTGGCTCCGGCGCGGGTGGCGGCCTGGGCCACGATCCACGCGGCGGAGGACATGGGTTTCGCGAAGTCCTCCATCGAGCCGGATGCGTCGATGAGGATGCCGACGGTCAGCTCGGGGTCGGGGACGGGGCGGCGTACGGTGCGCTGCCACGGCTGGGCGGTGGGGATGGCCCCGGCCGCGCGCTGGGCGGCGAGGGTGACCGCAGCGCCCGTTCGCAGCCGCCCGGGCGGTGCGGCGCTGGGCTCGCGGGTGCGGGCGGGTTCGCGGTGGCGGGCGCGGCGCAGCAGGACGGTGAGGCGGTTGGCGGCGTGGCGTTCGGCGTCGCGGGCGTCGCGTTCGGCCCAGGTGATCGGCGTGTCGGTGTCGACGTGGATGCCCGGTCCGTGGGGACGGCTGCTGTCGCTTGCGGGTTCGGGGGTGTCGGCAGGGTTGTGGAGGATGGTGTCGAGGGCGCCGGAGATGGCTGCCGCGATCGCGCTGGTGGCCGCGTCGTCGGCGGGCAGGCCCGGGGTGATGGTCGGGTCGATTCCGAGTAGGCGGCACCAACGTTCGCCGAGTTCGATCATGCGGGTGGTGTCGGTGTCGCCGACGGTGTGGGCTTCCCGCCAGACGGCGCGCAGGCCCCGGATGAGTTTGCCTCCGAGGACCGTGGTGATGGCGCGTCGTGCCTCGCGAACGTCGGCGGGGTAAAGGATCCGGGCGTCGACGCGGGCAAGGAGCAGTCCGGCGCCGTAGGCGGCACTCCACAAGGTGTCGGTAGGTGTGTCAGTGGGGTCGATGATGCTGGTGACGGCGCGGCGTAGCCACCGCCGGTCGCGGGGTCGAGTGTCGCGGTAGCGTCGTTCGATGCGTGACTCCTCGAGCAGGAGCGCGGCTTCCCGGACGACGGGCGCCACCGTGGGCGGTGGATCCCACTGGGAGTGGATGACGTGGGCGCATTCATGCAGCAGGACGCCGTAGGCGACGGGAACCTTCGACCGGTGCCCCGGCCGGCGAGGGTCGGCGATCGCCGGGTCGGCGATGAGGTCGGCGTCGACCTGGATCTGGGCGGTGGCGGGGTAGCTGAAGCCGGGTGGGCCGCCGTCGGCCGCGGTGACGGTCACGCTGGCGTCTGGTCGGCCGGTCACTGTCGCGGCCTGCCTGGTCCAAGCCGCTGACCACCGGCCCCATGGTGAGGCGGCCGGGGCCGTGGAGGCGGGGCTGGCGCCGGAGGGGCGCAGGTGCGCGGAGACGCTGGTCATGACGGCCTGCCTTACTTCTGCTTGCCGAGGGTGAGGGGGGTGATGGTGGTGCCGCGGTAGGCCCGCTGGAGGGCTTCGACGACGGCTTGCCGGTCGGCCTCGGGTGCGATCGCGGCGAGGTTGGCCACGGCAGCAGTGAGGCCGAGGCTCTCGGCGACGCGCTTGAACGCCAGCAGCTCGCGCAATTGCGGCGCCCAGTCGATTTCGTGCTTGCGCATCCGTGTGTTGAGGGCGATCGCCGCGTCGATGGCGCCGTTGGGTACACCGAGCGAGCGGGCGAGCTGGAAGTCGGTGGTGACCTCGATATGCACGGAGAACCGGGAGGCGAGGGCTTCGGTGAGGATCGCTCCGTGCACGCCGGGGTTGTGGCCGGCGCAGACGAAGAACCCGTCGGTGGCGGTCACGACTTCGTTGTGGTGGGCGGCGATGGTGATGGTGGCCCGGCCGTCCATCGCCGGATACAGGGCGGCGAGGACGCGGGGTGGGATGAGGGTGGCGTCGTCGATGAACAGGGCGCGTCCGGCGCGCATGGCGGTCACGAGCGGCCCGTAGGCGAAGGCGAAGCCGCCGTCGGGCAGCGGGACGTAGTTGCCGACGAGGTCCTCGACGGTGGTGTCGCCGTGCCCGGCGACGGTGATCGCATCGGGGTGGGCGGCTTCGATGAGGCTGGTCTTGCCGGTGCCGGGTGGCCCGTAGAGCAGGACCGGGATGGTGTCGCGGCGCAGCTGGCGCAGCACCTCGACGTCGGTGCCGTCGCCGAGCTGGCGGGGCAGGTACCAGACTCCGTTGGGGCGCAGGACAGCGCCGGGACGCGGGGGAACCGGGCCGCTCGGAGCAGGTGCCGGCGCGGCGGTCGCCGTGGGCGTGGGGGCGGCAGCCGAGGGAGCGCGGCTGCTGCCGGCTCCTGCCGTGAACGCGTCGATGCCCTCGGCGGTGATGGTGTATCGGCGAGGTGACCCGGTGGACATGGTCGCCCAGCTGCGGTCGACGAGGCGGTTCAGGACGGACCCGATCGCTCCGGACGACCGGCCGGGCAGTTCCTTGCCTAGGTCGCCGATGGAGAAGGCGCGGTGCGGCTCGGCCGCGAGTAGGGCCAGGACCGGCCCGAACATCGGCCGGGGCTTGGCCTTGGGCTTGGCGGGTCGAGCGGGCGAGGTCACCGGGCACCTCCGACGATGGCTGCGGTCAGGGTGCAACCGATACCCGCGCTCCCGGAGGTGATCAAGTCGTATCCGCGCAGCCGCGGCGCTGGCGTATGGCTGACTGATCGGCGGACTGGTGTGCTCAGGTGTGGCATGGGGTGCTCCTTGGCGAATAAGGCCGCCGCGCGCCCCTTCCCGGGCGCGCGGCGGCGTTGGTGGGCCACAGCGGGCGGGAAGAGCGCGCGTAGCCGTGCTCGGCTACGCGGAGCGGTGTTCAGGTCGAGCGCCTACCGGTGGGGAAGGCACGGTCGGACTCGGGAGTCGCAGGCCGGTGCCCGGCCCGCGTACGGTGCTTCGACTGCTTGCGTGTCGGTGTCGCCTGTCGGCGGCGGTTGTGCCGGTGCCAATCTGGCCTTGGTCAGGTCTTGGCCTACGCCTGGTCGGGGTCGGGCAGGTCGCCGACGATCCGGTCGCAGGCGTACGGGTCGACGGCCTCCCAGCACCAGTTGCGGCCCATCACCACGTACCGGCCGTCACCGTCGGGGGCGATGCGTTCAATGGCGTCCGGGTCGTCGGACAGGGCGCGCTGGTCGGCGACGATGACGTCACCGTCGAAGGACAGGTCGGCCAGCGCGGCGTCGACCCGCCGGTCCAGTTCGTCCTCCGGCACGCCCTCGTCCCGGAGGCTGTCGCGGTACTGGTCGCGGTGCAGCTGCTGGTCGGTGACGATCGCCTCGGCCACGGCACGGGTGCAGGAGAACACCGCCCACCCGTTCCAGTGGTCGATCAGGGTGCCGACGAACCCGACCGCGAAACGGTCGCCGCCGTCCGGGCCGGCGGTGCGCGCCCAATCGCCGGAGAACACGCCGACGTCGCCGACACGGACCCTCTCGGGGCGCAGGTGGGACACGTCGCGGCCGGTGGGGCTGGCCGCGAGGTGACACAGGTCGGCGATCCGGCCGGTGGCGGCGGTGTCGAAGGCGTCGCGGTAGACGGTCATCGCGTCGTCGCGCTGCTGGATGCGCAGTCTGAACCAGCCGCAGACGTCCCCGGTGGCGTCGGCGAACAGCTCCCATCCGGCGGTGTCGACCGCATCTCCGGCCAAGGTGAAGCGGGGCAGGGCGTCGAGGACGGCGGGGTCCCCGTCCTTGATGCCGGCCAGGACCCGGCGGGCGGCCAAGCGGGTGTCGCCGGTGACCCGGGCGCCGATGGTGTCCTGGGCCCACCATTCGGCTGCGGTGTGGCCGGCCTCGGTGCCGGCGGCGCGGACCCGCTGCAGTGCGGCGGCCCATCCGGTGGCATCGTCGACTGGCCCACCGATGGGCGGCGGGGTGGTGGTGACCGGTTGGATGCGGTCGCCGGCGTCGAGGCACATCGACAGGGCCGAGCCGCTGTCCCAGGTGACCTCGACGATGTTCTGCTGCTGGTCGTGGCGGCTGACGGTGCCGGTGTCGCCGGGCCGCAACTGGGTGTGCGGGTCGCTGGTGTGGACCAGGGCGACGCGCTGGCCGGGCTGGTAGGTCATGGTGCTCTCCGATCGGCGAGTGGATAGGCCGCCGCTTGTGGGCGGCGGTGGCAGCGGGTCGCGCGTGTTCATCGGGTGCCGCCTTTCGCGTCACCCGTGGTGGGGGAGTGCGGTGGCCAGGGCTTGCGGGTGAGGTGGGCGCCGAACATCGGGTCGGTGGCGACCGAGGAGCCGCAGCGGGTGCAGCTGGTGGCGGTGTCGTGGCCGTAGCCGGCCATGGACGGGACCTCGACGTGGTCGATCTCGTCGACCGCGCCGCAAACGGTGCACACGGTCATCTCCGACCCGCCCTCGTCGAGGGCGGGTGCAGTGACGAACAGGTCCTCGACCGGGTCGAGGTGGTGGACGCTGTGCCGCAGCCAGCGGCCGTGGACCGTCGCCTCGTACACCATCAGCAGCCGCTGGTCGGGGCGCAGCAGGTACATCCACTCGTCGAACCCGTCGAGGTCCTCTCGCAGCGAGCCCTGCCGGATCGTGTTGTTCCCGGTGACGGCCGGGTAGCCCAGCCCCGCTACGGGCGGCTGTCGGTGCCATCGCCGAGGCTTGGGGTTGACGGCGAGGCTCCACCAGTTACGGGCCAGCAGCGCGGCGGCCAAGGCGTCGGTGTCGCGGCCAAACGTGTCGGTCCAGATCCGGCGCAGCAGCGGCACCAGGACCTCCGGGTCCTCGCCGAGCTGGATGGAGCGGGCGGTGTACCTGCCGCGGAGCGCGGCAACACCGATCAGGACGGGTGTGCTCATGTGCCATTCCTCCTTGGGGATGTGTGGATGGGGTTGCGGCGGTCGTCCGCGAGCGCGACGGCCGTCGAGTCGGGTGACCATGAGGCCGCCGGTATCGCCGCTAGGGCCTGGTGGCGAGCGGGGCGTCATGTGCGGCCATGAAGGGCACCGGGTCGATCGCGCCGTTCGGGCTGGCATCGCGGTTGTGGTGCACCTCGTAGTGCAGGTGCGGGCCCGAGCTGTGGCCGGTGGAGCCGACGACGCCGATGGGCTGGCCGACGGCGACCGGCTGCCCGACCGTCACCATCGGGGGTTGGTCCATGTGGCAGTAGCGGGTGAGCAAGCCGGCGGCGTGGTCGATGTCGACGTACCAGCCGCACCCGCGCGTGCGAGCGGGGTCGCCGTCGCGGTCGCAGCCCCAATCGGCGCCGGTGTCGGCGTAGACGGCGTTGCAGCGGACGGTGCGGACGGTCCCGGCGGACGCGGCGCGGATCATGGTGCCGCGCGAGGCGCTGAGGTCGACGCCGTCGTGACCGGGCCGGTCCGAGCTACGAAAGCCCGACCCGACAGGGGCGAGGACCGGCTGCGTCCACGGGCCGGTGGCCCCGCACCCGGCCAGGCCGTCGGTGGGAAGGCCCGTGGTGTCGGCAATCGCGATCACCAGCTGAGTGGCCGGTCCTTCCCATGTCGCGTAGGCGTCGGGGAAGGCGCTGACCTGCACGGCCTGGGCGGCCTCGGTGAGCGGCATCGCCTGCCAGCCGCTGATCGTGGCCAGCTCGCCGAAGAACTTCTCCGACGCGTAGACGGGGTCCTGAAGCTGGGCGGAGGTGCCCCACCCTTGACTGGGGCGCTGCTGGAACAACCCGACCGAGTCCCGGTCGCCGCCGGCCAGGTTCCGCAGGCTGCTCTCCTGCATGGCGGTGGCGACCGCGATCACCCAGCCGCGCCCTGGTAGCCCGAGGCGAGCGCCGGTGGTGACGATCGCGGCGGCGTTGCCGACCTGGTCGCTGTCCCAGTCACCGACCGCCGACCGCCGAATCGGCGGCCCGGATGGCGACGTGGAGCTGTCTGACACGGACTCGGGAGTGGCGGCCATGGGGAGGCATCCGGCGGTGGCCGAGCCGCCGGCGAGTAATCCGCCGAGCCCACCGGCGCAGAGGATTAACACGGCGACGAGCGCCACCGCGACTGACACCAGAGATCGGAGCCTCACGTCGGCCCCCAACGGACGAGGGGATAGGTGAGGTAGGGAGCGCGGTAGGGCGTGGAGTGGCGCTGGACGAGGTGAGAGTCGTGGCCGGGCATGACTTGTCCTCCTGGTTGCCGGCTAGCCGAGGCTGTGGACACCGACCGGATCGCCGTCGCCGGTGTGCACGGTGACGGTGTCGTCGGCCGGGCTGATCACGTAGATCCACGAGGCGTCGAGGTCACCGGCGCGGCTGAGCGGGAAGACGGTGGCGGGCTCCGGCTCGGTGTCGTCGAACGTCACGCCGACACCCCCGACGGGGTGCTGGTGGGGGAACGACCGGGTGTCTGGGGTGACGTCGGATCCGAGGTAGTACCAGTCGTGGGCGAGGACCGCATCGATGAGGGCTTGAGTGTCGCGGCGGGCGGTGGTGGCCCAGATGCCGCGCAGGTGCGCGATGAGCGCCAGGGGGTAGCCGTCGAAGTGGACGTAGCGGGCGTGGACGGTGCTCGGCTGGGCGGGAGCGATGGCGCTGACGTAGCAAATGGTTCCCACGGGTCGTGTCTCCTCGTCGTGGTGGTGTGTTTGGGTACGACGACGACCGCACGGCCGTGAATGGGCCACGCGGTCGAAGGTCGTGAGGTTCCTTGGTTCGGGCCGGGCGGCGTTTGGTCGTTCGTGTGGGCTGCGGCTACGCGGCGTAGGCGGCGGTCAGGGTCGCGCCGGGGACGCGGCGGGGAAGCCGCTGCGGGACCCGCGGCAGTAGTTGCGTGGCAGCGGCGGCGAGACCGTTGGTGAACCAGCCGACGAATCCGACGGAGTCGCGGGCCGGCCGTTGTGGTGTGGGTTCACGGGCGGGTGCCGGCTGTGGCGGTGGTGTGGCTCGCGCGGCGCGCATCGCCCGTTGTGCCTGCCTGGCAGCCGAACACGGCCCGCTCTGGTCGGCGCACTGCAGGTTGGCGCACCGGTTGCCGGGTCCGGGTTGGTGGGCGGTGAGGACGTCCACGGCCAGCCGCCACAGCAGGGGGTCGGTGACGTCACGGGGGAGGAAGGCGCGGTGGGACGGTCGGGTTCGGCTGCGGTCAGACATGGCGGGTGACCTTCCGTCGGGGTTGTGGGCAGGGGTCACCGTCCGGTCGGCGCGGGTCGTGTTGTGCCTGATGGCAGCCCCCGGACAATGACCCAATTGATCGACGCTTCCCTCTCGATGAAGGTCAAGTCGTCTGCCTGGGTGGTGCCGTAGGGCACAGGTGTGCGGCGCGCGGGCGAGGTCGGGACCCGCGCTCCCAGCGGGGGCGTCGGCGGCCGTCAGGAGGCCGTCGGCGTGATTCGGCCGGGCCTGCTGGTGGTCTGGACGAGACGTGTCAGTGCGGAGCGAGTGGCCGGTGCGTCGTCGTGGTCGACGTGGTCGTCGACGCGGACCACGGGGTGCGGATCGCCCCGCCGCCTCGTGATCCGGTAGCCGCGGAGGTCGGCGTCGACTGCGTCAACGCGGCGGATCTCGTGCAGGTCGTCGGACTCGACGAGGACGTCCTCGTAGCAGACGGCCCAGGCCAGCAGGCGGAGTCCGGGGGTGGGATCGGCGAGGAGGTTCGCGATCAGGCCGATGTCGACGCAGGCCGCGAGGGTGGGCCGGGCGGCCGCCTGGTTGATGTCGAGCGCGGTGGTGAGGTCCGGCAGGAGGTCGGCGAGTCCGGCGCGGTAGCGGCCCATGCGGGTGTCGTTGAGCGGTAGGTGCACGGCCCGCATCTGGCGTCTCGTGCCGCGCGGTGCGGTTGGGGCCGGCCGGTCCTGGACGAGCAGAAGGAGAGGCGGGCGGCCCCAGCCGACAAGGTCGGCGCTGGCCTCAATGTGCAGCAGGCACCCGGTCAGGGTGTGAACGGTGTTGAAGGACATCACGGGGATCGGGCTCCTTGACATACGCAGAAGCCCCGCAGGCCGGATCGGCCTGCGGGGCTTCTGGTGCGTGCGGGGACGTGGTGCGGTTGGTGCCGAGGGCGGGTTACCGCAGGTCGCGGTAGCGGATGACGATTCCCGGCGGCTCGGCGTGGTCCGGGTCGTGGGCGCGGACGCCACAGCGCTTGCGTTTGGCCAGGTACATGGCTTGGTCGGCTGTGTGCAGGAGGTCGCGGGGCAGCATGTCCGGCTCGGCGAGCGCGTAGCCGACGCTGGCGGTGACGATCACCTGCTGCCCGGCGATCTCGTACGGGAACTCCGAGATGCGCCGGTGGGCGGCCTGGGCGGCAGTCTCGACCTCACCGTCGTCGCCGTGCACGACGAGGGCGAACTCGTCACCGGCGAGATGCGCCGCCAGGACGACCGACGGCCCGAGGGCCCTCAGGCGGCGCCCGACCTCGCGCAGCAGGTCATTGCCGTGCTCATGGCCGTAGGTGTCGTTGACCTGCTTGAACCGATCCAAATCGATGAGGACGAGCCCGAGCGGTTCCCCGAGCGAGAACGTGGCCTCAAGGTGGGTCCACAGGGCCCGCCGGTTCGGCAGGTCGCTCGTGTCGTTGTGCGTGGCCAGCCGATGCCAGTAGGACCGGTCACGGTCGCGGGCAGCCAACGCCCGCCGCTGATGGGAAATGATGTGCCGCTGCCGGGCGAGCAGTGCCGCGGCGACGGCGAGACCAGCGAGGAATCCGCCAGCCACCGTGAGGTACGAGCTCAGGTGACACACTTGACATCGCTCCTTCTGCTTTAAGGAGCACCGGGGCGGGCGTGGTACCGCCAAGTTCGACGCCCGCCCCGGGCTACCAGCGGTAACGGGTCTGCTAGGTGGTTGCCGGGGCGAATTGGAACGTCGCTGGCCTCTCGGCGACCTGAACGGCGACTCCGTCGGTGACGAGCTTGTGCACGGCGTTGACGACCGCGCCCGCGCTGGCCTTGGCCGAGTCGGTGCCCTCGTTCGCCTGGTCGATGGCCTTGCACAGTTGGCTGGTCTTGAACGGCTGGCCGGGGTGGGCTTCGAGCACGTCGAGGATGGCCCCGCGCAGGCTGCCCTTGGACCGGCGCGGCTTCCCGCTGCCTGACGCGCTTGGTGCCTCGGACGGGCTGCTGGGCGCAATGGGTTCGTCGCTGCCTGTCGGGTCCAGACTGGGCCGGGGTTCTGTCTGACCAGACGCGTCGGCTGCGGGCGGATTCTCGGCGTCGGCCGGGGAAGCTTCGCTCGCCTCCGTTGTGGTCGGTGCGTCGGGGACGTGGTCCGGCTTGGCGGGTTGGTCCTGTAGGGCTGGCCGGCCCGCGTCGCTGTCCGGCGCTGGCCGGCGTTCGTCGTCCGGCTGGAGACTGGTCGACTCGTCGTCCGGTCCCGCCGCCATGGCGGTGTTCGCCGCCTCTGCCGGGCCGAGGGCCTCGTCCGGTCCGTGAGCCTCGTCGGCGTCGTCCGTCAGTGCGGGGGGCGGGTCACGCCTGGCGTCGGTCGTGGTCGCCTGCGGGTCGCCGCTATCGGTGCTGGTCGCCGTGTTGGGCAGGTGCCGCCAGAGCGTGCGGCCGTCGTCGGCGCGCAACGATTCGGCCTGGCCTGCCTCTGCCAGGGTGCGAAGTCGTTTGGTGGCCGTCGAGTAGCCGACGCCGGCGCCCTGTGCGATCGCGGCGGCCGTGTCCTGGCCAAGTGCTGCCAGAGCGGCGGCGACCTTGTCGAGGGCGCTCGGCGCCGCAGTCTGATCGGTGGGGTTGTCCATGAGTCCTCCCTGTGGCTGCTGTTGCGTCTGCCGGGATGTGTCGTGCACTGATCCACGCTTCGACAGCGCCTCGTGATCAAGTGCGGGTGACGGATCTTGGGATGCCGTCAACGCTCGGGGCGGAACCTGCGGGGCCCCGTGCTGGTGGGCGGTGTCGGCTATGGCTGGCCGAAGACGTGGTCGCAGCGGCTCGGGTCGACCGGTAACCACGCCAGGCCCCAGCCGATCCGGTACCGCCCGCCGGAGGGCTCTACGAGGTGGACGCCGCCGCCGAGGGACACCGGACGGGCGATGGTGAGGGTGTGTCCGTCGAAGCCGACGGTGCGCCAGTCATCGCCGACGTAGGTGGCCATCGCGGCGAACGTCTGGGTCAGGGCGGTCACGGCCTCGTGGTCGAGGGCGAGATCGAAGCTGCCGTTCCACCAACCGGTCACCGTCGCGAGGTATCCCTCGTGGTAGCGGTGGAAGCCAGGGACCGGTTCGTAGCGCAACCACCGACCGGAGAAGATGGCCGTGCTGCCCTGACGCGGCGCGTAGTCAGGAGCCGTCACCGCTGGCCTCCTGGCCGTCGGTGCCGTCGGCGGTGCAGGAGGCGCCGAGGTGATTCACGGCCGCGACCTTGCGGGCGCTGGACCAAGCCAACCCTGACGCCTGCGCCGACTGGGCCAGCCAGTCAGCCGCGTCCTGCAACCATGCGTGGACGTCGTCAACGGCGTCGATGACCTCGCTGTCATCAAGGCTGGCGAGGTGTGCATGGCGGGCCTGGTTGAGCAGGTGGGACCCGGTCTGTGCGTGCACCCGGGCGAGCCGCCGGATATTTCGGTGCAGGTGTCCGATCAGGGATGCGACGTCGGAGGGTGCCGGCAGGGTGAGCAGCGCGCTGAATGGGCCGGTGGCCGTGTGCAGCCAGCGGGTGAGGTGTTCGGCGGCGGTGATGGCGCTGCCCAGTCGGGCGGGGTCGTAGGGACCGTCGACGGCGAATAGGCGGCTCATGTCGTCCAGCCAGGTATTGGTCTGACTGTCGACCGGAAGCGGGTCGGCGACGAGGGCAGGCTGGGAGGGTTGGCCGTCGGCAGCCGCGCAGATGGGGCTGTTGTCCGCCAGATGCCACCACGGACTGCCGCCGCGGTAGGCGTTGGTCCAGTGCGTGGCGGGCTGGTCTGCCACCGGCTCGTTGCAGACGGGGCAGATCGGAAGTTGAATCATAAAGCGGTGTCCCTTCAGACAGGGTGATGACGGCGACCAGGGCCTGGTCGCCAACGGCTCGATGAGGTGCCCAGGGGTGGGTGCCGGCGCTCGCCGGCTTACGCGCAAGAGGGAAAAGCGGCCGTCTCGCTGGCCCGCAGCGCAATCAGCGCCCCTGCCAGAGGCGGCTGGCACGCCGGGGCAAGATGCGGCGGCTCGCGGGTATCTGCCGACACCGTGAGCCGGCAGCCAGGATGATGAGCAGGGCGGTGCGCCAGCGCGTGCGGCGGCCGAAGCCGTGCGATGAGGTGCGCGTGGACGGCTGGCGGTCCGTCGCACTGCGGCGCGGGGCGCGGACGCAGGCGCTCGACCTCGTCGAGCAGGACCATGACGGGCCGTTCGGGCGTGTCTCGTTCTTGGCCGGTTCTGTCAGAGCGCGACCGCGAGCAGTCGCTGGTCGGGGTCGATGGCGTCGAGCAGCCGGTTGGCCTGTTCGAGGTAGGTCACCCGGTCGGCCATGGCGTCGCTGGCCGGGGCCAGCTTCGCCCCTTCGGCGGTGATCAGCGCGTCGCCCGCGAGGGCGGTGAGGGCGCTGTGGTGCTGGTAGGCCATGCAGCCGGCCTGGTACATCTCCAGTTCGCTGAGGCGGATCTGCCCGGCGCCGTAGGTGGCGGCGTTGTGCATCCGGATGGCGTTGACCCGGGGCTGATGGGTGAAGTCCGCGACGGCCGTGTCCCACGGGTACTGCTGCGGGTCCGCCAGGTGGCGGGCCTCGTAGACGTGCCACGGCGTGGCGTTGCGGGTGCCGTGCACGGCGCGGCTGAACACCTGATGGCGGATGCCCGCCCCGACACCGGCGGCTTGGCGCATGCCGGTCAGGTCGAGCAGTCGCGCTGGTCCGCCAGCGCAGTAGGCCGGGCGGCCCTTGCGCAGTCCGAACATCTGGCTGCGCTGCCACAGGCGCAGGGCGGGGCTGGCCCAGAAACGGGGCGACAGCGTGCCCTGCACGCCGAAGTTGCGGTCGAGCTGGTGTGCGGTCAGGGATTCGCGGGGCAGGTCGTCCAGCACGCAGACGATCATGGTGCGGATAGTCGCCGTCGGTGTGACAGCCGGCGAGGTGGCCTTCCGGTTCGGGTTCTTGGGCATGAGTGGTCCTCCTTGGGGGTGGGCGCGTCAGGGCGCGCGCAGATGACCGGCCCACTGGGTGCGTGGGTCGGTTGCGGGAGAGGTCCGGGTTGGTGCGGTGCGACCTGGGGTCGCCGCGCGGCGCGGCGCCGACCGGCCCCGGGCGGGGCGGGTGGGCGAGGCGCACCGGTAGGTGCGGCGGTGGTTCCGAGGTGGGACCGGACCGGGGTGGAGATTTATGAGGTGGTGTTGTGCCGTGAACGGTAGCGGCCTGTTCTGTCAGGCCGATCCGACGAGTTGATCGCCGGAAAGTGGGGTTGGCCTGCGCTGTGAGGCACTCCGGCTCGTAGCGGAGCCCTCGTCGGCGCGGACGCTGTGAGCCTTCACGGCTCTCACAGATGATCTTGTTTGCTGACAGACGTCGCCGACGGTGGTCGGATTGCCGGCGGTGCTCACTCTGGCAGGTGTCGGCGCGCTGGCCTGCGGTGTGAGTTCTACGGGCGGTCGAAGCGCCGTGGGTTGGTGACCGTGTCGGGGCCGTGGTCGCAGGGCAGCTCGTGCAGGTACCGCCGGTGGGTGGGGTCCGACGCGAGGGTCCAGACTCTGCCGGCGGGGTCGGGGCCGTGGACGGCGGTGGCGATCGGGCTGGCGGTGCGCAGTCCGGCGAGCACGCCGAGGAGGCTGGCCTCGCGGCGCCGGCTGGGGACCCAGAACAGCACGGGGTAGCGGGGGCCGAAGGTGGTGAGGCGTTCGTAGCCGCGCAGCTTGGCCACGACCCGGGCGAGGTTCTCGGTGTCGTTGTCGTGCTCGAGGAAGAAGCCGGTCGAGGTGTCGCCGACGGTCCATACGCCGTGCCCGTCGGGGCGGATGCCGGCCTGGGCGTAGACGGTGGTGGCGTGCTGCTCGGACCACCAGCGCGACAGCCGGGCCTCGGGTGTGTGGCGGGCGGTGGCGATGAGGTCGGTGAAGAACTGGTTGACGCCGAGCAGGTGGTTGACCTGGCCGCTGGCGGCGATCCGCTTGGCGCGTTCCAGGGAGCTGCGTGGCGCCTTGCCGCCAGTGCCGGTCGGGTCGTGGTAGACGGTCGGGTGTAGCTGCAGTCCGACGGGGCCGAGGGTGTAGAGCAGCGACCCGTACCGGCCGTGGGCGCCGCTGCGGCCGAATCGGTGCAGCACGTCGAGGCGGTGCAGGATCGTCAGCCGTCGTTGGGCGGTGCGCCGGGTGTCGAACAGGGCGCTGGTGATTTGGTCGGTGGACAGCAGGTAGTGCTCGGCGAGCAGGGTCAGGAGGGCGTGGTCGCGGGGGACGATGCGACCGAAGACGGCCAGGGGATCGGGGTTGCTGGAGGCGGGGGGAACACGGGAGTACACGCGGTTGCTCCTGGGCAGGATGGGGTTCCCCTCCCGATCGGGAGGGGTGTCTGGGACGAGGGAGGTCGGTGCGGAGGGCCTGTCACGGGGTGTGTGCGGCACTGACAGCCCAGGTCAGAGCTGTGCTGCGGATGCCCGGCGGTCACCGGTGACGATCCCGGTGACGAGCCGGTGCGCGACCCCGGCGACGCCACCGTCTGACAGGGACAGTTAGCTCCGGTCGCTCTTCGGACGGGATCGACGTTCGTCGGGTTTGCGGCTGAGTCGTTCGACGAGGGCGTCGACGGCGCTGGTGTCCTGGCTCGGTACCGCCGCGGCGGTGGCCTGGCGGATGGCGGTCGCTTCGCCGACGACCGGCTTCGGCGGCCGGGTCTTCATCGTGAACGCGGGGGTTTGGCGGCCGTTGACGACCAGCCGTGCGGCGGCGGTGTACGCGTCGAGGTGGGCGAGGTCGTGCTCGCCCAGTTCCGGGAGGGTGTGCCGGGACAGGACTTTCGCGTCTTCCGGCGCCACCGTGAAGTAGATCTTGTTTCGGGCGTTAGCCGAAGCGGCGGCGAGGAGGTCGCGGGGGAACTGGGCGAGGTCTTGGTGGGCGAGCACGAGTGACAGCCGGTACTTGCGGGCTTCGGCGAGCATCGTGTCCAGGGAGTTGGCCAGGGTCAGGAAGTTCTGGGCCTCGTCGATGATCAGGGTCGCGTCGCGGCGCCGGTCGGGTTCGACGCCGGCGCGGGCGGTGGTGGCTTGCCATACCTGCGCGAGGATCAGGGAGCCGAGCAGCCGGCTGGTGTCCTCGCCGAGCACGCCCTTGGGGATGCGGACGAGCAGCACTCCGCCGTCGAGGACGCGGCCCATGTCGAAGCTCGATTTGGGGTAGCGCATGGTGCGTTTGACGAAGTCGCGCAGCAGGAACGCGCGCAGCCGGGCGAGGACCGGTCCGATGACCTGCGAGCGGAGGCTGTCGTTGAGGCTGTCGTACCACTGCCAGAAGCCGCTGAGCCCGGCCGGGTCGTCGAGGTCCACCGTCATCGCCGAGCGGAACTGGGGGCTGTTGAGCAGCGGGGGGATGTGTTGCAGGGTGACGTTGTTGTGGCGCAGCAGGGTCAGGCAGGCCACCCGCATGACGTCGTCCATCCGCGGTCCCCACGCCTTGGCGAAGATGTTCCCGAAGATCGACACGAGGTTGTCGACGACCAGGTCGGGGTCGTCGCCTTCGAGGGGGTTCAGCGTCGGCGGGTTGTCCTGGTCGGGGTCGAAGAGCACGACGCGGTCGGCGACGGTGGCGGGGAGCCGGTCGAGGATGTCCAGGACGAGGTCGCCGTGCGGGTCGATGACGACGGTGCCGCGGCCGGCGTTGATGTCGTCGAGGGCCATGTTGACCAGCAGGGTGGTCTTGCCGGAGCCCGTGGAACCGATCACATGCATGTGATACCTCGCGTCCGCCACCGTCAGCCCGACACTGTGGCCGCCGATTTCGGCGTCGCCGAGCATCTTCACCCCACGCCCGCCGCCGGGGACGGCGACCGATGCCGGCATGGACGCGGCCCGCGCCCGGTCGAGGCCGGGCACGGCAAGGTCGCGCGGCAGGGCGGCGAGGGCGGCGAGTTCCGGGGCGGAGGTGAGGAATCCGGGGCCGAGGCGGCGTGCGGTGAGGACGGCCACCGGCGCTCGCATGCGGGCGCGGTGGGTGAGCCGGTTGCGGCCGGTGTGGATGGCGAACGCCGAGGCGAGGGTGTCGGCGATGCCCCGTAGCCGGCCGGTCGGGTCGGCGCCGGGGCGCCGGTTGGTGGTGGCGACGGCGTACCGGATGCCGGTCTGCCACAGCGGGTGCGCGGTCTTGTCCAGGATCGCCCGGACGTCGCGCTCGACGGTGGGATCCCGACGGGACGCAGGCGCCGTAGCGCGGCCGGTGGGGCCGCTGCTGGGCAGGAACGCGTCCAGCAGCCACAACACCGGCGCGGCCGGGTTGATCGCCGGTACGGCGCCGGCCCGGAGGCGCCCGGCCGCGCGGCGGGCCCGTGCCGCTCGCCGGGGTGTGGCTGGGCGGGCGAGGATCTGCACGCAGGCGTACTCGCGGGGTTTGAGCTGCGCGCCGGCGGCCATCAGCGGGCGCAGCGGGTCGGTGTCGTGGTCGGTGGCCAGCGGCAGCCACTCCGCGTACACGGGCAGCAGGTGCCCGCCGGCCGCGGGATGCGCGTCTAGGGGGATCGGCGGTGCCGGGTTGTCGTCGGTGGTGGTGGCCGAGCTGGGCCAGGCCGCCCGCACCGCGGCCTCGACCGCCCCCGGGGGGATGGTGCCGGGTACCCAGATTGAGATGAGCAGTTGCCGGCCGGACCACGTGTACTGCCACACGACGTGTGGGGCGCCGTGGAGCAGGCGCCGCCGTCGTGACGGGGTCAGCACGCCGGCCAGGTTCGCCCACAACGCGCCAGCGCTGTGCGGGTCGACTTCCGGTGGCGGCGCGATCGTCACGAGGCGCGCGCCGCGGGCGTGGTGGCGGTGCCGCCCGATCTCGACCAGGTTGCGGGCCGCGATCCACACGATCAGCCCGCTGGCGGCGACAGCCGCCAGCCACGGCCGCTGTGTGGCCCACACCGCGGCGTCGAGCAGCGCGGCCGCTGCTCCGGTGGGGGGTGGGATGGGGCCGGCGCCCGGCCCGATGGTGGGGCTGGGCGCCGGTGACACGAGCGTTGAGCTGAGGGCTTCGGTCGGCGGTGTCACAGATCGCCCTCCTCCTCGTCGAGGTCGGCCAGTTCGGCCGGATCGGTGGTGCACAGGGCGTGTTCCGCGTCGGAGGCGATCGATTCGAAGCTGGTCCTGCTCGCCCCAGAGATCAGCAGCCCTTGGCCGCGGCGGGTCGAGAGCAGCAGGCGCCGTTCACCGTCGGTGAGCCCGAACGCCTCGCCGACGGCGTCGATGGCTTGCGGCGCCTGCCGCAGCAGCACCTGGGTGGAGGCGTTGGACACGACCGCCTGGCCGAGGTCGGTGCTCAGCACGTCGGCGGCGTCCTGGGTGATGACGGTCAGTCCGGCGTTGCGCTTGCGTGCCGCTTTTGACATGCGGAACAGGAAGCGGGCGCCTTCGCCGTCGCGCATCAGCAGCCACGCCTCGTCGACCACCACGAGCCGCCGCCGCGAGGGGCGTTGTGGGGCGTCGACGGTGCGCCAGATCGAGTCCAGGGCGAGCAGGGTGCCGACGGTGCGCAGTTCGTCGGGCAGGTGCCGCAGCGACCACACGACCAGGTGTCCGATCGGGGCCTGGGTGGTGGGTGCGTCGAACAGGTCGGCGAAGCTTCCCTGCACCCACGGTGCGAGCCGGGCGGCCAGCGTCGCGGCGGCCAGGTCGTGGTCGGCGCGTAGCGTGGCGGCCAGGTCGCGCAGCAGCGGCGCGGGCCGGTGGTGCGTGGCCGGGTCGGCGGTGATTCCGGCGGCCCGGTAGACGGCGAGGATGGCCCGGTCCAGCGCGGCTCGCTCCGCCGGTGGGGGTTGGTGGCCGAGCAGCACGCTGATGAGCGTGTGCAGGAACAGAGCGCGGCGGGTCAGCGTGTCGGGACGCTGGTCGCCGACCGGCAGGTCCAGGGGGTTGATCTTCACGCCGGGCAGGCCCAGTCGGACGATGCTGCCGCCGACGGCGTCGGCCAGTCGCAGGTACTCGTCCTCGGGGTCCACCACCGCGACCTGCACCCCCTGGTACAGGTTGCGCAGGATCTCCAGCTTCACGAAGTACGACTTCCCCGCTCCGGAGCGGGCCAGGACGATCGAGTTGTGGTTCTCCTGCGTCCAGCGGTCCCACCAGACGATGCCGGCGCTGGCCGGGTTGATGCCGTAGAGGACACCGCCGGTGGCCGGCGGGTCGCCGGGCAGCGGAGCGGGCAGGTCCGGGCTCGACAGCGGAAACGCGGCGGCGAGCGCCTGGGTGTCCATGGTGCGCAGCATCCGCAACCCATCCGTCGCGAGGGGCAGGGTAGTGGTCCACCCGGGAAGCTGCCGCCACGTCGCGGGCTGCACCTCCAGAAGGGTGGACGCGGCGGCGGCCCGGACCTGCGCGCACGCCTGCAGGAGTTCGTCTTCGGTGCGGGCGTGCACGGTCAGGTACAGGCCGACGCGGAACAGCTTCGCCGCGCCTCGGGCTAGTCGCTCGGCCAGGTCACCGGCGTCATCTGCGGCGGCGTCGACGTAGGGGTCGGCGAGCTTGCCGCGCTCGGAGTCGGCCCGCCGGGACGACTCCAGCCGTGCTCGTTGTTTGCGGAGCCGGTCGGCGGCGATCGGTGCCGGCAGCGGCTCGATGTGCAACGCGAGGTCGAGGCGGCCCGGCCAGGACAGCAGCGGCTCCAGCCACGCCGGGCCGACCTCGGCCGGGTAGCCGGTCACGGCGAGGGTGGCGGCGAAGCCGTCGCCCACGCGCAGCCACCGGGGTGTGACCTCGACGGTGGCCGGCGCGACCGCCGACGCCAGCGAGCCCGGCTGCGGCGGTGCGCCGTCGTCGCCGGACCGTCTCTTCCTCATCATCGTTGGCTCCTTGTCCTGCGGGTGGGGGCAGCGGCGGTGATGACGGCGTCGGGCGCGGCCAGGCGGCCCGGCTGCGGTGGCCGGTACGGGTCGGCGGCGCCGGCCAGGGCGGCGGTGACCGCCGAGCCGTCCAGCACCCGAGGACTGACGCCGAGGCCGGCCAACGCCCGCACCGTGTCATCGGCTCGCCGCCGCGCGGCATGCGCGCGCTCGCCGGCCGCCGTCCGGGTGACGACCAGGACCTGCCGACGCAGCGGGTCCCGGCGGGCGGCGAGGTCGCCGAGGAACTCGGCGTGATCGGCGCACGCCGCGCGCAGCCGCGGATGCGGCTGGGCGTCCACGGCGGCGGCGAGAGCCCGGCTGTGGGAGGCCAGGTCGACCGGTTGCGCGGACACGACGATCTGCGTCGGCGTCGACAGGCTGTTGAGCCACCGACCCCACCCCTCGATCAGGGCCGCCTGCTCGGCGGGTGTGCGAAGCGCGAGGTTCACTGTGGTGGTGCCGACGATCGCCGCCCGCGTGTCACCGAGGCTGACCCCTCCGTCGTCGTCGATGGCGTCGGCGGGCAGCCGCAACGGCGCCGGCAGCGGCAACCGGCCGCTCTTGGGCGTGTCGACCCAATCTGGCGCGCCGGTTTCCGCCGCGACGGTGGCGTTCGACAGTGACCGGGGGGTGCGCGTGTAGCGGATCGCGTGCAGCAGCCACACATCCAGCGACAGGCCGTCGCGGCGGCCCAGCGCTAGGCCGATGACCAGCCCGCCGAGCACCACACCAGCACCGATGAACACCGGTGCCGGAACGACATCGTGCAGCGTGCGCCACGCGGCGTAGAACAACAAAGCGCCGGTGGCGACGATCGCCAGTTGGTGGAACGTCAGGCCGTAGGCGACCTTGTCGGGGGCGTCGACGTCGGCGGGCATCCGTGCCCGCATTGGCGATTCGGGATCAGGTCGAGTCATGTGATGGTCCTCCGAAGGGTGTTCAGGCCGGGGACGGTGCGGGCGAGTTGCTGCACCACGACGACGCGGACGACCGCGCCGAGCATGGTGCTCGTGCTACGTCCGGTCTGGCCCGCCCAGCGGGCCAACAGTGTGGGGATCTTGACGGTGGTCCAGAGCAGCACCACCACGACCAGGAGGTTCAGCGTGCCGCCCGGGTCGACGGGCAGGCCGAACACGGGCAGCATGGTCGCCGGGTCGAGCAGTGTCTGCTGCCCCGCGGTGAGGAAGAACGCCTGCGCCACGGGGATCGCCAGGCATCCGGCGTAGGCGCGCCACCACAGCCGGGCGAGGCCGTCGGTCTGCGGCAGCGCGTGGCAGGCCAGCGCCAGCGGCGCGATGCTCGTCATCACCAGCAGCGCCACGAACCGGCCGATCAGCTGAAACGCCGCCGTCACGACCAGGACGGTGATGAGCAGGATCAGGATCAGGAACAACAGCGGGACGGTGCGGTCCTGTGCCGCCGCGAGGTGGGTGCGGATCGCGGTGAACGCGCCGTCGCCGTCGTAGCCGCCCTCGCTGATCGCCGAGGTCAGGGCGTTGGCGAGATCGATGAGCTGGTCGCAGGCCAACTGGGAGAAGTGCGCGGCGGTGAACCCGACGACCAGTCTCGGGAGGAGGTCCTTGACCGTGTAGCGGGATTGTTCGTCGCCGCCGGCGACCATGACGAGCACGCCGGCGGCGACGAACGCCAACACAAAGACGGTGTCCACGATCCAGATCGACCGGCCGGTGAGCGCCTGCACCTGCGGCAGCACGGTGACCTTCGGCGTGGTGAGCAGAATGCCGGTGATGAGGTCGAAGATCGCGTTGAGGCAGGCCAGGATCGCCGTGGTGAGCCAATCAAGAACATGGTCGAGGACCCATCCCATAACGATCAGCCCCCCACGATGCCCCGGACGACCTGCAGCAGGATCGGTGCCAGGACGGCCAGACCGTAGCCGACCAGCGCGTTGCGGAACGCGATTTTGCCCTTCTCAACCTGCGACGGGTCACCACCGGCGGTAACCCGGTATACGGCGGCCAGAACGAGGAAGAGGGTCGCGACGGCGCCCAGGATGCTCATGACCCAGGCCTGCAGGTTGGCGATCACCACCGGCAGGGAGTTCGCCGCCAGGTAGACAGCGCCGCCCGGATCGGCATACGCGGCGGCCGGGAGGGCGAGTGACAGGCCGACGCCGGCCAGCGGTACGGCGACACGGAGTGCGAGACGAACGACTCGCGGGATTCGGGGAGTGTGCTGTGGGGTGCGGGACATTGCGGTTCACCTCCCGCCGCGCCCCGGCCACGAACAAGCGTGACCGGGGGCGGCGATTGCTCGAAGCGGTCCGATGGGACCGCCGCCGGGCGCAGGTGAGAAGGCGCGAACCGCGTGAGCCCCGGGAGGAGCTCGTCCTCCCTCATGGGTGGGTTGCGGTCATCGATGTGGTGTCAGCGCATCAAGTGGCGCGGCACCCGAGGCGCGCGGATCGCGGCTGCTCGTGTCGCTTGGCGGCGGGCGGGACCGACCAGCGGTACAGCTCGCTGAAAGTCCCGCACCCCCAAACCGGGATTTGTGAGCCCTGGCGAACACTTGCCGCGCTCACCCAGCTCCGGGCACGGCTCACAGCACAGGTCGGCACCCTCTTCACCGCCGACAGCGCGGCCCACGGGCGAAGACTCCACAGCCGGACCGAGACGGGCTGTCTGTGGGCGCTGTGAATGCAGCCGGCGCTCACAACCCTTGACACGGCCGCGTCGGTTCGCCCGTTCCGGGTGCTCCAGACGGTGACGGAAAGTTTCTGCTCGTCGGAGCGGAGGGGACGACCGAGCGGCGCCCGCGCCGCAGAGAACGTGACGGCGGGGCAGGTCGGCTGGCAATCCTGCACCGATTCTCTCCGTCACTGTGCTGCCAGCGCGCTGCGCTGCCTCCAGAGCAACCTCTACTAGCGACGGGTGCTCGGCACACGGAAACGGCTGTGGCCCGACGTGCACCGTCGGGCCACAGCCGTGCCGGTGGGCTGTCAGGCGGCTGCCGCAGCGTGCTGCTGGGTGGCTTCGCGGCGGGCGGCCGCGGCACGTCCCGCACGGCGCCGGCCGCGCTGCTCGGCCCGCTGCCGCAGTCGCGCCGTAGTCTCCGGCGACGCGACCCCGGTCAGCAGCCCGTCGGTGAGGGCCTCGGCGATGCGGCTGTCGATGCGTGACAGCCGCATGCGCAGGGCGTCGACGCTGACGCCATTCCTCGCGGCGATGGGTTCGATCGCCCGGCGACCGAGCCGCACGTCGATGTAGGGCTGCTCGTCCTCGGGGTCGAGGATCCCGAGGGTCACCGCGCGGCGGACCAGGAGGTCCGGATGCCCGTACGGCACCGGCGGGGTGCGGGAGCCGGAAACGAGGTGCTCGATGTCCTGCACCGGCAGGCACTGATGCTGCTGCAGCCGCAGGTCCCGCCCGGCCCGCCACGCCGCCTTGCACAGGCTCGCGTACGGCGCGGGTTTGGTCAGGTCGGCCCGGTCGCGGAGCGCGGTCAGAAAGCCGGTCAGGATCTCGGCGTCGATATCGGCAGGGTCGCCGGTGTAGCCCTCGCACAGCTGCGCCGCGTACTGCTGCAGCGCCGGCATCGCCATGCCGACCGCGGCGACGACCCAGTGCGGCCCGTCGAGGCGGGCGCGTCGGATCAGCTTCCGCCACACCTCGTCACGCGTCGTGTAGGCGCGGGGGTGGCGCAACAGCCAGTCCCGCAGCGCGGGCAGCGGCATCACCGGTTGCGGCAGACACGCGTCGGAGAAGAACGCCGTGCAGTCGAGAGCCAGCGGCGCGGGCTCGCAGGTCAGTGCCGCGTAGGCGGTCGCCGCCGCGTCGAGGGCGGAAGTCGGCCAGTTCGTAGCGTCGGACGCGCTCATGTCAACACTCCTGTGACACCGAAGGGATGCGAATGTCGTCGCCGGCGTTGTCACGGCGATCGGTGGCATCGATTGCGCCACAGAGGGCTCACATGGTCCTGACAGAGCCGCTCAGGGCGCTGTTCGTCGCCTCGACCCGGGCCTCTGTAAGTGGCCCACCCGCACGGCGCGCCATCGTCGCTGATCGTTGGCAAGAGTCTGACAAAGGCCGGTTGACCTGCCCTGTGACACCCTGACAGAGCCCCTGAACGCGCTGTTCGGAGGTGATGGCACTGGCCCACGTCGTAATCCGCGAGACGGCGCGGGCGGGCCCGCTGTGACAACCGGGTCGGCTCACAGCGCCACTGTCACCGCTCGCCGGAGACGGCCCGCGCGGACTACCGACGTACCGATGACAGTCGCGCGCACGCTGTCACCGCTGAACATCCCGCACCCTGTGACAGGCGACGCCGCGCCGATGACAATGGCCCCGCACACACGGCGCTCGGCGACGTCTCCCAGGGCCGGTCAACGCTCATGTCTACGTCGACGCCCGAAGCGTTCTCCCTAACCGACGCCGGCACCGTCAGCGCCTTCTGTCAGTGAACCAGCGTCACTGACGGAAGTGAGTGGTAACGAAGCTGGTCCCGTTTAGGGCGAATGCCGATGGCTGCCGCCGCGTCCCGCGCAGCAGACGGGACGAGGAAAACCGGGACAAGCGGCTGCCGGGTCGCGCGTTGTGAGCGGTTGTGGGTTCGGCAAGTGTTCGCCGGGGCTCACAAAACCCGGTTTGGGGATGTCAGCGCTTCACGGCGCGGCGCGGAGCCGACAGCACATGAGCGAGCACACGCCGCACCCGCACCAGCAGGCCGACCACAGCGAGCCGGCCGACTCCACTCTCATCGACCTGATCGCCGGCGATCCGCCGGTACCGATCACGGTCTGGCGCACGGCCCGTACCGACGCCGACCCGCACACCAGCCTGCCCACCCGTCTGGCCTACCGCCTCGTCGCCGCCTACAGCCGGCCCGGGGAGGCGGTGGCCGACCTGACCACCCACCACGTCCTGGCACCGATCTGCGCCCTGGGCGGTCGCCAGCATCACCGCGCTTGGTTTACCGACAGCTCCAGCCTGATCATCGGACCCGCCACCGCCGGCCCGCCGGCGGCCACGACCGCAACCAACCCGCTCACCGCGCCCGGCGAGCCGGAGGCCGGCGACGCGCAGGACCCGCCCAGGCTGGTCGACTGGTTCGGCGACGACCTCACCGACCCGGACCTGCCCGGCGCCGACGCCGCGGTCATCCGGCCGCCCGACGACGGGCCGCTGGACGCGGCCATCAGCCTGGTGGTCGCCTCCTGGCCGCTGCACGAGGCCGGCACGACGGCCCGGGTCCGCCTCGCCTGGCTCCTCGCTGCCTGCGCGCGGCTGCTGCGCCCCGGCGGCTGCCTCGTCCTCGTCGTCGGCGTCCCCGCCGGCACGCAGCCCACGCCGGAGGACTTCGGGCCGCTCATGGCCGCCGCCACCGCAGCGGGACTGGGCTACCTGCAGCACATCGTCGCCGTCGAGGCCGACACCGACGGCGACCAGTTCGTCTACTACGGCACGGATGAGGAGCTGCTCACCCTGGCCCACGCCAACCCCGAGCAGTGGTCGGTCGCCCACTTGCGGGTGCACGCCGACCTGATGGTCTTCACTCCACTCTCGACTCCAGCGGCCGGGGCGGGACGGCGCCGTGGCCGCGACGGTGGTGAACGCCGTGGCTGAGCACACCACTGCGGGATCCTCCGGTGCGAGCGAGCCGGACACCAACAGCTCCACCGTGGGCGAGGACTACCCGGTCCGGCACCGCGAGTACGAAGGCCGCCACCGCGCCGATCCTGGGGGTCTGTCCGTCTGGGCTACCGCCCAGTCGACGGGCCCTGTCCAGCGACGCGGCCGGTACGTGCCGGAATCGGTCAGGCATCCCGCCCGGATGCTGCCCGCGATCGCCGCCCACGCGATCGCCGCGTACACCCAGCCCGGCGATCTGGTCCTGGACCCGATGTGCGGCATCGGCACCACCCTGGTCGAGGCCGTCCACGCCGGCCGCGACGCCTTCGGCATCGAATATGAGCCGCAATGGTCGAACATCGCCGACGCCAACATCCGCCACGCCCACGACCAGGGCGCCAGCGGACGCGCATCCGTCATCCGCGGCGACGCGACACGGCTGATGTCGCTGGTGCCGAAAGCCCTCACCGGGCAGGTGGCGCTCGTGGTCACCTCACCGCCGTACGGGCCGACCGTCCACGGCCTCGTCCGCCCCGGCGAACACGGGGTCGTCAAGTACGACGACCGGTACAACGACGGCGAGGACAAGGGCAACCTCGCCTACCGCGACCTGACCGGCCTCACCGACGGGTTCGCCGAAATCCTGCGCGGCTGCGCCACCCTGCTACGACCCGGCGGCGCCGTCGTGGTCACCGCCCGCCCGTGGCGCAAACGCGGCGAGCTGATCGACCTGCCCAGCGCCGTCATCGCCGCCGGCCTGCGCGCCGGACTCGCGCCGACCGAGCGGTGCGTCGCCCTGCTCGCCGCCGTCCGTGACGGGCAGCTCGTCGCCCGCCCGTCGTTCTTCCAACTCCAACAGGTCCGCAAGGCCCGCACGTCCGGGGTGCCGATGCACCTCATCGCCCACGAAGACGTTCTGATCTTCACCAAAACGCGGCTTGAGGACGGATCCGGGGTGGTCGCGTGACCGCACCCACCCATCGCTACCTGTCCCTGGGCACCGGTGTGCAGAGCTCCACACTTTTGCTGCTCGCCGCCCAGGGCACGATTCCCGGGTTCGAGGCGGCGATCTTCGCTGACACCTCCTGGGAGCCGGCAGCGGTCTACCGGCACCTGGACCGCATGACCGGCATCGCCGAGCGGGCCGGAATCGAGGTGGTGCGGGTCAGCGCCGGTGACATCCGAGCTGACGCGCTCGACCCACGCCACCGGTTCGCCTCCATGCCCCTGTTCACCCTCGGCCCGAATGGTGAGCGGGGAATGGCCCGCCGGCAGTGCACCTCCGAATACAAGATCAAATCCATCAAGGCTGAAGTGCGGCGCCGACTGGGCTACCCACACCCGAGGCGCGTCCCGGCAGGGGTCCGTGCAGAGGTCGCGATCGGGATCAGCCTCGACGAGATCGGTCGAGCCCGCGACTCCGACGTCGCCTACATGCACAACGTGCACCCACTGCTCGACGTCGGCTGGCGATGCATTGACTGCCTACGCTTCCTGGCCGAGCAGCTCGACAGCCTGCCCAGCACACCGCCAGAGAAGAGATGGACACATTTGCTGTCCACCCCTCACCAGCATGCCTCCATCGGCCCTCTCACCCTCCCGGACGGGAACTCAGTCGTCGAATTACTGGTCTTCGTCCGGGACCATCAGCCACTCGCCGGACAGCCGCTCCCGCACCGCTTGCACCGCTTCCGGAATTCGGCCATGGACCCACAGCCACGTCTCGCCGTCATTTCGCAGCAGCACATCAGGACCGAAGAACCAGCGGACTCCCGGCCCGTCCATCCCTGCCCAGAAGGGAAAGACCGGCAGCGGGAGTCGCGCGAACGCTGCGCTCACCAGCGCATTCGCGGTGTCGTCCAGCTCCCGGTTGTCGACGTGGCGCTCGTCGGCAGAGAACATCGCCTCCGACAGCACCATCTCGACAAGCGCGACCGAGAGCCGATCAGCGTAGGGCACCCAGCCGTCCCCGACGTTCACCACGACCGGCGGATCGTCCTGACCGATCGCAAGGGCAGAAACGCCCCACGATGCGCAGCCCTGCGCCTCCACCCGAAACACCAGCACGCCATCAGGGTCGACCTCAAGACTCTGTGGCGATACCAAGCTGTCCTGAGAGGCGGTCAGGTCCCTTCGGTGACCGAACAGCAGATAGGCCTCACGCAGCGGGGCCGGCAGCGCGAAGCCGATCCGGTCCTCGCCCACCTGCACCAGGGCTGGGTCGACACCATCGCCCTCGACAACTGGACGGTCAAACGCCGCGGTCAGTGCTCGAACGAACTCCCACCCTCGGTGGCGGTCGCCTGCGGCCAGTTCGTCGAGACCCTCGAGCATGTCGATCACCATACAGACGCCCAGCTCACTTACCCAGAAGAGTCGATCTTCGGGGAGCTGGTAGGCCAATCCCACCTAACTTGCCCGTTCCACGACGACGGCTTCTGGTTCGCCCTGCGCGAGCACAGCCCGCAGGAGTGGGCGGACGCCGTCGCCTTCGACCGGTCCATCCGCAACGGCTCCGCCCGGGCCAACGCGGACGGACACCCCTTTCGCGGCCAGTTCTTCCTGCACCGGCAGCGAGTGCCGCTCGACCAGGTACAGCTGCGCCCACCTCCTCAACCCGCAGAAGCGCCTGGTTGTGGCCCGTGGTCCTGCCCGAACGGCGAGCCGGTGACAGGCGACGCCGGGCGCGGGGAGGTGGCGTGAGCATTGCCCACACCACCGCCCCCCGCATCGGATCGCTGTGCACCGGCTACGGCGGCCTCGACATGGCCGTCGAGCTGGTGCTCGGCGGCCAGCTCACCTGGTACGCCGAAACCGACCGGCACGCCGCCACCGTCTGCGCCCACCACTGGCCCGGCGTGCCCAACCTCGGTGACATCCGCGCCGTTGACTGGACCCGGGTCGAGGCCGTCGACGTCCTCACCGCCGGGTTCCCGTGCCAGGACATCTCCAACGCCGGCAAGCGCGCCGGCATCACCGGAGAGCACTCCAGCCTGTGGAGTGCCGTCGCCGACGCCGTTCGCGTTCTTCGACCGCCGCTCGTGTTCGTGGAGAACGTCGCCGCCCTCCTGCGGCGAGGATTCGACGTCGTCGAAGCCGACCTGGCCACGATCGGGTACGACACGCGCTGGCTATGCCTACGCGCGTCCGACATCGGCGCCGCCCACCGCCGCGATCGGCTGTTCCTGCTGGCCGCACCCACCCCACAACGGGGCGGAGGTGCGGACGCTGCCGACACCGTGCGCCCGTGACGGCAAAGGACCCGGCCACCAGCACGGCCTGCCCGACCTCATCGAACCGTCGGGCTCCACCCACAGCCTCCTACCCACCGCCAGCGCAGGGCGCATCGCTCGCACCGGTCAGCACGCGCACACGCGCATCGACGCCGGACGGCTACTGCCCACCCCCAGGGCGAGTGACACCGGCACGCCCGGACGACGCGCGGGTGCCGGGTTCCGGCCCCCACTGTCTGAGGTGCTGCTGCCCACCCCGCGGGCCACCGACGGCGAGAAGGGCTGCCCAGGGCAGCGCGGCTCGCACGGGGACCTCACCCTCCCCTCCGCGGCGGTACGGGTCTTGCCCACCCCGCGCGCGTCGGACGGGCGCGGCCCCGGGCGCCACGGCAACGGCGGCGCGGACCTGCGCACCACGATCGCCGCACTCGGGCAGCCCGACGAGCAGCGGTGGGGCGGCTACGCCGACGCGGTCGCCCGCTGGGAGCTGCTGCTCGGCCGCCCCGCACCCGAACCCACGCAAACCGGCCGGCACGGCAAACCCGTCCTCGCACCGCCGTTCGTGGAATGGCTCATGGGCCTGCCCGAGCACTGGGTCACCGACCCCGCGCTCGGGCTGCCCCGCACCACCGCACTGCGGGTCCTCGGCAACGGCGTCGTCCCCGCCCAAGCGGCGACCGCCCTGCGACTGCTGCTCTGCCAGCACACCTAGCCCCTGCCAGCCCACGGTGGCTCGTCGCGGCGCATCCACACACCGTCCGCGACGAGCCACCACCCGGGGTGTCCAGCCGCCAGAACCTCCGACGTTCGGGAGTCCACCCATGCCTGCCAACCTGCCCCGCGCCCGACGGCGCCCGCCGCCGGCCGCCCCCACCCTCCACCACACAACAGCGGGCCACGACGAGCAGGATCCGCGGCTCTACACCCCAGCCGAGGCTGCCGCCCGACTACGCGTGCCGGAGTCATGGCTGCGCCGACGCGCCGGCCGCCGCCAGATCCCTTGCACCTTCCTCGGCAAGCACCTGCGTTTCTCATCCGCCGACCTCGCCGCCATCATCGCCGCCGGCGCCCAACCCCCCACCGGCCGGCGCGCCACCCGCCGCCGCCGGCACTCCACCGGCGACTTGCCTCACCCCGACAGCCACGGGTCAATCACCCCCGCACCCGACACCGACCGGACGGAGACCACACCATGGCCTGGGTAGAAAAACGCGGCACCCGATTCCGCGTACGCCTGCGCATGCCCGACGGCACCGTCACCACCGATTCAGCCCACGACCTGCGTGCCGACGCCGCTATCCGGGCCAAGGAAATCGACGTCGAGTCGGCCCGCGACACCTACATCGACCCCCGCGGCGGACGCATCCCCCTCGCCGACTGGGTCCCGATCTGGGAAGCAACTCACCAAGCGGGCCCTGCCACCTGGGCCGCCTATCGCAGTCACCTACGGCTGCACATCCTGCCCGCCCTCGGCACGCTGCCCCTGGTCGACATCCGCCGCCAACACGTCAAAACCCTCGCCGTCACCCTCGGCAAACGCCTCTCACCACGATCCGTCGCCGACGTGATCATGGTCCTGTCGATGGTCCTGCAAGAAGCCGTCGAAGACCGCCGCGTCCCCTTCAACCCCTGCCGAGGAATCCGCATCCCCAAAGGCATCCGCGCCGAGCGACCGCATGCCACCGCCGAGCAGGTCGCCGCGATCGTCACCCGCCAAGCCCGCCCCAGCGACGGGCTGCTCATCCTCACCGCCGCGTACACCGGCATGCGGTGGGGAGAACTCACCGGCCTCACCCGCGACAACGTCGACCTCACTATCGGCAGCATCCACGTCCACCCCGACGTCGGCGCGCTACACGAAGTCGAAGGCAAGCTGTTCCTCGGCCCACCCAAGACCAACGACTCCGTGCGCCACATCCGGCTGCCCCGCTTCCTGACCAACCTCCTCGCCGTCCACCTCTCCGAACAACCCCACGACATCGTCTTCCCGGGCGCCCGCGGTCACCACCAGCGACGATCCAACTTCAACCGCCGCGCCTGGACCCCCGCCGTCGCCGGCAACCCTCAACAGGGCATCCCACCGGTCCTGCCCGGCATGCACTTCCACGACCTGCGCCACACCCACAAGACCTGGCTCATCGAGGACGGCATCCCCGAGATCGCCCAAGCCCGCCGCCTCGGTCACCGCCTCACCGGTGTACGGGGTATCTACAGCCACGTCACCGAGCCAATGATCACCACCGTCGTCGAAGCGCTACAACGTCGACGGGAAACCACCCAGCCCGACCGTAGCGGCGACGCCGTCCGACGACTGCGCGCCGTTGCCTAACAGGGGAGAGGATGAGTCATGCTCCAGGCCTTCGTAGCGGAACCACCGTGCGCGGTGTGTGAGCGACCGGCAACACACGTCGAACTCATCGCACCTGGTACCCGACCTGCGCACTGGCAGCGCTGGTCACCGCAGGAGCGCGACGCCTACAACGCTGCCCGACAGCGTCACGACGGCCAGCATTGGTGGCTGCTGTTCTCTGGGATCGAGGCGGGCAACGGATCCGGCCGACCGGTGGACCTGGCAGAAGCACAACGGATTGCCAACGCCTTCGCCCAGCCGTACCGGTACGCCGCCGTAACCTCCGCGGGCTTCTACGACGACGCCGGATTTTGCGGCCAGTGCGACGCCCCGTACTGCTACCACCACTGGAACGTCTCCAGCACTGGCTACGGCAAATGCCCGCGAGGCCACGGCAAGAGCCTTGATCCACACTGTTGGCCCGATGACCTTTAGGAGCCTTAGGCCGCGAACCCAGTGGGAGCACGTGGCTAATGCGTCCGCACAGATGGCGGAGACGCCGTGGTCGCGCTCAGTGCGTCCAGCCGGCGGCGTGCAGACTGTTGTGGAACCAGCCGCCTTGACTGAACGGCCGGATTGTTCTGTCGTCGCCGACATGGTGTGGGAAGAGGGCCAGGACGTGGGCGAGATCCTGCTCGGCCGGTCGGGGCAGTTGGAGGATCGCCTCGTCGAGTGTCAGGCCGCTCGCCTTGACGAACTCGGGATGCTTCCTGAGGTATGCCACGACGTGGTCCACTACGGCGGCGAGACGCTGGCGCAGTCGGGCGGCGTCGGGTGCGTCGCGGCTGTCCCGTAGGTCAACCAGTTGCCAGGCCGGCCCGAACACCGGCACTAGTTGTGCGCCTGCCGCGTTGAAGAATTCCAGGGGCCCCCGACGGGTGTCGGCATCGCCGAACCCATCCTCGATCATTTGCCGCACGTTCGTGTAGACGTGGGCGAAGGTGTCGTCGGGGGCGATCGCGGTGATCGTGGTGATCGTGCGCGGGGCGCTGGCAATTGTTGTCGAAGATCCGTCCACTCTGCTTTCCTCCCGTACAAGCATGATGTGGAAGTTCGCCTATCTCCCACAGGCTAGGCAGTCAGGTCAACCGCTGATGCGCCGATGGGGCCCGACGTCTACGGGCTCACCTGCGTCGCATGATCGCGTGCAGTGTCCTGCTGCTCCCAACCTCCGTCACGTTAATGAGTTCCCACCCCGTGTGGCTGAGGTAGTCGGCGGCGGCGAGTGCCTGGCCGATGCTGGCCCCGCCGGGGGCGTAGGCGGCCACGGCAAGGTGCCGGTGGGGGTAGGCGCGGAGATCGACCAGCTGCTGCAGAACCGCCGCCGCGGTGATGGCGCGGGTGCGAGCGACAGATTCGATGGTCTCGCGGGGCATGCCTCGACGATAACGGTAACCAGCACGGGCGATCGCCTGGCGCAGCTGACGGTATGGTCAACAGCGTGGAAGCTCGGTCCCGGAAACGGGCGCTGGTGGTCGGCCTTCTGGTAACGCTCGCGGTTACCGGAGGGTGTGACGACGGCGGATCAGCGACGCCCCGTGCCGTCACCACCTCGCCGATCGCCGGTACTCCCGCCACGAGTAGCCCGGCGCCCGCCGTCGGCCCTTCCTACGACGCCACCAACCTCGACCTGTGCCGGCGCACGGACCTGAAGCCCCTGGCGGCCTTGTCGGTGAGGGTCGCTCGTACCGATCCGAAGCCGCCGCTGGCGCGGCAGGGCTCGTCGTGCCTGTTCGAGATGCGCACCGCGGACGACCACCAGGCGAACTTGCTAGTGGAAGCCTCCTCGTTGACGAACGCCGAGGAGGCGGGACGCCTGTACAGGGCGACCCAGCAGGTGACAGCCATGACGGCGGACGGCCCCGTCGCCGACATCGGCGAGGAGGCCGAGGGGTTCCTCAAACGGTCGGACCCTGGCTTCAAGTACACCGAGTACATGCTCCACGCCCGGGCCGCCAACCTGGTGGTGAAGGTCTGGCTCGCGGTCGGCGGCGATTCCTACCTGCCTAAAGAGGCACTCGCCGCGAAAGCTCTGACGATCCTCAAGGCGACCTTCACCGCCGTGCCGCACGCCTGACGACAGGCTCTACCCGCGGACGGCTTCGGGCCAACGGCCGCCGGGGAGCTTGGAGTAGTCACCGACCTGCGTCGCGATGTCCCGGACGTTACCCAGCGCGTCAACGAAACGTTCACCGATCCGCAGGAGAGTGTCCAACCCCGCGGTGACGATGTCGCCGACAGACTTCGCCAACGTGTCGATGGCCCAGGGAATGTTGATGACCGTCGTCGCGTCGACGGCGGCCTGGGCGAACTTACCTGCCAGGTTGGTGACGATCGTCGCTAGCTCGACGGCGTAGTCAACGTTGGCCCTAGCGATCTTGAACAGCCACTGACTGATGAACTCCGCCTTGAGAACGGACTCGTCGACCGCCGCCCGCTGTTTGACAGCCTTGTCGGCGTAGGCGCGGGCCGCGTCGCCGGTCCACTTGACCAGGTTCTGGTCGATTGGCTCACTGATCGCGAACGACAGTTGGGAGACGGGCGTCTTCACCTCGGTGATCCACCGGAAGCTCATCGAGATGAGCGATAGCACCGGCATCTGGTGCTCCATCGCGTGATCAACCCGATCCATGACCTCCCGCAGGCCGCGGCGCGCGGCATCAATGTTGTGCTTGATCCACAGCAGCGCCGC
Source organism: Micromonospora parva (assembly GCF_040649675.1). Taxonomy (NCBI): domain Bacteria; kingdom Bacillati; phylum Actinomycetota; class Actinomycetes; order Micromonosporales; family Micromonosporaceae; genus Micromonospora; species Micromonospora parva. The sequence continues at coordinate 291,067 of NZ_JBEZFX010000001.1, read as the reverse complement.
CGGGCCGATCAGCCACGCCCACTCGTTGACCCGCGAGACGACGTCGTTGAACCCCTCGACGGCAAGGTCCACGCCGACGCGGATCTGGTCGAAGGCCTTGTTGAACGGCTCGCCGTATTCCAGGTCCGGCGGTGCGGGCTGCATCGGCTTGTGTGTCCTTCCGGGTCGTCGCGTCCGTGCTTAGGCTTTGTAGATCGTGTTGAGGTCCAGCGAGATCACCTCATCGGCCCGGTCGTAGGCGTCGGCGACGCGCCGAAGGGCGTCACCGACCTGCTCAAACTCCGTCGCCGCCCCGGCGAGGATCGCGACCATGAAGGTGTGGAAGTCGCGGTACGCGGCTGAGTGGACGCCGGCGTTGACGTCGCCGATGTAGAAGGCAGACGCGTCCAAGCTCAGCCCCTCCGCGGCGCCCTTGATGGCGGCTGCGCTGTCGGACAGCTGCAACCACTTGCCGCCCTCGGTACGCAACGCGTCGGTGATGACGTTCAGCTCATCCACCTGGCCACCCCTCAAGGTCCTGTTGATCTGCCCCTGCCAGGTCGAAGGCGCGAAGGACGGACCGTGCGTCGAACTGCAGCTGACTGGTGTCGGCACGGGCGATCCGTGCCGTGTCGCCGGTGATACCGACAATGCTGTTCGCCCGAATCCGCAACGTCAGACAACCGTTGGGGCTGGTCATGACCTGCTCGACCGGGGAAACGCGCAGCTGTGCTACCCGATCCAGCTCCGCGTCGAGGCCCTGCAGCGTGCGCCAGGTCTCCCGCGACCACACGTCCTCGTCGAGTTCGGGCGACGCCTGCACCGCGGTTTGGCGTGGCGGTGTTGGCGGAGCCTGCCCCTGCTGAAGTTCCATCAAGGCCGCCTGTTCCAGTGCGGTGCCGACGGCGGCGGTGTAGGCCTCGAAGAGCGCCGCCGGGAAGCGAGCGACCCCTACCTCGTTGCGCCACTCGCGGCCAACCATGACGGCTTCAACGCGGCATTGCGCACCGAGGACTACTGCAACCGATCTGGTGGCGTCGGACCCGCGGGGACCATCGATTCGGGAATGATGCTGGTCCTCCTGCAGCGCACGCTCGACCCGCCGCTGCAGCGCCGACTCGTCACCGAGGAAGTCGAGGCTTGCCAGCAACAGGCGTGGTCCGCGTCTGTCCCTCATCCGTCCCCCATTCCCCTTAAATCAACCAGCGGCTATCCAACGGTCCGACCTCCGGAAGCAGAACTACCGTACGTGAAGGCTCATCAACTTGCGGTACCGTGCCCCACCCGCGGGTAGGACGTCGTGACCGGGGAAAACGGTCAGATTGCGCGGACTGAGCCGCTCACCGACGCCTACGCGTTCGGGCGCAAGGCCTGCAGTAGGGCCCCATGCGGCGTACGCGGACAGCCGCATCGGCGCGGCCAGCCCTAGGCGCTCCGGTATTGATCACACGTTGGAACCAGGGCACCGCTGACGATGGCGATCTGCTTGACCGGTGGCCAGCACAACGGCACCAAGGGCGTGCAGTGGGCCGAGAGTGTTAATCACTCATGCGCGGCGAAGTGCGAAACCCCGAACAAGGGACCGATCAAACCCTTGGTCAGATTCGTGCGCGAGTACGCGCCCCCAGCTACACCCGGTCCGGCAGGTCCAGGACCCACCGCCGGCCCGGGCGGTCTTCAGCGCCCGCGTCCCGTCCACGCTCGGCGTCCACCCGGACCGCCCCGCGGCGGAGCGAGGGCTTTCCCCCCGTCAGCGGAAAGATCCACTCGACGAGCTATGGGGAGCACCTGCTCCGTATCCCCTATGACCGTCGTCATGAGACGGACACTCGGAATCCTGAGACCTCCCTAGGGAGTTTCAGTCCACGACCCAAGGCCATGCCCTGAACCCGAACCACCGGCTGTCCGCGAGGGCCGGCGCTGCCGCCCGGACCGATGGCCGCGCGTCATCGGGATCTTCGTCCTTCTGCGGTAAGCCGCAGGCACAAGGCTGAGGGGCCTCCGGGCGGCCCTAGTGCTCGGCCGCAGACTGCTATTCTGCGGACCTGCGATCGTGCCTGTGGGGATGTGGGGCTCTAGTGGTCCGCAGCGACATGAAGGTGCCATGGCCTGGATCGTCAGCAAGCGCTAGTGCCGACTTGAAGCTCATTGCTCGAACGAGAACGCTCTGGTGGAGCGCCCAACGGCTTTGGTTTACTGACGAAGCTGGACATAGGGGAGGCCAACGACAGTGTTGCCGGACGACGCTGCGCCATGTCGCCATGCGGGGGCACCCGCGCCGGATGCCGTGCGGCGGGTGGAATACCTGATCCAGAACCTGGTCACAGACGCCGAATTGCTGGCCCGGTACGGGCTGACGGTCGAGGAGTATCGCGACGCTATGCCTGCGGCGATCGAAGCAGCTCGTGGCAGCATGAGCGCGAGCAACGCCAGCCGCCGTCGATTTTTGCTCGACGTCCTGGAGGCGCTGCTGGCGGCGGGGTTGGTAGACAGCGTCACCAAACCTCAGTACGGCGATGACACTGTTTACCGGCTAGCGGTCCCCGGGTTCGGCAGCGTGGCGATCATCCAGAAGGGCTGCCCGGACGGCGCGCATAGCAGCATCCGTTGGTCGGTACCGGATTGGGCACGCGAGACGTACCTCTGGTGGCTATGCGACAGCATGAAGGCCGAACCGGGCGAGCACATCGCGAAGGGAATCCAGCGCATGCGCAGCCGCTACCTCGACCCTGCCGACCGGACCGTTGATGGCGTCATCTTCCACAATCACCTCTGTGGCACGCCCAAGCGCCGTTGCCCGAAGCAGGGCCGAGCTGTGCAGATTGGCGGGCAGCTGGTGCCGCCGCCGTGCGTATATGTCATGCCCGACAACAGCACACCCGATTTGAATTGGGCGGGCAGACAGCAGCGCTTTTTTCCCGGCATTTTGCTCGGACTCTTCGGCATCGGTCAGGAAGCCCTGCCGCTATACCTTGGGCACGTCGGTTTCCAGCGCAAGAGCGGTGAGGTTCGCACCACCATTTCGGCTAGATTCGGCGTCGGCCGTTCCACCACATACAGGAGATGATCCGGTTGCCCAACCCGATGCTGGACCAGGAGCGCGTGGGGATGCTACGGGGACGTGAGCCTACGCGGCACGTACTGGTTCCGGCCTGGCCACGCGAACAGAAGGAGCTGCCGCAGGTCGAGGTTGAGGTTGCCTGGGTCCGCTTTTCCACGCTCAACCATCGCACCCAGGCCGAGCAGCGCCGTGAAATCCACCGCGCCGGACAAGCCGACCTGTTCACCGCTGACCCGCTCGGCCCTGCCGCCCAAAAGGCGCAGTACCGCATCCTCACCAGCCAGGAAGGCTTTAAAGAGCTCAAAGCCGACCTGCGGGATCGCGGTCAGCAAGAACCTGCGATCATCACCGCCGAGGGCGTACTTATCAACGGCAATCGGCGAACCGCAGCCTTGCGCTCACTCTATCACGACGACGACTGGCTCAAAGCGCGTTACGTCCAATGCCTGGTTCTGCCCGAAGATGCCCAGATTGACGAGCTCGTCGACCTTGAGGCAGAGCTGCAGATCGCCCGCGACTTCAAACAGCAGTACTCCTGGATCAATGAGGCTTTCCTCATCGAGGAGCTCTACGACCGCGAGGGAAAAGACTTCGGACGCGTCGCCCGGCGTATGCACAGTGATGTCGCAAAAGTGCGCGACTTGCACGACAAGCTTCAACAGGTACACCAACTAGTGGACCTATCGAAGGGCGCACGCCTGCACGTTGATTTTACCGAAAACGAGTCCGCCTTCACCGAGCTTGCCGGACATATTCGGAACAAGCCCGCAGCCGAGGCCGACAGCGTGCGCTCGGCATATTTCCTCGGCACCCTGGCCAACGTCGAGTATCGCAAGCTGCGGCACCTGCGACGCGCAGACGCGGCCCAACTGGTTCAGCGTGAAATCGAGCGCGATCCTGCGCTCAAACCGGTGCTCGACGCCGCCCGCTCCGCCAACGCCGCCGATTCCAGCGACGATCTGCTGGACGACCTGCTTGGCGAGGACGCACCTGCACAGCCTTTAAACGAGCTGCTAGGTTTGGTCGCTGCTCAGACACCCGACGCGAACCTGCCACTCGACAACGGCGACAAAGTCTCCACCCGTCAGGTCCTCAGCTCGCTGCGTAGCGCGATCGTCGCTGCCGCAGATGAGGCCGCAGACGAGGCGGCAGACCAGTCAGCCGTCAGGGCCCCATTGTCCCAGATCGACAAGGCGATCACCGCGCTTAAGCGGATCCGCAAGGACCTCCCGAAAGCTCGAGCTCAGGCTGAGTGGGATGAGCATCCCTTCGGTCTCAAGATGGACGAAATCAGGGGACTTCTAAACGAGATCGAGGGCCTCTAGGCGTGATTGACGCTGAGCTCTATCAGCAGGGGCGCCCGCTTGTCGTCGTTAGCCGCAAGGCCCCAGCCGTCGCCGGAGCCTGGGCCCGCTTGCAGGCTTCGATGTCCCGCGGAATCGTCGGTGGGTCAGCCGATCGGCTCGAGGTGCGCGTCGATGTATTTCTGGCTGAGCTGACGGCGCTGCGTGAGATCCGGACCATCTTCTCTGAGGAAATTCGGCTCGGACCAACGCTGCAAGAGCAGATCCGCTCGCTCATCAGTGACCAGAAACGCCGGGAAGAGGTCGCAGCCGGGGCCCAACCGGCGACACCCGACGTGCTAGCGGCTCAGCTAGCCGCTGCGGGTTTCCGCCGCCAATTGCGCAGCTTCCAGTTAGAGAACCTCGCGCAGATTCAGCAGCTCCCGCACGGTGCGGATTTCTCCGTCCCCGGTGCGGGCAAGACCACGGTTGCGTTAGCCAACTACACCCTCACGCGAATCCGCAAGGAGGTTGAGCAACTTCTCGTCATCGCGCCCCTTGCCGCCTTCGAAGCATGGCGTGAGGACTCCGCGGCATGCTTCGAGCGGCCGCCGCGTATCGCTACCCATGCCGGGGCTTCTTGGATCGACAGCGACGTTGAAGTGCTACTGACTAGCTACAACCGCGTCGCCTCCGACTACGATCGCATCCGGGAGTACGTCGGCCGTCGTCCCACCCACGTCATTCTCGACGAAGCCCACCGGGTGAAGCGTGGGGCCCAGGGCGTGCACGGCCGCGCGGTCCTGGACCTCGCCTACGCCGCTCGGCGCCGTGACATCTTGACCGGCACTCCAGCCCCCCAGGGTGCCTTCGACCTGATCGCCCTCATGCGCTTTCTCTACCCAGGGCAGGACCAAAAAATCCTGCCCGCCAGCGCGTATAACGAGCGCGCGGGTCGCGACGACGATGTGTTGAGTGAGACCAGCGCTGCGATCCAACGTTACTTTGTCCGCACACCGAAATCGCGCCTCGGCCTGCCAGGCACCACCTTCGATGTCGTGAAGCAAATGATGAGCCCGATTCAACAGGCCATCTACAATGCGCTATTAGGTCGCTACCGCGGCGACTTCGAGTTGGACCGTCAGGCCCGCCGTCAATTCGACCGGCTCGGGCGGGTCACCATGTACCTTCTGGAAGCTGCGACCAACCCCATGCTCCTGGTCGCCGGCTCGGACGACGCCGACGAGCTTGGATTCATACATCCGCCGCTCGCCCTAGACGGCAGCGAGCCGCTCGCCGAGCTGCTGGCGCGGTACCGCGACTATGAAACGCCCTGGAAGTATGAGCAGGTCAAAGCGATGGTTGAGCAAGCGCGCGACCGCGGCGAGAAAGTCATCGTCTGGTCCACCTTCGTCCGTAACATCCGGTCGCTAGCCACGCACCTCAAGAGCTTCCAGCCAGCCATCGTGCACGGCGGAATTCCTACCCGAGACAGCGCGCCGATCGGGACGCTGACCCGCGAGGCCGAGCTGGATCGCTTCCGATACGACCGAGACTGCCATGTCCTCCTTGCCAACCCAGCTGCCTGCGGTGAAGGCATTAGCCTGCACCACTGGTGCCATCACGCCATCTATCTTGATCGGACCTTCAACGCTGGCCACTTTCTGCAGAGCCAAGACCGCATCCACCGGCTTGGACTCAAGGACGACGTGACCACCCGCTTCACACTGCTGCTCAGCGAGGAAAGCATCGACGAGGCCGTTAACCTTCGACTGCGTGACAAGGTTGTTGCACTGTCCGCCTTAATGGACGATCCAGGCCTGGTGCGCGTGGCTCTTCCCGAGCCGGATAATGACAAGCCCGAACAGCCGGCGGCCTCGGACGATTTGGAGGCTATCGTGTCACATATCAGGGCGCGGCTCGATGCTGCCTAGGCGCGGTACAGCCCAAGCAGTTCTGCTCCTCTGCCATGCCGCTCACATCGCACCACGGCGCGACGTCGCGGACTGGGTAGGTGCCGCCAAGGCCCAAGGTGGATTTTTCGCGGCCGCCACAGACTTGACAACGCCTGCGAAACGCCTCCTGGACGTAGGGCTCGCCAAGCAATCCAAAACGATCTCTCTAGCGCCGCCGCTTGCTGGAATCGCGCACATTGCCGACACCCCGACGTTGCGTCATGTTGCCCGGGTGTTGCTGACTTTCGACGCACCCTCCTGGCTGCCGATTGCGGTGTCGCCCCGTGGAGTTTCCCGCCAATACATCCCTACGAACGTTCTACGTGACCTGGAATGGCTTGATCCCGAACTCGACGACATGCTCGTGGACGTGTACCGCTCGGTGAGCCTCTCCCCTGGCACCGAGATCCGTAGGCGGATCGGCGATGCCGCCGAGGCGGTGATCTTGGCGGCGTTGCAAGCCGCCGGTCGGCATGCCACCCACGTGTCTCCAATCTCCGACACATTCGGCTACGACATCGAGTCCGCTGGCCCTCCCATGCTTCGCATGGAGGTCAAGGGATGCAGCCTCAGCACCCGCGGTAGCTTCCACCTCAGCCGCAATGAGTACGACAAGAGCCAAATATTCGGCGAAGAGTGGGTTTTAACCCAGGTCGTCTTCACAAGCGAGGCTTTCGTCTCGGCGGTCTTAAAGCCAGGACATATAGAGGGCATATTCGAGGTCAACGCGCGCGACATCGCATTGGCCGTACCGCCTGATACTACCAATTTCATTTGGACCGACTCCGCGATGATCACCCCACGACCCACGGCATGGAGGCCCACCTCCTATACGATCGCCGACTTCACGCTGCCAGGTCTGGCGCGCTGACTTACATCATTTCCAGGTGAGTGAAACGCTGTTTGTTTCTTACGTGACCCTCCGCCGACGCCTCTTACGATGAACGCCGCAAAGGCACGTCAGAACCGCGGATCTCATGCCATTGGCGATGTGGCTACGTGTCGACGAGGGTCTGCCGTGCCGCGCCCCTTCAGTGTCTGGCCGCTGGAGCCGCGGGGGAGCCTGCTCGGCGACGACCGCTGGACAGGCCCAAGGCGTCCCGATACTGGTAATCGAGCGGGTTGTCGGCCCCGACTTCCTGGTGCAGCGCCGACATAGGTTTGGGACTCCACCAGGGTGTCATCCGCCAGGTTGCCTAGGGTCTGGGACGGCCCGAAGGTTCAAAAGTAGTAGCCGACATCGTAACTGTCACAGCCACTCGGTGCGCCCCTCCTGTTTCTTGAGGAAAGTTCACCAGTGGGGCCTCCCGGCATTCCTGGATCGCAGCGAAGTCGATATGCATCAACGAGGGGTCGACGGATAGCTCGGGAACCGCGTAGTTTGTGCCCGTGAGCGACTCAGTCGGCATCCCTGATCTCGACAACCTAGGACTGCATCAGGCCTTCCGCGCCTGGGTAGGGCCGGACCCAGCGGCCTCCTTCTTAGACGGCTTGGTCGTTTTGGATGCAAATACCCTGCTTCATCTCTACCGAGTAACGCGGGCCGCCAGAGAGCAGGTCCTTTCGACACTGGCGCGGGTGGAGGAGCGCCTCTGGGTTCCGCATCAGGCTGCCGCCGAATTCCACCGGCACCGGCTGGAGGTAGTTAACGGCAAGATGGCTCGGTTTAAGGAAATGCGATCGACGCTTTCGGTGGCGAGCGCCGACGCCGTGTCGAATCTTAGAAAATCAGTTATTCGCCTAGTCGAATTCAGACAGTATAATATGGCGGATAGAGACTGGGACCCACAAGAGCATGGACTGGACGAGAAGTCCATCCAAAAAAGGCTAGACGGCCTTATGGATTCGGCTCTGGCTGAACTGAAAGCCTTGCAAGACGAACACGACATCCGCCCCGGAGACGTTGCGATTGAAGATCCGGTACTTCAAAGGCTCGATGTTATAACGCGAGGGAAGCTGGGTAGGCCATACTCCCAGCGACACCTCATGAAAATCGTAGGCGAAGCCATTGAATTCCGGTTCCCAAACGAGATACCTCCAGGATACAAGGACGCCGAAAAGCAGTCTCCCTATAGGGCTGCAGGCGACTACGTCCTTTGGCGACAGGTCCTGGATCGAGCCTCAGAGGAGCCACGTCACGGCCTAATAGTGCTAGTGACAAATGACGTCAAGAGCGACTGGTGGATCCTCGATAAGAACGGCGAGCCGGTAGAGGCTCGCCCCGAGCTTCGCCAGGAAATGTTTGAATGTACCGGCGCACAACTGCGGCTGTTGACTCTCTCTGGGTTTCTCAAAGCGGCAGCCGATCAGTTCCCAGGGAGCGTCAGTGACGAGACAGTCCGTTCAGTTCGCAGGTCGGAAACGATGACGCGGATTGCGGAGACGGTGAGCGTGCTCCGTGCTACCGACAGGGACCTCTTCGACTCGGACCTGCTATCGCTGCCACCGTTCATGTTTGAACAGCTCGTTCTTGCGCTCCTTATCGCCATGGGGTACCAGGACGTCGACTCCATAGCAGACGGTCTGGCTCCGGGTCCCAGCATCCGCGCGACACATCCCCATTCAACTTCCGGTAATGGAACTATTTTAGTGAAGGTTGAACACTATTCGGAGCCAGTTGGGGGTAAAGCAATTCGTGCCCTCAAGGACGCAATGCTAGAACACGCAGCCGAGTCTGGGATAGTGGTCGCCACAAGCGAGTTTTCGCAGGCGGCTCAGGAAGCTATTATTGACTGCGACATACAACTAATCGACGGTCGCAGGTTGATAAGGATGCTGCACGAATTCCTAGATATAGTGTTCACCATTTCAACACTCGACGACGAGAAATGAGTACTACGGATTGCGATGGGATTCGGAGAGGTTCTAAACGAGAAATTGTCGCGGTGCGTCCGTGGCTGCTGTCTCGGACGTCTCGTAGCCTTGGTGTCCAATCGTGGAAAACGGTCCACACCGTCGATGATGACTACTGCGAACGCCACTTACCCGGCACAGCCATTGGCGGCGAAGCGCCCGTGACCAGGGTGACAGTCGCCCGTTGGCAGAATTCTAGCGACATAAGACAAGATTCTTCACCCGCGCGGCCGCTTCTGAAGCTACCTCATGCTCCCAGATCCTGACCGCGAGCCAGCCCGCCGCCTCCAGCTCTCTCTTGTCGGCGGCGTCCCTGTCCCGGTTCCTCCCGATCTTGGCACGCCAGTAACCTGTCGGATCGGCAGGCATGCGCCCATGCAGCGGACAGCCATGCCAGAAACATCCGTCCAGGAAGACCGCTACCTTGCGTCTTGGAAAGACGACGTCAGGGCGAATCTTCCTACTGTCAAGACGAATCTGCACACCCACTCTGTAGCGGAGGCCTAGCCGGAACAGCTCCCGCCGGAGCGCCAGCTCCGGCTTGGTGCCTGAGCTTCGGTTCGCCTTCATCGACTTCGTCGCCGCGGACGGCGGCGGAGCCGGCGGCAGCTTATCTGTGAACATGCGAGTACCTGTCAAGGTGTCGGAAAGAGGCCTTCGGGCTCGTCCACGACCCCTTCGGCGCCTTCGACTTCGACGACACCGTCGAGGGCCTGATACCGGGCACGGGCGAGGGCATTAAGGCGCTCAGTCTGCGTCAGCAGCGCGCGCCTCAACCCTCGGGAGACCTTCCGCTCGCTGATGTTTTTGGCAAGTAGAGAAATGGTCTGCGCGCGCCTGGCGATGCGGATGTCGGGATGGCTACGGTCAGGAAGGATCCCGTCCGGGATGATAACGCAAGTCAAGGGATCGGGCAGCTCCTGCGCCACAGCCTCGGGAATGTCGCCCTCGTTGAGGATCGCGTTGAAGGCGCTGCCTTCAAGCAGCCTTTGGTAGACGGTGTACTCGTACGGGTCCAGCGCTGCCTTCCGCTCCCTAGGTGGCATATCGCCGATATGAGGCAATGACCACATCGAGACGGTGTGCACCTCGAACGGGTCGAGCACATACTTAGCCACCGCGTCGGACCGCTGGCCGGTCAAGTGCCGCCCAAGCCTGACGCCGAAGCCCTCGGCGGTCTGACCGACATAGATGGGCTCGCCGTCATAGTCGTAGAACGCGTAGATGCCCGCCTTCGCCTTCCCGATTGTCTGGCTAGGCCGCTGCGGATCTGGCTGCCTGAGCGCGGCCGTGATTGCGTCACGGATCGCGTGCACCTCACGAGGCAGAAGCGTCGTAGCAAGGTCGATATGGCGCGTAGACAACGGCAAACCCCCGGGCGGACGAACTGGCTCGCCGGAGAGCCTACTCGTCCTCTGACTCGGTGTCTGGGCGCAGCACCGGCAGCAGGTAGTGCTCACCGATCCATCGCACGACGTCGACAACGACGGCGTCTCCGAAGCCGAACAGCTGCTGGTTGGGCGTCCCGGAAAGCAGCTTGTAGTCCGTGGCCCCCATGAGATTGGCGTACTCACGGGGCGTCATCCATCGGATGCGCGGCTCGCGGTCGTGCCCGAGCTCGACCAGCGCTTGCTTGCTCGACCCACCGCCGGTCGTACGTAGGCAGCCGGCGATGGCATCGCGTCGCAGCTCCCACATCGACACGCCTTGCCGTGTGCGCCGGTAGGCAGTTCGGTAGCAAAGTTGGTCCGCTTTGCGCAGCGCCTCAAACCGAATCCGCTGGCCATCACTAAGAGAGTCCACGAAGGCTTTGACTCGACGGTCATCCCACCAGGCGCTCTCCGGCACTTCCCGATCTATCACCGCGTTCAGGTCCGACGGCCCCTGTGGAAGGGCGGGTAAATCTAGATAGTGCATCTTAAAAGCTTCGTAGTGCTTCTTGTGAATCGCCGTCACCCAGGCAGGTCGGACGTCACTGATCTCGGGAACTCCGACGTGTGCGTTCTTCGGCAAATCGGCAGGCATGATTCCTACGATGAACATACGCGGCCGAGACTGTGGAACGAAGTGCTTCGCGTCGATGGCTAGAACGTCGAGCGAATACCCTAGCTCCGATAGCCGCTCGAGCGCCTCCGTTAAATCTTTTCCACCATGGCTTGTCGCGAAGCCGTGGACATTTTCGAGGAGCACCACCCGAGGCCGCGGCCGACCCTGCATTTGTTCCAGGACCCGTGCGAAGTGCCAAAACATGCCGGACTGATCTCCGACGAGCCCTCGCCTATTCCCTGCAAGAGATAGGTCGATACAGGGAAAGCTGCTGGTCGCCAGCTCTATCTCAGGCAGCCTATCTAGGTCCTCGCCATTGACATCGCGAATGTCACTGCGCGCGAAATGGTCCTTCGCGTCAGGAAAATTGGCTAGGTACGCGTCGCGCTTAGCTTCCTTGATGTCGTTAGCCCAGACGACGTTCACTCCGAGGGGCTCTAGAGCAGTGCGCACGAGTCCAATACCGGCAAAAAACTCTGCAGCATTGATAACCGTGGTCTCCATGCACCCTCCATCGCCGATCATCACTGCACAATATAACCGCAATGGCGAACTGACGAAGAACGACGCCAGCCTGTTACCGATCCAACCATACGATAGGTGCAGCGCCTAGTCTCCGGCAGGAGGAGCCACGCATGGGCCCCGTCACAGCCCGCCACCACCTCGGACATCGCCCGCCGAGCCCACCGACCAGCCTGGCTTCGCCGTCCATCCGCACCGGCGCTGTAGAACGCCACGCTTGCCCGGCCCACTGCCCACCGGCGGGTTGCTCGCGACTACGAAAGCCACCCGACGCCTCCGAAGCCAACATCCACCGGCCGGCCACCGCAGGCACGGCCTACCGCGCGACCCGCGGCCAACCCGACCCTCGGCAAGCCCGCCGCCTCGGGAGTCAACAACCTGTGGACTCTATACCGAATGTAGCGTCAATTATGCGTCCGAAGAAGCCTCGGCTTTCGACTCTCGGAGCACGTTTCCGACGAGCTCGTGCACGTCGATAGCTTTCGGAGATGGCCTCCTTCGGCCCTCCGCGTACGCCAATCTCGCCGCCGCTAAGTCAGCAAGCCGGACCGCTTGGATCACAATGACGCGCCGTAGGCCAGGGGAGACCTCTCCACGCTCGTGCGCAACAGCAGAGACTCTGGCCAGGGTCTCGGCGCGGCGGGCAATCCGAACGTCCGGGTGCTCGCGATCTTCCCGTAAGTCTTCCGGGATCAAGTTGAAGCGATACGCGCGTGGCAGGACTACAGGCTCGGCAACAAGCGGGATCTTCTCGTTCAGGATGGCGCGATACTTCGACTCGCTGATGGCAGATCGATACGCCGAGTATTCGATCGCGTTAAGCTTCTTTTTCTTATCTGGATCGTTGCGTAAGAACTCGGTCGGCCACAGCTCCACCTCCGCGACCTCGAAGGGATCGAGGATGCGATACGCCAACGTGTCGGTACGCTGTCCTGTCAGATGCCTGCCGATACGTTCGCTAAACTTTGCCCACGTCTGTCCCACATAAATCGGCTCACCGTCGTAGTCGTAAAAGCCGTATACGCCGATGCACTTGCCTAAATTCTGTCCGCTGGCACCATCGATGGACGCCATGGCCCCCTTTAGTCGAGATCGGAAGCCCTGGACAAAGGGAGTCGGCATCGTGGCAAGACGCGGCGGTTTGCGTTCGGGCTCGTTGTAAGAGGCGACACCTCGACTGGCCACCCGACACACCTCTCCGCCGTGAGAAAATCACCGTCGGCAGGGGAGTCTACGACTTAGGCGCAAAGCAGGGTGTGACACGGCGGAGCCGTAGCCGGAGCACGGCCCACGCGGGGCCACCGGACGCTCGGCGCCGCACCAGCAGCACCGCCGCCGGGTCGAGCCGGTGGTCGCTCACCTGGTTGGCAACTGCCCGCCAGACCAGCTCGCAGACCTTGGCGTTGTCCAGCACTGCCCGTGCCTCACGCCGTATCTCGGCCGCCGAAGTGATGGCGGCACCTGACCCGGCTGGTCAGAGCGGCTCGACCGCCGCAATGAGCGGCCGACGCTCCTAGAGGTGCTCGAGCAGATGGCGGGTGTCTGTTGCGCGGCCGGGCATCGCCGCGCGTTAGCGGTAGCCGTCTATCTACCGATGCGCATCACGCGCCACATCGGTCCGGACACCGGGAGGAGGCTCGATAGACGAGGCCGGCACCGATGGATGCTCTCGGTGGCGGGGCAGTAGCTCGGCGGCTGCCTCTGCTTTGGCGCGTTCGACGTCGAGTTCGGCGATGACTGAGGTGTAGACGTCGGTCATGGCGGCGGATGAGTGGCCGAGGAGTTCTTGGATGTCTTTGAGGTCGGCACCGGCGGCTTTGAGGTAGGTGGCGGCGCAGTGCCGCAGGTCGTGCAGTCGGATCGGGGGTAGGTCGGCGTCACGGACGAGGACCTCGAAGCGGTCCGCGACGGCGTAGGGGTGCCAGGGCTGCCCGTCGGGTTGGACGAAGAACAGTCCGGTGTCGGGCCAGGTCTGGCCGGCGGCGAGTTTCCACTGAGCGCGGCGGGCGTGGTGGGCGCGCAGGACGACGCGGGTGATGCTGGCCATGGCCATGATCCGGTTGCCGGACTCGGACTTGACCTTCTTGATCACGGGTGTGTAGCCGTGGGTGGCCATCTGTTGGGTGACGCTGATCAGGGAGTTGTCGATGTCGACGGCGGTGTCGGTGAGTCCGACGGCCTCGCCGCGGCGTAGCCCGCGGTGCAGGATGAGCGCGAACAGTGGGTAGAGGGCGATGTCGTGCTCTTCGGCGTGGTCGAGGAACGCGCCGGCCTGTTGCGGGGTCCAGACCATGACCGGGCTGGGCCGTTCGCCGGTGTCGCGCCACCGTTGTACGGCTTTGGCGGTCCATACCCGGGCTTTGGGGCGTACCCCGGAGGGCAGCTCGATGTGGGCGGCGGGGTTGAAGTCGATGAGCCGGTTGTTGCCGCGGCGGATGGCATCGTTGAGCGCCTTGCGCAGGGTGGCGCGGATGCGGTGCATGCTGGCCGGTTTGGTGGTGCGCAGGCCGCGGACGCTGGCGCGGATGGCGGGATCGTCGCTCTGGCGGGCGATCTCGATGGCGGCGCTGCCCTCGGCGATGGCGGCGAACATGGCCTCGACGTGCTCCACCCGTAGTTTCACCAGGGCGATGGCGCCGAGGTGCGGGACCAGGTGAACGCGGATATGCGACTCGTAGGCCAGCAAAGTGTTGGGTTGGACGCTGCTGAGGCTGCGGCGGGACGCCAGCCACGAGTGCAGGTACTCGCCGACGGTGGTCGTGACGGTGGCGGGCAGTCCGGCGCGGACCCGTCGGGCGATGGTGTCGCGGTCCGGCAGTGGCGCGCCGGCGGTGACGGCGAGGAGCATGTCGGCGATCTCGGCGGCGACGGCCGGGTCGTCGCTGGCGAGGGCTAGCAGGGCTTTGGCGTGGTCGCGGTCGCCGGTGGCGGCGTCGCGGGTGTCGAAGGTGCTGCGGCGTAGTTGCCGGCGCGCCTGGCCGGGGTGGGTGGGCAGTTCGAGTTGGTAGGCCCACCGGCCGTGGTTGGGATTCCACGATCCGTTCGCACGCCGAATTTGGGGGCAACGGTTGCCGAGTTTGCGGCCTTCGCCGTCGCGGCAGCAACAGCGTTTGAAGACCGACCCTCTCGTCCTGTTCGGATGTGCCCCTCCGATCGGCCGTGCGGCGATTGCTGGCTGTGGGTCGGGTCGCGGGTGATCCGGGGTCGCTGGGATTGGATCGTGCTCCGGCGGTGGTGCCGGCGGTTCGATGCTGTTGCTGGTCGGTAGGTGCAGGGCGTGGAGGATGGCCGCAACCGGCACGCGGTACCGGCTGCCGAATCGCAGCACCGGAACGGGAAACTGGCGCGATTTGGCCAAGTTGTACGCGACCGAACGAGACAGTCCCATAATCCGCGCAGTGGTCGTCAGATCGGTGACTGCGCCCAAGGCGCTGATTCGCTCACCGGTCCAACGGTTGTCTCGGCCGTCGCCGCCTGGCCAGGCCGGCGAGACCGGACTGGGGACATGTTCCGAGGTCTTCATTGCAGAGTGGCCGCCCAATGACCAGGAAGAAGCGATGCCTGACTGTGAATGGACCTCAACGCCAAGCGACGGATTTCTGCGAGACAGCGCACCCAGACTGCAGCGAGCCCAGCTGCCCCCTTTTGGTAATTTGAACCGATCACTGAACAGTGTGTGATGGAAGTCAGTGTCAGGTGCAGCGCATCCGGTTCGAGTCGGGTATCTGACTTCACTGATCGGTCGGGGCATGGGCGAGTCGTATCGGTGGGAGTGTGTTGCCCGCGTCATCGATGTTAATGCGTAGCGGCCCGGGCGAGCGCCGGCGGTTCAGTTGCTGAGGCGTGGGATGTCTGTGGGATACCGCTTGATGCTCCGCCGGCTTGGCCGAAGACGCCGCAGGGTTGGGTGCAAGCTGGGCAAGACGCTGCACATCCACATCTGGGAGGACTACCAGGGCCGCGGGTCCGAGAGTTCGACCTCACGGCTGACTACCGAGCGGGGCTCGCCAAGGAGAAGGAGCGCGAGCGCGGGGCGGGCTCAGCAGGAGAACGACCGAGAGTACGCCCGTCTCGACAAGGAAGGCCAGCACGCCAACGCCCTCGCTGCACTGCTCCTCGTGGGTCAACGGGTGGCGGCACGATCGACATCAACAACACGAGTGGTCGGAACCATACTGTCGCGCGTCGTCGGTCAGCACCGGTGAAGACGGCCTTCAGGTCTGAGTCAGCGAGGCGTCGTATCTACCAGACAGAGCGTGCCTTCGCCGCCTCACGGCCCGCCGATATCGGTCGGTAGTGGGATTACGCGGCCGGCTCGCGATTGCGACGATGGGCTGCATGTCCGACGAGGTAGAGCTATACGACGTGATCCGGAAGGTCCGCGGCGATCTTGCTCGAGCGATGTGGGAGGGGGAGGGCAAGGATTTACGTTTCCGGCTTGAGTCGGTCGAGCTGCAACTCGAGATTGCCGTGGTGAAGGTCGCCAAGGGCACCGCGAAGGTGAGGCTTGTCGTCGTGGACGCAGATGCCGGCCGGGAGAAGTCGACCACCACCCGCCACCACGTCAAAGTCGTGCTTAGCCCTCGGCTAGAGGGCGAGGGGGACGAGCTGCCCTGGGTATCCGGTCCGGCGTTGGACAGCGAGGAGTAGCGGTAGTGCGCCCGGGTCGTCTCGTAGAAGTCGTGGTAGAGCGCGCTGACGGAATTCACCGAGGCTCGGGGTATCGGGTGACCTCATCCACCGTGCTGACCGCCCGTCATGTGGTCGAGGGGGCGAGTCGGATAGAAGTTCGCTTCGACGCAGGCCTGCCGACCGCAGCCCGGACGACCGTCGAGATCACCAACGTTGACTCCGAGTCGGACCTCGCGCTGCTCAGTTGCCCGAACATGGACCCGGTTGAGCCTGCCCCTCTCGGTCGGGTCAATGCCGCTGCGGCCGTGCTCGATGTGCATGTTGCCGGGTTTCCCCGGTGGAAGGTGCGCGGTGGGCGGTTTCGGGAATCGGCGACGGAACCTGGGACCGCCGCGCTGCTGGCCAATCGACGGGAGGGGACCCTGCAGATCAACGTGGCTCCGCCTGCAGTTGATCCTGAGCAGGGGCGCTCACCCTGGGAAGGAATGTCCGGTGGACCGGTTTTCGTCGGTGACCGGCTGATCGCCGTTGTTACGCAGCACCATTGGCGCGAGGGCCTCAACCGGCTGACCGCGATCCCGCTGGTCACCTGGCTTGACCGAATCATCGGAACTGAGCGGGCGGAAGTCCTCGGCGGAATGGGCCTGAAGCAGGATGAGTCACTCGGCAACGTCGCGGTCACCTCAATTTCCGCCTACCATGCCCAGGTTCGGGACATCGCGCCAGAGAACCTCATCGGCCGAGCGTTCGAGATTGATACGCTAACCGGCTTCTGCGCCAGCGACGAAGCGTACGTGTGGTGGCAGGCGTCTCCTTGGGCGGGCAAGACGGCGTTGATGTCCAGCTTCGTACTGGCACCTCCGGCCGGGGTTCAGGTGGTGTCGTTCTTCGTCACGGGCCGGCTTGCCGGACAGTCCGATAGCACCGCTTTCACCGAAGCGCTTGTGGATCAGTTGGGCAAGCTCCTCAGTCGGGAACTGCCACCGAGCACCGGGCCAGGCGCGCGCGATGCGCTTCGCCGCCAACTCCTGGCCGACGCCGCGAGCAGGGCGGCCGCGTTGGGGCAGCGCGTGGTCCTCGTCGTCGACGGACTCGACGAAGATGCCGGCACCTCACCTGGTTCCGAAGTGCCTAGCATCGCATCGCTGCTGCCGCCGCGCCCCAGTCCAGGTCTTAAGGTGATCGTGTCAGGGCGTCCGCACCCGCCCATCCCGACCGACGTTCCCGCCGATCATCCGCTCCGCCATTGCCAGGTGGTCGAGCTGAAGCCGTCCCCACATGCCAAGGGCATAGCCCGAGACGCGACCCGAGAACTCGGCCGGCATCTCGCCTCCGACGGCGTTCTCCGTGACCTGGTTGGACTGCTCACCGCCTCCGGCGGCGGCCTCGCCCTCGATGACCTGGCTGCGTTGATAAACCTTCCCCGCTACACAATCGACGACTTCCTCAACGGCGTCTTTGGACGCACCGTAGAGCGACGGGAGGACGCCTTCCTTTTCGCCCACGACGCGCTGCGAAGGATGGCGGTTGAGCGGCTCGGGTCAACCGAGCTGGCTCGCTACCGCGATCGCATTCATACGTGGGCCGACAGCTACCGGGCGCGCGGATGGCCTGTAGAAACACCCGACTACCTCCTGCGTGGCTACTTCGGCCTGCTCCGCGAAACACGTGACCTGCCCCGGATGGTGGCCAACGGCACCGACCATGCGCGCCACGACTGCATGTTGTCGCGACTGCACGCAGACACAGCGGCACTCGCCGACATCGAGGTCGCACAGCGGACCCTGCTAACCGAGTCGGAGCCCGACCTAGTCTCGATCGGCCGGCTAGCGGTGCACCGCGACTTTCTGGTGCACCGGAACCTAACCATCAGCCCGGATATCCCGGAACTCTGGGCGCAACTCGGGCTGATGGATCGAGCCGTGACGCTGGCAGAGTCGATCACCGACCCGGGCCGACGTGAGGCTGCGCTCCGAATATTGCTCACCCAGGCAATCTCCAGCCGCGATTGGGAGCGGGTCTTCGGACTGCTCCGCCGGAATCCCGACGGCGCCGAGCGGACCAAGGCGACCATCGCAGCGATTGTCGCGCAGGATGCTCCGGTGCAAGCACTGCTGGACCAGGAACTCGAGCTCCTAGCCGAGTTGCCCGACGCACAGGACCGGACGTCCTCGGCGGTGGGACTGGCCACTGCACTTGTTGTCAACGGCGACCGGATGCACCTTGAGTATCTTTTCCATCGTCTCGACTCCCTCGCGCAACAGATAGAAGTAGTGCTGCGGGTGGCCACAGAGTGCGAAAATCGAGGCATCGACATAACTGCACTAATCGACCTTGCCGATTCTTTGGCGAAGGCGGCACCGACAGACGAAGACAAGAGATCTGCTCTCAACCGGATTTCCAGACTCCAGCGTGCCCGCCTTGAGCAACCGTCCGACTTTGGCTCGTATGTTCAGGCCCTCCCGCGGGGCAGCTGGGAAAGCGGGTCTCGCAAAAGACGAGCAACGAGCGCTTCCCCGTCCCTTGAAGCGCAATTGACGGCTGCGATTAAGGAATCACTTTGGTCAAAGGCTGCCACTGTCATATCCTCTTATCGAGAGGACGAAGAGAAAGGGAAAGCATGGCTGCGCGTAGCTGAGGCGCAGTGGGATTCCGGGTGCCATGATGACTCACGCGGATCGTTGGATCGTGCGGCCGGTGGAGGGAAGCGATACTTCCGAGCGACCGAGCTGCCGCTGAGCAGAATCGCCGCTCTCGCCGAAGTTCAAGGTGGGTTTAGGCGCCTCACCGAGATCTCGCAAAAGTTTGATAAAGAGAACGAGTTTAAACTCCTGTGTGCTGCCATCCGCCACTCGTCGGTCCTTAGTAACGCCGAGGTTTTGCAGTGCGCCATTGAGCTGGTAACAAGTCATCGCTGGCTGCAATTGTCGGAATTTCTTGGGGAGTTGGTCAGCGCCGCATCTGGTGGCGGCAGCGTTGACCTGCTCTTTCGGCTGGTCGAGCAGCAGGCACCGCACTCGATCATCAATCTTTTAGTCGGGGAATTCCTGAAAGTAGGGGCCCCTGATCACGCCAGAGCATTGGCGGACAAAATTCCTCGTCCGGCCGAACGGGCCGCCGCCTTGGTTTCCGTCGCACGGGCGCTGGCAGAGTCTGGCGACAATGCCACCGCTAAGGACGCGGCTGAAGAAGCCGAGTTGGCGGCGCGTTCCATCCCTGACCTGGCTTGGCAGCGAGAGGTCTTGACTGAGTTGGCCGGCCTGGCGTCCGTGGCCGGCGATGCGGCGATCACGGCGGCCCTCATAGAAGCAGTAGAACGGCTTGCAAACCAGGCGAAGCCCTTCGAGCCTATACTCGACTTGATAGTCGAAGCCGTCAGAAATGATCATTCTTTACTCGGGATACTTGGCAACATCGCCCTGGTCGCCGGCCAGGCCTCCGATGATCCTGACACTCATGGTGAGTTGGTGGCCCGTTTGGCCCGTGTCCTCGCGGCCGAGGGCAGGACCGATGACGCCTGTCTACTACTGGTAATCGCCGAGCGTCTGATCGCCGTGATCCCCGTTCCCGCCCGCCGGGATTGGGCGCTCGCGGATCTGGTCTGGGCGGCTTCCGCTGTCCGCGACTTTCTCGTCGCTGAGCGCGCAGTCAGCACGATCGACAGTCCGGACCGTCGCGCAGAGCTGCAGGTCCATGTGGTGAGTGCCATGGCCGCCGCCGGTGATGTACGGCGAGCTGGATCTGCTGCGTCCCGGATTGCTGTGCCGGGGAAAAGGGCGGAGGCGTCCCTTGAGATAGTCAGAGCGCTGACGCGCCGGGGTGAACTTGACCAAGCCGCCGCCGCAGCTAACTCGATCAGTTCTCCTGAGCTCCGATCTGAGGGTTTGCTACTCATCGTGCAAACCGCCGCCCGCTGGGGCGAGCTGCATCGCGCCGCGGACGTCGCAATTCTTATCCCTAACGACATTTACCGTCGATGGGCCTTCGAATGCGTCGACTCGACCACTCGGGCTTCAGTGGAAACAAGAGGATCACACGTCGTCAGCCAGCTACCGCAACACGACCTTGTTCCCGAGGGCACTTGGCGACTGTTCTGCGGACTGAGCTACTCGGCACATGAGGCGGCCCATGTTCGAAGTGCGGCAGCGGAGGCGTTTGTGGCCGGAGACAGTCGAACACCCCTGGCGACGCTCGTTCGTGCCTATCCGGAGGTAATCAGGGCGATTGCCACCGAGACCCTGGCTCTGGCGGCCATTGGCACCCCTTCTGAACGTCATGGCCCATATTGATGCCGTAGATCACGTCCGTGGTAGCTCGACGCGCTGGTCCAGCAGCTTGGTCCCATGCCTCAGAAGCTCGAGCACTTCGCCCAGCGAGACAACGGAACGCAGGCCTCATTGGTTATCCAGCCTAGCCGGAATTACGGCTCCCCATGAAGGCAGGTTCGCCCAGGTGGCAGACAGGGCTAGGCCCAGAGCGCTGCGGGCGTCGGTGAACTCCTGTCTGCTTCGAGCCGTGACATCGGACGGGGTGCCCTTGCCGCCTCGGTCAATACAGCTTCAGCCCCACATGGTCGACGATCAGCCTGCGATATCCGGGGTCGAGCGCGAAGTGGATCCGTCCCACCTGCGACGGCGGAGCGTAATCCCTCACTTTGACGTGGGGAGTTCGGTCGTACGTCGCGCCTTCATAGTCGAAGTATCGAACCTTTGAGCTTTTCTCGATCTTATCGTCCTGCAGGGCAACCTTGAGATCAAACTGGTCCCTCATCCAGGTGTCGAGATGCGGATAGCTCCGATCGCTGCCGTCGTAGAGCGCGACTGCCACGCGAGCAAGTTTGGTCAGGCACTCAGCCATCTCCTCAGGAAAAGGGTACCTGCTCTTTTTCCAGGACGAAGCAGCTCGATCCGTGAAAACGATGCGCCCTGCTGCGGCATCCGCGAGATGAAGGAAGAGGTTGTCCGCACTGGCGGCGTCGCCCGTAACGAGCCTGGGAAGCACAGCCCATGGGTCCTCCTCGGTCGCCTCGGCGTTACCCGGCATGGCAATTGCGCGGAGCGCAATCGTGAGCTGATCGATCTTCGCTTCGAGTGCCGGCACCCTCCCAGCTTCAGACTGGAAGCGATCGGCCCGCTGCTCCTCCTCTCCGGCAAGTTGCCGCCATTCATCGGCGCCCTCGCGGGCGGCGGCTAGTTCGTCTCGTAGCGCTTCGATTTGCGCGCTGGCGTCGCCTTCGGCTAACGCATATTCTGTCCGGGCGCGTGCATCACGATCCTGGTGAGCAATCTCTGCCCGACGGGCCTCGCGATAGGCGCGGTCTAAACCGCGTGCGAGAACCGAAACCGGCGCAAGTAGACGCATCAGCTGAGCCCTGAGCGTATCCGAGTCCTCGGAGTTGACCTGTGACTCATCAAACGGGACTGTGGGTGCGGATGGATCGCTCCAGATCAGACGAGCCCCTGCGAGTGGTGGCGGGTACCCGGGCAGGTCCGCATCCAGAGCACGCGAAGCTCGATAGTCGAGAGTCACGACACGAACAAGTCCGACAAGCTTCGCTGCGGCCGTTCGAGCTGCCGCAAGCGCAGGCAGTGTTCGGGTGTGGACGAGCAAGATCGGCAGCCGCGAGGGTTTGTGAATAGCCTCAACCAGAGTGGCGACCTCGGCGTCTGTGCGGACCTGCAGGTAGCGGCCGTCCTGCAACTGCCCGACGATCGAGAGCACGATCTGGTCGTTATCGAGTAGCGAACGGATGACGCCTGGTTGCCGGAGGTCCGCTGGTGGCGTAGGCGAGAGCCAGGTCGGCGAGCTCTCCCGTGCCATCGATACTCGGACCGATGTTCGTGAGTCCATCTGCCCAAGCGTCAGGCGGGTCACGAAGACAGGGCTCGACTCCCGGCTCTCGTCGCGGACCTCAACTCGGAGTGCTTTCGTGTCCTCGGCACCGGTGACATCCCAGATGGCTGTGCGCGGAGCATTGGACCGATTCGGCCGAAGATCGAGACGACCGCTGGATTCCATCACACTTTGGTCGACGGTCTGGCCTGCTGCGAAGGCGAGCCACGATACGATGCTTGCCAACGTCGTCGCGTACGGATCGGTTGAGGCATCCGGTGGCCGGACCTCGAACTCCACGACATAGAGGACTTGCATCGCCCCTCCTCACGCTACGTCCGACATTGGACACCGTACTGTTCCCGTGCTCGGGCCTCGTCTCGCAGTAGGCGTGGCCGCTGGAAAGTACCGCACGGCCGCTGGCCGTAGTCGCCGACAGCCGGCCGGCGACCCTCCGGCGGCTGCACCTTCCGTACATTGGGGCTGCGGTTCGCCGCTTCGCACCTGCGCTGGAAATCGTCGAGGCGGGCTGAGGATTCGTCGCCAAGCCCGCGGAGGCCTTCATGCGGATGTTGATGGAGTAGAGACGATCCGAAGGTGCTCCGGTGCGGACCCATAACCGGGGCAATTCCCGCAGCTCAGAGTGGGTGGAGCGCACGTGTTTCACCGCGGAATGCTCCGCGGTTCTGCCCAGTAGTCGACAACGCTCGCAGTCCAGCGGTACACCTCCAGCGCCGCGAAACCCCGGTGAATGTCGCCCCGACCGCATCGGCGATCACCACACCGGTGGCCATTCCGACGGTGGTGTACGCCCCACCACCGTATGCCTGCGGCCGGTTGGGGTGTCAGGTAGCGGTCAGGCACCTACTCCCCATCGCGGTTGTTCCCGATCCTGTCCGTATGGATCCGGCCCAAGCGTGCGCAAGCCATGGGTGGAGCATCATCACCTCGGCCTCCACCAACTCCCAGTTCGCTGGCGTCCTCGCCGGTTTCGTGTTCACTGGCATTGTGATGCTGTTCGCCATGCAGGGTGGCCGATACACCCAGGCGCTGGCGGTGCTGAGCCCGACCTTCATCGTGCTCGGCTTCGACAGCTACCTCTTCAGCCATGTCACTGGCAGCGGAAACGACGGCGAATGCGCCCGGGTCTGGACCGACGGAATGTTCGCCAGCGGCATGCTCGGCGTCGGTGCCGCCGGCGTCGTATCCAGCATCTGCTGGCTGCTGGCAGCCCATCTCGACACCCACGCCAAGCAACCGCCGCCGGCAGACGCCAGCACAGGCCAGACGACCACAGACCAGCGGTCCGAACTTGCCCAGCCGGACCCGGCGATCGTCAATCTGCCGCGCATCGCGGCCGGGATGATCTACGGCGTGACAGTCGGGATCTGCCTGCTGCTAGCGATGACGGCAGACCGGTACCTGCGACTTGTCTCGAATGACGCGCCTCGAATGCTCTGGCTGTGGGTCGTATGGGCCGTGCCGGTCGCGGTCCTGTTGGGCCTCGCTGTCCTGGTCCTCGCCCGGTGGCGGCGACGCGCGCGGCGCCAGCACGCGGAAGAGGGCAAGACGCGGACCTCGCGCGTCCGGTCGCTGACGTTCGTGGTGTACGGCATGCTCGCCTACGGCCTGCTGACCCCGGTACTGGCCGGCGTCATCGCGAGCGTAGGCGATCACTGGTGGCAAGAACCCGGGCCCCAGATCGTGGTGCCAGCGGTCCTCGTCGAGCTGGTATTCGCCACGCTGCTGCTCGTCGCGCTCGTCCTCGCCGCACCGCCAATGCCGCCGCCTGCGGCCCGCCGGCACGAACCGAATGGCTTTCACGACGAAACCGGCCTTCCCATACCGACCCAACCGGACCCCGTCGGCGGGGACGTCGGCGGTGCCGTCGACGACCATCCGGGACCACGCGCACAAACCGAAACTGCGTAAGACAGGCACGAGAAGGGCTCGAAGCCGGACAGCCGGGAGCAGGGCATCCGCGCCACGTCTACCGCATGGCGATGGCACCGCTCACCTGCACGTTTGGTTCTTCGCCCGGCCGGAGGGGCCAGGCGCGCAGCTCTACGGATCCTGGCTGTTCGTCTGGGACGACCTCCTGCCGGAGTATCCCGCCGATGCGGACGCGGCGATTGTGGCTGATGCCCCGGTCGCCTCGGGTCGTGTCCCAGCCACGGCGAGTCGCCGGTCAACACCTAGGCCCAGTCGCGCCAGTCCTCCAGCCCGGCACAGCAGCCCGGCGTCACCACCGTCCCGATAGTGCCGCCGCGAACCCGTAGGCCCCCGGCAGCGATGAGGAAGTCCTCAGCCAGCAGCGCGTTCACGACCTCATCGCGCCCGCCAGGAGGCTGAATCTCAAGCCGACCGGCGAGCGCGGCCACGAACAGCCCGACCCGTTCATCGCCGCAGCCGGCGTCGAGCACCAACCACTCACCGCGATGTCATCCAGCGGTCGGTTATGCCGACGAGCTTCGCCCTCGGCAGAGACCCTCACGATCTGGTGAGCGTTGGCCATCAGTCGATGTCAGAGCGCTGCGCGAGCGGGTCACACTGTGAGATGGCAGGGGCAGCATCCGAAGGGCGGTTCAGGTGGCGTTCGATGCATCGCAGTACGTCGTCGGCGACGATTGGGCCTACCGGTCTCGGGACACGGCGCCGTCGGAACGCGTGCGCATCAAGGCTGTCACGCCGAAGAAGGCCAGTGCGAGCATCGAGGTGGAGTTCCTCGATGACGACGGCGCCGGCCACCGTCTGCAAACCGTGTCGTCAGCCCGGCTGAAAGCCCGGTGGGCCGACGTCGAAGCCTACGACGCCCGGCAAGCGGACTGGCAGCGCATCGACGACTTCGAGCTCGACTCCGTCGAGCGGAGCGCGGTTCTCACCGTCTACTCCGCCCTCATCCCTGAGGATGTGGCAGAGCTGGACTGGCGTCCGGTCGAAAACGCAACGATCATCAAGGATCGCGCGAAGCTGACCGACATCCTTCAGGTGCCCGTAGAGGAGATCCTCGCGACGGTTCAGTGGTTCACCACCGATGACGCCACGGTCGTCTCGCCGGCCGGCGCTGTCATCATCGCGGAGGCCGCCTGCCGAGCCCACTCGCACACCATCCTGGAGCACGTGATCGAGGATGAGGCGGCAGCCCGGCACAAGTGCAAACACGGCGGCCCGCATCCCATCCACAAGGGCGAGAAGTCCAGTCCGGAATGGGAGTACCGGTGGTATCGCAGGCATGTTCGGCCCGAGCACGAACTCCTGCGGCAATGGTGCGGCCACCCCGCCGTCGTAGCCCACGAACGCCTCACGGCCGCTGAAGCCGAGAACCACCGCCTCGACCTCCTCGTCGTGCAACTCATCAAAGCTCTCGACGTCGCCGGTGACACCATGCAAGCTGAACGATTCGCCGAAGAACACGAACGCGACCGGATCACCCCTTACCTCGCCCGACCCGTCGTCGACCGGCCGCTGCACTGGTCCGAGATACCGGTGCGTGAAGTCCCGGTCTATCGGCGCCGCCGCTGGGGGTAGGCGACCATCACTGCCACCGTCGCTCGTCCTCGGAGCCTCGGAGTTATGACGCTCACGCCGACCTTCACTTGCCGCTCGCGCTGATTCGGGAAACAACGGCGCCGTGGCGCTGTTGCCCAGTGCCTGGGTCGACGACGTGCAGGGCGATCTAGAAGCGCTGCGGCGGAGTTGGCCGCGGCCCCGTCGTCCTGGCCGCCAGCTCAGGCGTCGCCGTCTGGCTCAATGTAGCCGTGTTTGAGTAGCACGGCCCGGAGCTGGCCTTGCCACGTTTCTTCATCGGCGTCGAGCCATCGGTGTCGGTGTGTGCACTGCCAGTTCGGCGGAGGTTCCTCGGGGACGAGACACCCGCCGAGCGCAAGGTCGCCGTCGGCAGCAGCAATGTGCGCTTCTGGGACCGGGAGGCCGAAGAGTAGTGGGATGCCCGTCGTGTGGCACTCGGGGCAGGCTGGAATCACCTCGCTACGGTACCGGTCCTGCAGCGTTTACGCGGGCGGGTGGACCGCGGACGGGTCGAATCAGAAGGCTGGCTGGAGAGCGGATCGTATGAGGCCGACGTCGTGTGCGGGTAAGGAACTGCTGGTTGGCGCGGCTTGCAACTGGGCACAGATTGGGTGCAGGTTGGCAAAGCGGTTACCGCGCCGAAGTGCTCACCGACCCGGACAGAGACGAAGGCTTTGACCTGCGGTGATGCGGTTGGTTCGGTGCGCGGTGACCTCCCAGGAGTGCCCGAAGATGCCGGCATGGCGCTTTCGGTTATCCAGCCGGATTACCTCGGCTCATGCCGATGAGTAGATGCCGAAACTGTCCGTTCGACCGCGAGCGCACACAACGCGAGCACACACAAGCAGCGAGCAAGACCGGGGGAGCGCAGGCTGGAGGAAGCAGGGTGCACTGAACGTCCTTGAACCGCATCCAAAGGTGTCGAACATCCCTCGAGGGCACCCGCCCCTACCTGCGGCTCCACGGTAACTTAGGTCACGGCGCGGCCGGCCAGGGCATCCTGGACCCGTGGCTGCCGCGGTAGCCCGCCGTCGGCCATTTTTGGCCGCCCGTCCAACTTTTCGGCGGTGCCCGAGGTGCGGTGGACGATGGTGTCGTTGCGGTAGCCGGGCTGCGGGCTGCTGACGGCGATGACCAGGCGGGTGCTGGCGTCGATGGCGACCTGCAGGTGCGTGGAGTAGCGGTAGTTCTTGCTGCGGGTGGCCAGTCGGTGATCGCGGGTCTGGACCAGCGTCCTGTCAACAATCGCGATCTGTGCGACCGCGTTTGCGCACCGGCGCCAGGGCTAGCTGCGGGCCGAGGGTGTCGATGCCTCGATCCGCTGCCGAGTGCGACACCCCGAAAGCGGACCGCCTACGACGCGCCGACGCGGACGGCGTGTATGGCCCACCTCGACGGCGCCAACCCACCCGCGTTCACCCTCACGGCCTTGGCACTGACGGCTCGGTCAGGCAGTGACCCCTTAGCAGGAGCCGGGCGGCGCTGAGGGCAGGGCATCGAGAGTCACGGTCATGGTGCAGGCAGTAGCGGTCGGATCAAGTGAATGA
Source organism: Micromonospora parva (assembly GCF_040649675.1). Classification (NCBI taxonomy): domain Bacteria; kingdom Bacillati; phylum Actinomycetota; class Actinomycetes; order Micromonosporales; family Micromonosporaceae; genus Micromonospora; species Micromonospora parva. Next base: position 263,829 of record NZ_JBEZFX010000001.1, on the reverse strand, counting down.
CCTGGAATCCGAACCGATCGCCGATTTTAAGATGACTCTGCTGTTCTTCCGGTGAAATGGGTTCCCCTTCACGCAACGTCACAATAACGACAGGGCTTCCAGTGTCATTCGAATGATCCTCAACAGCAGACCAGATTAACTGACGAAAGTTCGCCGGCCATCCCCAGCAGACGTACCTCTGAATGGAGCCGTCAGTGACATGGCAATGTCCTGGCTTGTCGCCTAATGAATTCTCGATAATTCGCCACCCCGGTCCCATGGCCTGCCGCACTAGATCATCAGCCTGCATATGCTGCTTCGGCATATATGCCGCAAAATTTCCAAGACCCTCGCGAGCACGCAAATATTCTTTCATCGGCCCATCTTTGAGCCAAGGCCGTATCTGGCCTGATGGAAGATAGCGACTGAGCGCTCCTCCAATCAGAGGAGATTCAACCCATCTGTCATACTGATCGGATTTCCCGCGGCTGGTCAAGCTTTCCCAGTTGATCTCGTCGGCTTCGCGGAAGAGCTCAGATAGAACCTGCTCCCAGATGCTGCTCGGAATTAGCTCCGACGGCTCGGGGTTCACCCGCATGCTGTCGACGCGAGCGACGTCCTCAAGGGAGCCCGCTTGAACCTGCACGTGCAATGCTTGCACGGCAAGCCGCATTAGGCGCTTAGGTTGCATCATGAACAAGGGGACGCCGGCGGTACGCCACATTTCAGAAACAAGCTCAGGTCGAGGGCCACGGATTTCTCCCCCCACCCGTCGCCACCAATCCTCCTTAACATCGCCTGTGACAAAGAGGACTGGCTTGCCGCGCTTCTTTGCTTCTCTGAGAACCTGCCCCCAGACCAGAAAGTCACCTGCCGCCGCATCACCTTCTTTAGCCTTGTCCCTGTAGCCCGGCGGCGCCCCCATCTCTACCCGACGCAGCCCTTCCTTGACCATCTGTGCGAGATCCTCCACGTTGGGTTGCATGCCCACTCGGCCGCGAAGAAGGGGCTCAAGGCGACGCAGCACCGGATCGCTGTTCGTATTCCGCGCCATCTCAATAGCATCAACATCCTCGAAGTTTCTAATAGATCCTACGAGTTCATTGAATGCTTGGGCGATACTATCCTGCATTGCCGTCAGTCGGTCATCCGGCAATGCAATACGGTTGGCCCACGCTCTCACTAGCTGAAGCGCGCGTTCGCATTGATCTTGTAGATCTACGGACGTCTGCTCGGCCTTGATTTGCGGGTCCCTGATTGCGGCCTCGCGATTCCGCCAGAATTCCGCAAGCACTTGATGCGGAACCCATAGTCGATCACCGACATTGTCGAAGATCGCAAACAGATCATTTTGAGCCTCGGCATTATAGCGATATACGTTCAGTAGGACGTTGGTGTCAGGCACCACAAGGCCGTTCCTAAGTGCGTGGTTGTAATCCTCATCCGAGGGTGTCCGATACCCCTCAAAACCGTCGAATAGCCCTTGGGGCACATTGGCATCCACAGTCTGTTCTCCCCCAACGGAAAGCGAGGAGGGAATTCCCTCAGCAGCTCTTCGGCGTACGCCCGACTCTGGCCTTGGCAGGATTCGGACCTGCGACAGGGTTAGGGTATGGCAGCGTGAGGAGTGCCGCTGCCCCGGTGTGCCGCCGCGCTCGGCAGACTTCTAGTGGCCCCCTAAGGCGCCCGGAGGTCCGGGCCGTGACAGCCGTGGTCGCGCCTTCAGGGCAGCGGGTACGCGGTTAGGTGGTCGGCGAGTTGCTTCGGATGGCTGAGCGCCACCGGGTGGCCGCCGTCCATCTCGTCCGGGCAGCGCCGAGCCGGTCGGCGGCCACCCGACGTTGGAAGTCCGCCGCCTAGCCGGTGTCATAGTTAAGGAACGGGTGACCGGGTGCGCCTGGGTGCCCGAGAAATCTGCGCTTGCCGCGACCACGCCCTCGGGCACCTACCTGTGGTCGTACCATCCCCACGGGAGTGAGCCGGATCCGGTGCCAGTCGGCGGCAATCAGTGCGTGCGCGAGCTCTCGCCGCCCACACAGCCCGGCAGCGCGCGGCCGGCGATGGGCGGAACGTGCCCTCCGCCGGCCGCAAGGCGGTCGCCGACCCGGGTGGCTGGCGGGGCGGCGGACATCCGTTCCGAAACCAGGGCGTCCAGGCGGACCTCGACTGGGTCGGGCAGGGCCAGACAGTGTCGGAGCCAGCAGCTTGACCACGCCCCCGGAGGCTATGACGGGATGGGCACAGCGACAGGTTCATCCTGCCCGTCCCAGTCGAGCAGCATCTCGGCCGGCACAGCTTCGCCGTACGCGCGAATGACGGCGAACTCGACCTCACCTCCCGACAGGACCCGGGGAACCTCCTCCGGGAAGTGAATGAACCCTTCGCCGGGTCCGCCAGTCTTGACCCAGCGAACTCCGGTTGCCGACTTGGTGCCGATGTTCCTCAGCAGACAGCGGCTCTTGCCCGCCCGTTGGGTAACCCAGGCGACGTCCGGCGGTGGCGGTGGCAGTGCTGCCTCGGCGGCCGAGGCCTGACGCTCTGCGGCATCCGCAGACCGCTCCGCGGCAACCGCCGACTTGTCGGCGGAGTGGGCGGATGTTCGGGCGTACCTCACGCTCCAGCCAGAGACGAGCAGAGCAAGAGCAGCGATGACGATCGTGATGATGCCTGCAACATCCATGACGGCGAACGTAGCGGGTCGCTCGCTCTAGCGTCCTGCTCCGAGCAGCACGACCGGACGGGGAAGCGGATGACCGTCCGCTACGGCTTGGTCCCGCGCTGCGAGGCGATATGCAGGCGGCGTTGTAGGACGAGGCGGCGCATCTGCTCCGCCAGCTCGAGCGGCGCATCGGAGGCTGGCGCGGAGGCGGCCGGTGGCGGCCCCGCACCAGGGGCTTGGCCCACGAGTTTCCTGCCGCGCTCCGGCGAGGAGACGCAGGTACGCCACCAGCCCCTTCGCAGAACACGATCGCACGGAGGCCCCACCAGCGCACTGTTCCCGGTTGAGAGAGCACCCAGGACGCCGCGGCCAGCACCGCCAGCTGGACGGGGGCCCCTGCCCACCGCCGCCAGCCGCAGGCCGGATCGCGGACCACCGGGTACCCGCGAAGCCACCACCAGCAGCTCACGAACACTCCGGCGGTGACGACCACCGGCCCCGGCGATCGCCCAGTGAGCTGAGTCGGCGCGAGATTTCGACATCAGCGAATTGTCGCCCGTCGCCGGCTGGCCGGGCGTCCCCCGGACGTGCTGCAAGACGCGGCCCGGCACATCCGCGAGCGGTTCGAGGACCACGACACCAGGTTCCTGGCGTTAATGACGCCGGAGGGCCGCGCCGGGCACCTCCGGGCGCTGCGGATGGTGTACGACCACATCGACCGGATCTGGGAGGCACCCAAACGCGCGGGAGGCCCTCACCCGGCGGAGCTGGGCGGCTACGGGTCGGTCGCCGGGCTGCGGGACCTGGTCGACTTGCTGATCGGGCACGCCGAGCAGGCGCAGGACAGCGCCGGTGACGTGTCAGAGAACTACCGAGCGCGGATGGTCGCCGAGAGGTTGGCGGCCGCCACACGCGAGCCGGGCCGGCAGTTCGTGTTCGTGGCACCGCGGGGCAACCACTGGCGGTACGAGGACTTCTACGAGGGACGGTGAGTGAAGATCTGCGACCTGGCTCGGGAGAAGGGCCTGCTGCGCCGGATGACGATGCACGGGCTGCGGCAATCGCTGCTGACGCTCCTGGCCGCCGAGGGCGTCGACCTGGCGGCGCTGCGGACGATGGCCGGGCACGCGAGCGTGACCACCACGATGAACGTCTACGTGCACGCCCGGCGGCACCACGGACCGGTCCGGCGGATCGTGGGGTACTTCCTCGGCGTTGACGAGCTGACGGCCGTGGAGCGGTAGGGGACCGCCCCTGCAGCAGCGCGGGCGGTGCGAGCTACAGGAGGAACAAGTGGTGCGGGGCTCTCGTGGCCAGGTTGGGAACGACGGACTTGAGTAACTTGGTCGCAAGATCAAGGCATTCTTCCGCCGTCTGCGCACTCGGCTCGACGCCACGGTGAATAAGCCCGTTTCGTTCCTCTCTTACGACATCCAGCCTTCTTTTCAGGTCAGTCGCAAGGAGCTGGTGCCGCTCCAGCAGCTTGCAAAGGTCACTGACCTTGATTCGGGGGTCCACCTTGAGCTGGCCCTGGACCGCCAGCTTGTGGAGTCGAGATTCACAGATCTGCCACAACACACCGAGGGCTGTACTGAAGTCATGCGTTCCGAGCGCGTCCTGCCCCTGGTTCAGGCGGTCGAAGTCCACAAGAGCGTCGTTTGCCACGACCGCGTCAAGCCAGTCGAGCGAAGTCTCTACGGCCGCTAGTCCTAGCGGCGAGTTGTCGCGAATGGCCTCCGCTGGCCCGATGACAGGCCTCTGCGCCTGGCCCCGCCCAAACCACATCCCACCCACACCGTCGTCGCTGCGCTCGTACCGATACAGGTCGCTGGCCCGGACGCGGAGGACCGAGGGCGACTCGTTGTCATGAAACATGGCCGCGCAATGCAGCAACGACATGTGGGTGTTGACCAGTCGCAGACGCTGCACCAGCGCCGGCAGCTCAGCCTCCGCGGCCCGCCCGGCGGTGCGATACCAGCCAGGGGCGTAGCTCGGCATGCCGGCTGGCCAGCCGCGCACGTTGTATACGGTGAACCCGCGTCGCTCCATCGTCACCGTGACGCCACAGCCCAGCTGCCGATCAACGACGATGTGCTGCCACGAGTCCGGCATGGTCGCCCCGATTTGCCTGGCGAGGCGATGATCGTCCGGGCGGTCGCCGAACCATCCCATCGGCAGCATCTGCTCGTAGATCGCAAACTCGTCTGTCACATGCCGATGGTCATGCAGTTCAGCAGAAGACTCAACGGTGTTCATCGGACCTTGCCGACCGATCAACGCGGGGGCGGCCGAGTAACCCCAAGATCAAAGAACCTGACAATCGGCAGAGGGAGACGTAACGCGCTCGGCGAGCTGTCAACACCCGACCGGACCCGAGGCTCGCCACGCTGATCAAGATCGTTACGGCGTCCCGCGCCAGTGGGCGTCCTGGGGCCAGTGGGCGTACGACGGCAAGGGTTTACACCCAGGAATACGGGTTCTCCGCAGCCGCAGCCGCAGCCGCAGCCGCAGCCGCAGCCGCAGCCGCAGCCGCAGCCGCAGGGCTGTTGAGGACGAGGAGGCAAAGTGGACATCTCGTGGAGCGCCTCGTCCCCGACGTCGGGGACGTTCGATTCGACTGAGCGGTCGGGTGTCACTGACCTTGTGGAGCGGCTCGGTCAGTTGCGTGCCCAGGGGCAGGGTTACCTCGAAGTCCGGGGCGATGCCGAGTTCCCCCTGTGCGCCATGGGGTTCAAGGGGTCTCCGGCGGTCGTCCATCTCATGTCGGGTGGGGGTGCCATGTCGCTGCTGGTCGCGGATGGGCCCCGGGACGCGAGCGCGGAAGTGCTGGTGATGGACGACCTGGTTGAATTCAGCGTCGACTTCGTGCTTGATTTCGATCGCGCCTGTCAGGTGGTCCAGGAGTTTGTTCGGACCGGTGATCATGTTCGCGCAAGGGATTCCGAGTTGTAGCGATGCGCGGCGTGGCCTCGCGCTGTGGACTGTCGGGCGGCGGCCGAGCGGCTCGGTTCTGAAGCCAAGGAGGGGGAGCAGGTTGGGAGCAGCAGGGTGCCCTGGACGGCCTTGAACTGCGTCCCACGGCATCGAACGGCGCTCAACTGCACCCACCCCTGCCTGCGGCTCTATGTTCCCGCAGGTCAGAGTCAGTGCGGCGTCCTGTTTCCCGCGGAGTGCTCTGCGGTTTTGGACTGCTATCGGCAAGATTCTATGTGACCTGGTAGGGGAGTGTGTGGAGGTCAAGGAGGTAAGGAGTCGTTGGTTGGCCTGGCCTTGCAAATGGGAGCAGATTGGGTGCAGGTTTGCGAAGTGGTCAGCGCTTCCGAAGTGCTCACCGACGCCGGGCATAGACGAGCGCTTTGACCTGCGGTAATGCGCTGAAGCGGTGCGGTGTGACCTCCCAGTGGATACCGAAGTGGTCGGGGCTCGCTGCTTTCCAGCTTGGCTTCTGTCCCTGGGGTCACGGGTCGTCGGTCACTACGGGGCCAGGTCTGCCCTACATCGATGGTGGTCGTGCAATTCTGCCGTGCCGGACTAGAAGTTGGTCCCGTCAGCTGAGACACCGATCCCACCCGCGACGCGGTGGCCAGCGCATCCTGTGTGGTGACATCTTCGGCGAGCCCGAAGGATCAGGTAACCGGGTTCTCCGGCCGACGCGACGCTGTCCGGCCGGTGGAGGTTAGTTGGACCTCGAATCCCTAGAGTCTCTGGCAGGCGCTGCGGCAGATGGCTAGCCGGTGCTTTGATGGCCCTGACACTTGCCATCACTGGGGCTGCGATTGCAGGGGCTGGGTTGGATCGGCGAGACAGACGCACGCGCGGAGCGGCTCAGGCAGTGGTTGCCGCCGTTGCGACCGCGATGCTCGGGCTGGCCGGCAACCTGGTCACCAACCGCGTCGACGTGCCCGGTGAGCGATGGCTGCTCCTGGTACTGGGCGCCTTCCTGATACTGCTTGTGGTGGTGGCGACGGTGGAGGCGCGTTCTCGCCGCGACGGGTCGGCCCCAGTTCCAATGACGATCGCTGAAGACTTCGCAGGGCGCCGGTCCGATGGTTGTACTTGTGAGATGCCACATCATGAGCTCCATGTGCGTACAGCGCCTCACCAGCCCGGCCCCTGGCCGCTGCGGACGCTGGCCGAGTTGGAAAGCAGGCGGCACTCGATATCAGACAGCCGCGTGAGGAAGGTCTTCCACGCAGCCGGTTGGGAGGGAACACTGCGGAGGCTGTACCCCGAAACCCCGTTGGTGTCGCTGGGCGGCGTCACCTTCCCGATCTTTGCCGAGATCGCGGCACCCGAGCTCAGAGGCGACCTCGACTCGGCGATTGGCGACATCACCGATAACTCCCGGCCTGACAGGCGTCGGTATGACGCGGAAGGTCGTGGTTTCGACCACCGCGGCAGGGCGGAGTTCCGCCGCACCTACTGGCGGCGCGACGAAGTTCGGCGGTTCAACGCGGAGACGTTCGCGCTCGACACGATCGAGCGCCACGGGCCCGGCAGAGTCCGTATTCATGCTCGCTACGGCACCTACTTCCAATCGGTGGCCACCTCGGAAATGCTCGAACGCGAGTTCATCAACGTCGTAAGTCACCGACCGGATGCCGTGTGGTCGTTGAGAGACTTCCCGCGACGTGCCTGGCTGCGAGAACAGGCTGGCGGAAACGAGCTTTTCAACGGTGCCCACCGAGCGGCCGCTTTGTCGGTGGCGGCAGTAGTGATCGTGAAAGAACAGCACGGGTACAGCGCGCTGTTGAGCCGAAGGTCCGGCGATGTCAAGACGCATCCGGGCTTCCAGCATGTCTTTCCCTCCGGAATCCTTGCGCCGACCAGCTCCCGGTACGGCAGTGAGCGCTCGGAGTACTCGGTTAAACGAGCTTTCCTTCGCGAGTTCGCCGAGGAGCTGTTCGGGTACGACGACTTGGCCTTCGACAGCCGGGACCTTCGCGATGCACTCGGCGGCATCTGGCCGATCCAGCACCTGCTCAACGCGACTCAGCCCGGGCCCTTCGGGGAACGACCGGCGGTCGAGATCAGATATACCGGCATCTCGGTGCCGCTGCTGACCCTCCGCCCCGAGGTGTACGTGCTCGTGCTGGTGCGTCAGCCCGGCTGGTTCGATGAGCTGGTGAGCGGAGCGGAGCGCAAGTGCCGCCGGCACGGATTCAACCTGAACTGGGAGTTTGAGGACGCCCGCGGCGATATCCACGGCAAGAGGCTGAACTCGATCCGCGTTGAACTCGACGATCAGTTCGCGCTCACCGGCAGGCAGCGGCTCACTCCGCTCAACACCGTTCCTCATGCCGCCGCGGCGCTGTGGCTCGGCGCGCAGGTCGCTCGCGACCTGGTGTAGCGGGCACTCTCCAGCCGGCAGCCCGCTGGGCCTGTGCCCCTGACCTGTACCTCCGGCGCGATGAGTTCTCGGGGCCCCGAAGAAGCCCCTCCGCGCTCTGCTCGCCATCGGTCAGGGAGCTCTGGAGTTGCTGATTGAGTTGCTCCTGGTGGTCGGCGAGGCCGATCTGCCGGCGCTGATCAGCCACCGTCACCGTTTAAGCAGGTCAAGCGGCCTTGACGCGGGAGAACGATCACGAAGTGTTGTCGCCTACCTGACACGACCCGTGTTCGTGGCGGCGTCGTCGGCGACCATGCGCCCGTGAATAGTGCTCGATACCGCGGGCCGATGCCCAACAGCGTCCTCATCCCCGTCGGCCTGTACTGGATCATCGGCGCGACGATGGTGGTGGGAGCAGCCCTCAACGCCGCCGCCGGCTCGGACCGGTTGGCTGCGGTTGTGTTTCTCGGAACGGTCGGTGCCGCATGTCTGGTGGCCGCCCTCGGTCTGCAACGCCGTTGGGGTCCGGCCGTGCTGCTCGGGTATCTGCTAGCGATTCTGCTGGGCTTGGTGTCGCTGTCTAACCCGCGTGTGGCACTGCTGGTGATACCGCTGGCTGTTGGGATTGGTGTGGCTCTGTCTCGGCCGTCCGCCAAGCAGTGGACGGGCGAAAAGTGAACGCCGCAGACGTTGCCGCCCTGGTGGGGGTGCCGTTCGCTGCAGTGGGGGCGGCGGTCGCCACGTTGGCGTGGCGCACCTCCGCCGGCACTCGAAGGGACCAAGCCGACGCTGAGGCACGGCGTCGGCACCGGGAGATGCGGCCCGTCTTGGACGTGACCTCCGATCTGCGGTTCAGCCCCGACACGGGACTGTTGAGCGTGAAGCTGCTCGGGCCGCGCGAGGTGGAGCGGTACGAGTGGATTCGCGTTGAGGTCCGCAACGATAAAGACCGCGTCTTTCCCGGCACCCACCGCGGCTACTCAGAGGAGGAATGGCAGCGGCAGGTGTGGGGACCGTTCCGGCTGCGTCCCGGAACCGACGGTGCGGACCGGGGAGGGCGGACCGCCACGCAGGAAGGCCGGGCGGTGACGGACTTGTGGCTGTTCACCCTCGAGCGGTCGACAGCACCGAGCTGGTATTCGGGTGGCGAGGCCGCGTGGCGGAAGGACTACCACGACGCCCCCATCCGGCTCCGGATCGAGATCGGGTTGGGTGAGCAGTCTTGGGTTGAGCTGTTGGAGGCTCCGCCTCCCGCGCGCAGCGCGTACGAGGATGGCGGGCTTACGGTCGTTTGAGGCCGCGATGGCGGGAGCCGCCATCTACCCCTGGCCGTGCCCGGGCAACTTGGTGCGGCGACACGCCGTGGCGCCGGACGTGATCGAATCAATCGCCGCCGTCCTGGCCGGCACCGACTCGCCACGGCTGAGCACCACCGAGATCACATGATTGCTGCGGATGCTCCGAGTCGCCCAAGTGGAGGCACTCATCAAGCCCATTCGGGTCGGTAAACGTAATTTGTCACGCCGAGTACCTAGGGTGTGTTGCTAGCCAGATATCCGCCGGCTGTCTCGAGGCGAGAAGGAGTGCCGTGAACGAGGATGCTGTTTACGCCGCTGCCCGCAGGGTGATTGACGCCGGCCTGACCGGCAACGGCTCGGTTTTCACCCCTGGCCGCGCTGTCTGGACAACGGAGGCTGCAGACCAGCTTTATGCCAGGTTTGTCCGGCAACCGGACGCGGGAAGGGGCAGCTTCGTCAAGAAGCTACAGGCGCAGCTCATCGAAGCGCCGCCCACGGCGGTGCAGCTCATGGGCGAGCTGATCTACCTGCACTTCCTGTTGCCACGCGACATCGGCGGCGCCGCGAAACGCGCCGTGATCAACGGGGCGCTGTCCTTGCTGCCCGAGCCGCTCGATATCCCCGCCGACCTCAACGGGGTTCTCGACGCCGGCGTAGTTCGCGCCGGCACCGCCTACATGACGCAGCGGGATCGGCAGATCGCGTGGCTCGTGCGGCTCGTGCAAGCGTGGAAGCCCATGCCAGCCGACCGCCAGCAGGCGGCCCTGCACGACCCCTGGATTTTTAAGGACGTTCTGGACAGCATCCCGATCAACAGCGCCTACAGCCAACGTAACATCCTGCTGAACCTCGCCTTTCCCGATACCTTCCCGCCGATCGCCTCCCGGCGACACAAGAGGCTGATCGTGGACGCGTTCGCTGGCGAACTGCCCCATCAAAGCGGCGACGTCGATCGGAACCTGGCCGAGCTGCGGACAGTGCTTTCAGCCAAGGCCGGCACGCCGGTTCATTTCTATCAACCGCCGTGGGTTGACCGGTGGCGGCAGCAGACCGGGCCGGCCGGCGACGGCAAGGGACCGCGCGGCTGGCTGGTGCGAGGCGCGAAGGTCCACGGACACAACCTGATCGGCCAATGGCTCACCGAAGGATTTTGCTCCATCGCCTACCCCGGGCTGCCCGAACTGAAGCCCGGCCTGTCGAAGGCGGAGCTGGACCAGCAGCTACGGGATTCGCTGCCGGATTTCTCGCCGTCCCAGCGCGGTCTCCACGTGGGGGTGCTCGACCGGTTTTTCAATCGAATCAGCGAGGGTGACATTGTCGTCACCGTCGATGGGTCGAAGGTTTATGTTGGCACCATCGCTGGACCCGTCACGTGGATGGACACGCCTGACGACCTGTCGAACCGTCGGCGGAAGGTTGCCTGGGCAAATCCCGATGCGCCATTTACCCGAAACGAGCTGTCCGCCGAGGCACGGAACAAGCTGGCCGGTCAGCTGACCGTAACGGACCTCGGAACCTACGTCGCCGAGTTCGCAGCCCTCGCCGAACTAGACGACCAGCCCGGAGTGGAGGACGCCGAAGACCAGCTCGAGGTGGCCGAGGTAGAGCTGCCCGAGCCCACCGCCGACCTTGCCGAAGAGCTACTGATTGATCGGGAGTGGCTCAGCGAGACGGTCGACCTGCTGCGGGAAAAGAAGCAGATCGTGCTGTACGGCCCGCCTGGCACCGGCAAGACCTACCTCGCACAGGCGCTGGCCCATTTCCTCACCGGGCAGGCCGACAACGCCTACCGGCTCGTCCAGTTCCACCCGTCGTACTCGTACGAGGACTTCTTCGAAGGCTTCCGCCCTCGGGCCACCGCCGACGGCGGGGTTGGCTTCGCACTCGAGCCCGGGCCCTTCAAACAACTGGTGTCCGACGCGAAGGACGACCCGTCCCAGGCCCACATCCTGATCATCGACGAGATCAACCGAGCCAACCTCGCCAAAGTCTTCGGGGAGCTGTACTTCCTGCTCGAGTATCGCAACCGCAGCATCCAACTGCAGTACTCGCCCACCGAGGACTTCGAACTCCCACCAAACGTCTATCTGATCGGCACCATGAACACCGCCGACCGATCCATCGCACTCGTGGACGCCGCCATGCGCCGACGGTTCTACTTCCAGTCGCTGTTCCCCGGCGAGGCGCCCCTTGACGGATTGCTGCGCGAGTGGCTGAAGAAGCACAACCTCCCCGCTGACCGCGCGGACCTACTCGACGAACTCAACCGCGTCATCGGAGACCGCGACGCCGCCGTCGGCCCGTCCTACCTGATGACAACCCAGGCCGCTACCGAGAAGGGGCTGGTGAGGATCTGGAAGAACGCCGTCATGCCCCTGCTCGAGGAACGCCATCTCGGCGACGGAATTGACATCAACCTTCGCTACGGCCTCGACGCACTCCGCAAACGCCTGAAGCAAACGGTCGCCACCGCGGTTCCGGCGCCCCGCGAACATGCCGGAGACACGGCACAGTGAGGCTGATCAGCCTACGCGAGCACCAGACGTACGAGTGCGAGACGCCGACAGCGGCCGTCGCCCGGGCGATGAAAGCCACCAAGCTCGTCGACACCTCACTCACCCTCGACGGGCGGCTCCTGCTGCGATCCGGCTCCATGGTCGGCGCGGCCCGCATCGTCGCCGGCGATGAACACGTCGAACTGCACGTACGGCCGAAGATCGGAATCGCGCGGCTGCTCTGGCTGCTCGGCTACGCCCGCGACCCCCGCGGCTGGCGTACCGAGCCCGTCGGCCTGACCCCCGACCAGGACCTCGTGCCCGCGATGGCAGTCGCCTTCGCCACTGCTACGTCCCAGGCTCTCGCACCAGGGGTGTTGCAGGGATACCGAACTGTCGAGGAAGCGTTGCCGCTGGTGCGTGGCCGGCTCAGGGAGGCAGACCAGCTGCGGGCGCGGCCGGGACTGGCTCTACCGGTGGAAGTGCGCTACGACGACTACAACCCGGACGTACCAGAAAATCAGATCCTCATGTCGGCCGTACGCCGCCTACGCCGGCTACCCGGCGTTCCACCGGCCACCCGCAACTCCCTGCACCGCATCGCGGCCGCACTCGCCGACGTCACACCCCTCACGGCAGGCGCCCCCATACCCAAGACTGCGCCCAACCGGTTCAACAACCGTTATCAACCGGCACTGCGGCTCGCCCGGCTGATCCTGGCCGGCCAGAGCATCGAACACGTCCACGGCTCAACCCTCGCGGCCGGCTTCGTGTTCGACCTCAACACCGTCTTCGAAGACTGGTTGACCACAGCCCTACGACAGGCGATCGAGACACGCTACGGCGAAACCATCACCGGTCAGCACCAGATGCGCCTCGACCACGACCGCCTGCTACCCCTGGTACGGCCAGACATCACCTGGTGGAACGGGCAACGGTGCCTGGCCGTCGTCGATGCCAAATACAAGACACCCGGCAGCACCCCACCCCGCGATGACATCTACCAAATGCTTGCCTACTGCACCACCCTCAAGCTGACCCGTGGTCACCTCATCTATGCGTCGGCAGGAGCAGAACCAGTTAGCTACCGGCTCAAAGGCAGCGGGGTGCACATCGTCGTGCATCGTCTCGACCTGTCGACCCCTTTCACCGAACTGAACGAGCAGATCAACCAAATAGCCAATGTGATCGCGAGCGTCGAGGTCGCAAGCGGCGTCTCAGCACACACCGCAGGCCCTGATGCGGCAGCCAAGGAAGGCGGTTACGCATCATGATCCAGCTGGTAGCAGACGGAACCTGGCACGGACTCGAGGACTATCTACATGCGGACGTCTGCAAGCGGGCCGCAATCTCGTACATCGGATCAGCTGCCGCAGAGCTACTCAACCTGACGGCCAACGACATGATCATCGTTGACGGGTCCGATGCCGCTCTGCTCGCCGGACAGGTTGACCCAAACACGATCAGCCGATGGCACAGAGTGGGCGTCGACGTCCGCACGTTAGCCAACCTGCACGCGAAGATGATCCACCTCGAGGGCGGCGAGACGTACGCCGTCATTGGCTCAGCCAAGCCTCCGCCCGCTCCCGTGACCTGCTCAGGGAAGCCGCAGTCCTCAGCGACGACGAAGGGCTGTGTGCGCAGGTCGCCGAGCAGTTGGACGTCTGGTGGGTCGAAAGCGATCCAATCGATCAGGCATGGCTAAATCGAGCTCGCGAGATCTACCGTCCCCCGACTCACGTACCTGGCCAACGTCGGTCAGGGCCAAGGCCTCGCCGCTTGTGGGTCGGGATTGCCATCAACGACGCGACCCCGGTCCCACCGAAGGCTGCCGCCGGACGCGAAAACCTCGAACAGCGCTACGGGCGCGGCGTAGTCGACTCATGGCTCATGAATCCCGGAGACGAGCGCACGGTGCGACCAGGAGACGAGGTTGTACTGGTCCAGGCAGGGCCTCTCCGTCAACAACCGCGGAGCGACTCGCCTGCCAGACCGCCAGCAATCGTGGCGCGTGTCGTCGTCGACGGAAGGAGGCCGACCGCCTTGCTGGTCTGGCCCCAGGCCGCGGAGGGCGACCTCGAACTGCGGACCTACGAGCAGGTGCTGGGCGCGGTCGAGCAGGCTGGCGGGGAGATTGACTGGGACAAGCCGTTCCCGGCGCGGTCGACCCATGCGACGGCTATCCGAGCGCTGTGGGGACAGCGGGCGGTGCGATCTGCGCGGCACTGAACCGCTGGGGCGTTGTGTCGCCCGCGCTCAGGCCCACGCAGAGCAGGCGACACGGCCTGGTGCACAACACCATCCGAGTCACGCGGGCCGAGACCATCGCGGCTTCGACCGGCCGGTGCGAATCGTGGATCGGGGAGCAGATTGGGAGCAACAGGGTGCCCTGAACGGCCTTGAACTGCGCCCAACGGCGTCGAACGGCCCTCAACTGCACCCACCGCTACCTGCGGCTCCACGTTTCCGCAGGTCAGAGTGGGTGCGACGTCCTGTTTCCCGCGGAGTGCTCTGCGGTTGTGCGCAGCAGTCGACAGCGCTCTATGTCGCCTGGTAGGGGAGTGTGCGCAGGTCAAGTCGGTAAGGAGTCGCTGGTTGGCTTGGCCTTGCAGCTGGGAGCAGATTGGGTGCAGGTTGGCGAAGTGGTCTCCGCGCCCGAAGTGCTCACCGATGCCGGGCGGAGACGAGGCGCTTTGACCTGGGGTGATGGAGGTCGAGCGGTGCGGCGTGACCTCCCAGTGAAGGCCGAAGTGGTCAGGTGGCGCTGCTCCCAGGGTGGCTGGCGCCGGGCAGCGTCTCGTGTCGTCTAACGCCGCGCTCGCAAGTGTCTGTGAATTTGATGCGGAGCGTTGCGGGTGAGCGCGCTGGAGTCCGCAGCCGTTTCGTCGGCTGGAGACCTCTTCGGTGCGCTCGGAGGCGTCAGCGACGGCGTCCCCGCGTGGAGTGCAAGCCGTCGCTGTCGCCTCCGTGGCTACCGGTTCCACGGTGAGTACTGGGCGTGCAGCGCGGTGTCGGTTCGGCGTTGGTCGAGGAGGCTCCGAGATTCGGGCTTGTCAGGCCGTCAGGCAGTTGCCGAGGCGTGCCAGAGGCGAAGTGCTCGGTCGCGAAGCGGCTGGGAAAGTTCGCGTGAGTCCTTCATGTCGGCCAGTACGTCGCGCAGATCCCGGGTAGGCCAGCCGGCGTCCAACCAATCGAGTGCCAGTGTCGGCCAGTAGCTTCCCCATGCGGTGAGCGCGAACCGCACCAGGGCGGGAAGCGGTGTGTTGGCGATAGGCACGGCAGACAGCTCTGCACTGACGTCGCTCGGGGTGCGCTCCAGCAGTGGCAACAGCCACACGAGCCGAGCCCTGGCCGGGTAGACCAACCCGTCGGCGGCGCCATGGATTAGCCAAGTGCCGACACCATCCCGGACGAGGAGCAGGCCGTTGTTGATCCTTACCCTCAGCTGGAGACGATCGTCGGCAGGGCCCATGCCGAACAGCCTGTCATGCACTGATAATGCGCGGCATCCGAGAAGGCGATGGTAATGGTCGGGGCCGTGGGGAGCAGGTTGGAAGGGCTCCGATCCCACCTGCAATCAGTGTGTCCTCTGTGTTGGCACCTTCGAGACGGACTCGAAGGTGCCAGCCTTGGCGCACGCCGCGGAAGCGGTAGGCGGGCGGCGTCCGCACATGCCGATGAGGCGCGCGCCGTATCGTGCTGGCCATGATCGAGACCGCTGCGCCGAGGACGCGCAACCGGAGTGGCACGGCCGCACTCGTGCTGGGGTGCATCAGCCTGCTTCTGTCGCTGATCGCGTGCGGTGTGGCGGGGCTGTCTGTCGACAGCAATGACATAGACCTGCTCCCGGTACAGTCCAAGCCAGAGATCGCCAGCGCGGCCCAGGTGGAAGCCGTCGCTCACGTGACCCTGCCGCCCGGCAGCGTGCTGCTCACCGCCGCGTACAGCAACGGCTTGGAAACCCAGCTCTCGGCGAAGGTCCGCATGCCGCGCACCGAACTCGACGCCTTCGTCGCCGCGGCGAATTTCACAACGGCTCTCGCGCCGGGGTTTCGGGCAGTCGACGCCAAGCACAACGTCGGTGGCGGCAACCTGTGGGACCCCGAAACCGCCAAGACCATCTCCGGCCTCGACGAGGAGCAACCCACGGCAGAGGGCACACGTCGAGCGCTCCTGGTCAACCTGGACGCACCCGATGCAGTCACCGTGTATCTGTACGCCAGCCGCGGCTGAACCCCGCAGGCATCCGCTTCTGCCGCTGACAAGGCGCGGTGACCGTGGGCGTGGCTCCGCGGTCGACCGATGCGACTACGGGAGTCAGCGCTGGTGCCAACCAAGGCACCGGGCTGGCAGCTCACGATCGGTGGGCGGCCCGGTGCCAGCCCGGTTGGGGAAGCAGGTTGGGAGCAGCGGGTGTCGGCGCCGCCTGAAAACTGACCACGTGGTTCCGGCTGAATCGGGATCACCTCCTGAAGCATCGGGAGGTGCTGAGCGTGGAGGACTGGGCGGAGCGAAATGAGCAGCAAGGCTGCTCAGGGGCGGCACCTCTCGTCGGATACCGCCCGGACGTCTCCTTGTCTCTCCTGGCCGGTATCGAAGTACGCCGTCAGGTATGCCTGCGGGTTCAGCTCGCTATCCCTGATCAGTGAGAAGATCTCCGCTCCATGTCTCGGGGCGTCGAACATTCGGTACGCCTGAGCGAGTCCCGCGAAAATCGTGTCTGTCCGGTCAGCCGCGTACCCGAGCGCCTCGGCCTCTGCAAGCGTGATCGCTTGGTCGAAACTCTCCGCACGCCACAGCGTCAGCCTTTCCTCGTACGCCTGACCCTTCGGATCGGACCCGACGCGGAAGACACACCGCACGGAGAACCAACCCACCTCACTCAACTGCGCCACACTGCTCGGCCTGTCCACCCGCACATCATCCAGCAGGAGTCGTCCATCAGCGAGCCTGATATGCCTGCACAGTCGCGCTTCTACCGCCGCCCAGGCCCACTGAGAGGCAGCCAGCGCGGGGCCGCCGAAGCCCAGTGAACAGATAGATCCACTCCGGACGCGATGCTGCGATCACCTACACGCGATCATCGTTGATGACGACTGCGTGCGACATCGCGTCGGGGCGCGTCGGCTAACGTGCATCACCGTCCGAGACGTCGTGCCGCTTTGCCGCCGCCCGCAGCGCTGCCATCACGGCATGCCCGGGGTAGTCGATCAGCGCGGGGTAGCGCTGACGGTGGTAACAGTCCCAGTAGCTGGCAACCCGCTCGCCGGTGAGCGCCACGAACGCCGGGTTCTCGGCGGCAAATCGCCCGTAGACGGAGTCCGTCGGACTGTTTGGAACAACCATCTCCGGCGTGAGTACTCGCCGAATGACCAGCAGAATCTCGTCCACGTATTCGCCCACCAACTGCACCAGGAACGGCGCCACCCACGGTTGGATCAAGCCGACCACCCTCTCTAGCCGCCGCTGCCGTACCCGGCCATCGTGGTGTCGGGTGTACAGGCAATCCAGCACCGCCCGCTGGGTGGCAGACAGCGCCGCCTCTGCGGCAACAGACGGCTCGTCGGAGTAGATCCGGTATGGAATCAGGACCGGCTCACCATCGACCAGCACACGGAACCGCGACGTCGGCGCGTGCGGCGCCGACGGTAGGACTGCCAATGCCTTCTGCACGTCATCAGCGAGACGACCTGGGAAGGCAGCCCCCAAGGCTGCGGACTCACCCAACTCCGAGCTCACTAACTGCACGGTGGATCGTAGCCCCGGCGGCGCCGCAGCTAGAACGAGACATCGCTTAGAGTGCGATTCTCGCTTGCGGTGGAGAGCGGCCTGAGGAGTGGCATCATTCCCTGATGATCAATTTGCCGCAGCTGGTTGCGGACTTCGCAACTGCCCTACGAGAGACCGACGCCCGACGCCCCCAGGCCGTCAGCTCCACAGGGCGGGCATACCAGCCGGGCATTGGCCCCCACACCGAGCAGCACACGTTGCGGCTCGTCGCCGAGGAACTCGTCGCCCTGGACCCCGCCTACCAGGAATACAGCCTTGATGTTCCTTACCCTGGACCCGGCCGGCAACGCTGTGACTGGTGCTTGGGATCGCCTTCGGCGTGGGATTGGGCGATCGAAGCCAAGATGCTGCGGCTGTTTGGCGACAACGGAAAGCCGAACGACAACATGCTCACCCGTGTGTTGTCGCCTTACCCCGCGCACCGGAGCGCACTCACCGATTGCGACAAACTGGCGAGTTCGGCACTTCCAGGGCGGAAAGCTGTGTTGATCTTTGGGTACGACTACGACGGGTGGGAAATGGACCTAGCCATCGTGGCATTCGAAGCGCTGGCCCGTCGAAGGGTCGACCTAGGCGATCGCCACATGGCTACCTACGACCGCCTGGTTCACCCTGTCCACCAGCGTGGGCGTGTTTTCGCCTGGGAGATCGCTGATCGTCCTATCGGCTGACATCCCAGGTACTGCCCTGAAAAGTTGGTCATACCCTGACCAGGCGCGGCGATCGTGGGCGTGTCTCCAGATGGACCGCTTCGGTTGCGGGAGCCAGCGCTGGCGCCAATCAAGGTACCGGGCCGGCAACTCACGATCGGTCGGCGGCCCGGTGCGAGCCCGGTTTGGGGGGAGCAGGTTGGGAGCAGCGGGGTGCCTTGAACGGCCTTGAACTGCGTCCAACGGCGTCGAACGGCGGTCAATGGCACTCACCCCTGCCTGCGGCTCCACGTTTCCGCAGGTCAGAGTCGGTGCGGCGTCCTGTTTCACACCGAAGAGGTCGCTGGTTCGATACCAGCATCGCCCACTCTCAGTTCTGGCAGTTCAGAGGCCGCTTCCCGGGTTCGGGAGGTGGCCTTTTTGCTGCCTGTACAGCAGCCGGGGTGTGTGGCGCTGCCGGGAGGGCGGTGAACGTGACTGAAGTGTTGAGGGTCCAGGACCTCCGCCGGGTGTGCGGCGTGCTGCTGGACATGGTGGAGGAGCGGTTCGGCGCGGAGATCGATCTGTCCCGTGTCGATGTCGACCTCTACTGGAACGTCGACCTGGGGACCGCGTTCGACCTGAAAGACGTTCCGGAGTCAGGGCTCGACGTCGGGCAGATCAGTGACGACGTGGCAGAGCTACATGCACTGCTGCGCCGTCCGGCAGGCGACGTGCCGGTGCTCTGGCACGACCTGCAACACCTCGCCGGTGTTTTGAGGCTGCTGGCCTACCTTGACCTGCCAGCCGTCAACGCTGGCGAGAGCTGAAGGAGCACCAGCGTCACCGCTGCCCGGCCTGACCGACTGGTGTGTCAGACGCCGCGAGAATCGCCGAGTCGCTTGAGTGTCGCGGGTCGCGGCGAGGTGACGTTCGCTGGCTTGTCTGGTGCGTCGCCACAGCTTCGCCGGAGAAGTAGTTTCAGATGGCCTGGTGCTCGTGGTCGCAGCAGTCCAGACACAACGGCTGCCCGAGCCGCGGATCGTCGTCATTGTGGCTCCACATGTCCGCCAGGTGATGTGCGACATACGGTCTAAGGCCTAGCGGCAGGTCGGCAGAGCGTGAGCGCCGGATCTACCGATTTGAGTGTGTGTCACTGTCGGTCGCTCTCGGCCGGCCTCATGGCGGAGGGATGACCAGACGCGCTGGCGCCCAGGCCCGTGCCATTCAATCCAGGCAGCGGACGTGGACGGCGATGTGCTGTGGCTGAGCGCCGGTGTCTCGGTGTAGGACTTCAAGCTCGACACGGTGCCGGTCCATTGAGTCAGGCTCGTTCGCTTCGCCGGCCAGGCAGGTTGGATACGTGCCGTCGTGGTGCAGTGTCCCGCGCACGTCCTGCCAGCTTTCGGCGATAACCGAGTAGATCGTGTCGCCATCGAGAGGACTCTGCAGCGCTCCGTCTTCCTCAAACGCGATGGACCTTGTCTCGTCGTTCGACCAGGTGACCGTCCCAACGAGCAGCTCCGGCTTGGCAGTGTGCGGATCGTCGGCAAGCCTGGCCGTCCCGAAGCCGCCGATCAGCCCTACGGCGACCAGCGCTAAAGAGAACGCAACCATGGTGAGGCGGCGCTCTGGTGGGGTGTGGACCGCACCTTGCATCGTGTCAGGGGATGGCACTGGCATGGGCGCAAGGTACGCGATCGGCGCTTTCAGGGCTGGCCCAGAAATCCTCCTGCCGCCATCCGCGCTGACGTCGCCGATCAGTTGGCGGACGACTGTCGCACGTCAGCCGACGGAGGACACTGCCGGCTGTCGGCGGTGTGGGAGGACTTTCTGTACGTCTATCAAGGCGGCCCTGAACGGGCCGCACGCGCCGCCGCCTGGGCGCGCGTCCGTCGCTCCGCTGGCGCTCCGACTCCGGCTACGCAACACGCCCGGCGGCTGGCGCGGAAGCGGGAAGCCCAGGGGCCGCCGCAGAACGACAGGCCGTTGATCGGTGTAGTGGTGGGCCGGCAGCCGGCCGGGCCGCGCGGCCACGAGTCCGCGCGGCGTAGGGGAGCGCACGCCGGCCGCGTCGGCGAGCTGGCGGCGGTCGCGGGGTAGCGGTTACTGGGCCTCCGGCGGGGGCGCTCGGGCTCCGAGATGGTTGCAACCCGTCGGCGCGTTGCGGTCCGCGGGCGGTTGCGCAGGCCATCCCGTCTGCCATCGACCCGGGCAAGCCGAGCAGACCACTCATCCTCATTACGGCCTGGTGGACTCGCTCTGTGGGGCCGGTGGCGCTGCTCGTGCTGTCCATACTGGTGACAGGCTTCTTCCTGTTCCAAGCGCCTGTTTGGTGCTGCGCCGTCAACCGGGACGGGACCCTCTGCCGGAACAACTCGGCTGGCCTCCTGCTCGGATGCAGCAAGCGGCAGCACAAGTGGCAGAAGCTCAGGATGACCATCGTCCCGAACGCCTGGCGTCAAATGAACCGCGGGCTTTGGGCGTCACCCAGGGAAGGACTGACAACCCTGGGCGCGATCGTGGGGATGCTTTCGGCGGTCGCGGCCACAGCGATCAGCGTTGCTGGACAGTTTGCTGGCAAGGCGTGACCAGCTACCTCGCGAAAGGGTGCAGGACAGGGCATCGCTCGACACGATGCGTCGGCGGCGTACGGCTCTTTGCCTAACCGGGCATGCGGTGCGTGGTGAGGTTCGGCGCGGATACTGGCGGGGTGAAGGAGCAGGAGCAGACGACGGAGTTGACCCGGTGGACCATCCACGGCGAGCGGGTCGTGGACGACACCCGGCGGGCGCAATTGAGCATCGCCGAGGTGGAGTTGCCCGACGGGGTGCGCTTTGAGCAGTACGTGATCCGGGCTCCCCGGTCGGCCGTGGTCGCCGTGCTCGACGATCAGCAGCGCCTGCTGTTGATGCGGCGGCACCGGTTCGTGTTCGACCGGTGGGTGTGGGAGTTGCCCGGCGGCTACGTCGACGACGAGGAGCAGCCGGCGCGGTGCGCGGTGCGGGAGGTTGAGGAGGAGACCGGCTGGCGGCCTCAAGGGGTGGAGCCGTTGCTGGCCTTCCAACCGTGGGTCGGCACTGCTGACGCCGAGAACCTCCTGTTCCTGGCTCGTAAGGCTGAGCACATCGGCGCACCTGTGGACGTAAACGAGGCGGAGCAGGTCGCGTGGATTCCGCTGGACGAGGCGTACGGGTTGGTGTCTCGGGGTGAGATCGTTGGTGCCGGCACGGTGATCGCGGTGCTGGAGCTGGTCGCGCGTAAGGCCCGGGGAGAGCTGTGACGGTCAGCGCCGCCGACCGAGCGTGGCGTCGATACGGCCGGTGAAGTGCCGGACGGCGGGTAGCCGCCGGTGCGGAGCGAGTTGAGTTTGCAGGTCCCGGAGGTAGCGGACGGCTCTGGCGGACCGTAGCTGGGTGGTCAGGGTCAGGGCTTCCGCGCCGACGGCGCAGGCCCGGTCAGGTTCGCCCTGTTGGGCGTGCACGCTGGCGAGCAGGGCGAGGTTGAAGGCTCGGCCGCGTACATATCGGTTGTCCATTCGCAGGGACCGAACAGCGAAGCGTTCGGCGTGGGTGTTGCATCCGAGGGCGTGGAAGCAGTGGCCGAACTTGGCCGACAGGTACGCCTCGTCGAAGTAGCTGAGCCACTGCGGTTCGGTGCTGCGGTCGGCTCGGTCGAGGGCTTGTTCTGCCTGGTGCAGGGCGGCGGCGCAGGCCCGTTCGTCGTTGGCTCTGGCCAGGGCGTGGGCTTCCATGACGTGGGCTTCGGCGGTCAGGACTGGAACCCCGGCGCGGCGGGCGGTCTGGCCGGCGGCGCGGGCGAGGTCAAGACCGGTGGTGGTGTGGCCGAGGTAGGTGGCCTGGTGGCTCATCGCGGCGAGGATTTCCGCGCCGAGGCCGTCGTCTCCGGCGGCGTGGGCGAAGTCCAGGGCGAGGGTGAGGTACCGCTGGGCGATGCCGTGCTCGGCGGTGTCGTACGCCTGCCAGCCCGCGAGTTGCGCCAGTTCGGCGGCGGCGCTGAGCAGCCGCTGACCGGTGCCATTGTCGTAGCGCCCGTCGGTGAGCAGCGGGGTCACCTCCTGGTGGAGGCAACGGATGACGGTGTCGCGGGCATGGCCGCCGCCGTACTGGTTGTCCAACTGACGGTAGGTCGCGGTCATCGCGCGGATGGTGTCAATCTCGGGTTGACCGACGGTGTTGCGGCCCGATTGGGTGACCGGGGCCGGGTCGGGGGCGGTGAACCAGCGCAGCGCCGGCAGGGTGTAGCCGGCGGAACTGAAGGCCACCTGCCGGAGTACTTCTCGACGGTTCACGTCACCTCGCCAAAGCTCTGCGGCACTTCGTACGTCCTCCTGCCAGGTCCGGTGAACCGGCTCGCTGGGGGTGCGCCGGTCGGGTCCGGTGGGTGGTGTGGTCTGTCGGGGTGCCAGGCCCATCGCGGTGCGCGCCTGGTCGGGCATCCGGCAGCCGTCGGCGATCCGCTCCAGGACGTCTATCGAGGTGACCTTGCGTCCGGCCATGATCCGGCTGACGTAGCCCTGTTCCAGCCCGACGGCGGCCCCGATCCGGCCTTGACTCGCCCCGGTGAGACTGGTGATCCAGCGGAACAGTCCGCCGATGTCGCGGGCGGCCAGGGCGGTCAGTACCTCGCCGTGCGACCACGCATCCTCCGGTATTCGCAGCGGATCGAGCCTCACGGCAGCTCCCAGCGTCGCGTTCCGACTACTCAAGGTGTTCAGATCGACAGCCTAGGGCGACCATTCGCACTGGTCGAGCCGTCCCATGTCACCGTGACATGACCGCTGGCCATGGAACGGCCTACCGCTGGCCGGGATGGTCGGCGCATGTCCTTCAATGTCGACAGCCCGCCCGAAGAGCCGCCTGCAGAATGCCAGCACCGTCTGCTGTGGCGGTTGGCCCGCGCTCTCTGGGAGGCTCACCGGCCCGACAGCGCCGGCTTCTGCGTTGCCACCGGCTGTTGGCACACGAACCAACGCGACCCCTGCCGGCTGGCCCAACTCGCCCAGGAAGGGATGCGCACTGCGTGCGGCGAAGCCACCCCCGCGTCGCCACCCTGGATCGCCGTCACCCGCGAGCGCCTGGCGGCCGGGGACATCGACCCCGTCGACGCCGTCGCCGAAGCCCTCTGGCACCACCGCCACGCCCGCAGGGCAGGGCGGTGACCGATGGGAACCATCTACACCTCGACAGCCTTTCGGGAGTACGCGAAGGCGCAGGTGACCCATGCGGACATCCTGCTGACCAAGCACGCCGAGTCGGCCCTGAGTTTGTGCCGCTGCGGCCGACTCCACCCCTGCGACGAACACCGCCACTGGCTGGAGATACGCACTCACTTCAGACAGTTCCTCGTCGACGAGCAGTACAGCAGCGAAGTACAGCAACCCTGCCCACCGAACCCGACCCGAAGCGACCCCAGCACGCCGTACGACCTCGGATGACACCGATCGGACCGGCTCGCCGAGAGTTCACACCGAAGAGGTCGCTGGTTCGATACCAGCATCGCCCACTCTCAGTTTGTGTAGGTCAGAAGCGGTATGTGTGGCTTACATTGGGAGCGGATTGGGAGCAGCGCGGCTGGTTCTCGGTTCGGGCCGCCGCGGACCTGCCCGGCTGAGTGACCTGATATGCGGTCCTGAGCGGGGCTGCTGGCTGGCGCCCATATCACGAGAGGGTGCCCCCGCGCTGTGGCTCACGGGCTGACTGATGGCCATCGGTCTGGTGATCCGCCCACTCGCCGCTCCACATTGCGAGGTCGCGTACCCAACGCTCGGTGTTCTGCCGGGACTTGCCCGCCCACTTCGTTGCGTTCTTTGACGCGAAGTCGCCCAGGACCTGGCGTTCAGTCGCGGACCAGGCGGGAAGCTGCGCTATCCACTCTTCTGCCTGCTCGGCGCTGTGGTCGCTACCGATCAGCCATGGGCGGGCTGTCCGTTGTCCTGCCGGCGGCGGGACTGCCGTGCGTGCCTTGACAGGAAGGCGGAGCAGCAGGACAGTCGACATAGTCATAGATGTTCAGCTATCTACGGCGAGGTGTGCCATGCGGAAGTCGCTGACTGCTGTGGCCGCCATCGCTGTTGCCATGGTCGCGATGATGGCCGCGATCTCACACGCCAGTGCGGCGAACGCGGCGGCCGGGTGTCGGGTGAACTACGTCGTCACCAGCCAGTGGACCGGTGGCTTCCACGCCGACATCGCGGTCACCAACTTGGGTGACCTAGTTAACGGGTGGACGCTGCGGTTCGCGTTCCCTGCAGTCGACCAGCGGCTCACGCAAACCTGGAGCGCTACCTGGGCCCAGGCGGGCCAGCAGGTCAGCGCGACCAATCTGGGCTGGAACGCGACCCTGGGCACCAATGGCTCCGCGAACATCGGTTTCGTTGGCGCCTGGTCGGGCAGCAACCCCATACCGGCGTCGTTCACGCTTAACGGCGTCACGTGCACCGGCAGCGTCCTGCCCAGCGTGACGCCGACCCGGACGACCACACCGCCGGTCGCTGACTACCCGGCGATCGTCACCTGGCTCAGCCCGACCGCCGGCGCGGTGTACACCACGCCGGGAACCGTCCCGCTGGCGGCGACCGCGACCGTGGGAGGCGGACACAGCATCACCTCGGTGTCGTTCCGGGTGGACGGCGTCACGGTGGCCCGGGGAGTGAGGACGACCGGCGACCGGTACGAGGCGCTGTGGACACCACCGATCGGGGAGCCCGGCACCAGCACCACCTTCGTGCTGTACGTCTCGGCCGGCACCGACCAGTCGCTGTCGGGCGCTGCGCCGCCGTTGCTGGTCACGGTGGTGACGCCGCCGTCCACCGGCACCAACCACCCGCCGGCGGTGGCGTTGAGCACCCCCGGCGGGCAGACCTACTTCCTCGAGCCGACGACCGTCACGCTGGCCGCCGACGTCGCCGACACCGATCCTGGGGACCTCGTCAGCCGGGTGGAGCTTTACCTCGGCGAAACCCGGCTGGCCGTGACGCCGACCAACAGCGGACAGCGCTACCAGTTCCAGACGGCCCTGTCGGCCGGCACGTCGTCCACCTTCACCGTGCGGGTCCACGATTCCCACGGCGGCCTCGGCATCTCGAACCCGCTGACCTTCACCATCCGTTAGCGCCTCGGCCCTCTGTTAAGGGCTGACCAAGGTCCTTCCACTGGCCGTCGATACGTTTGCGAGTCGGCGTGCGTGGCGAGCAAGTCGAGGGCTTCTCGGA
The DNA here is from genome assembly GCF_040649675.1 of Micromonospora parva. Taxonomy (NCBI): domain Bacteria; kingdom Bacillati; phylum Actinomycetota; class Actinomycetes; order Micromonosporales; family Micromonosporaceae; genus Micromonospora; species Micromonospora parva. The sequence continues at coordinate 238,416 of NZ_JBEZFX010000001.1, read as the reverse complement.
CGTACCGCCAGACCGTGGTGACGCTGACCGCGAAGCCGCAGGCCAGACGAGCGATGGTGTCACCGTTACCCAGATGGGCCAGGGTGAGCAGGGCCTGCCGGCATCAAGACGTCGCCACAGGCCACGGCGGCGGGTGCGTTCGGCGCGGATGGGGTCGGCCATGTGGTTCAGAGTGCGGCTGGACAGCGCGACCGCAGACGGGTGAGACAGCACAGCGAGGCTCCCGGTTGGGGCAGCGGATCTTGGCCGACTGTTGTCTTACCGGGAGCCTCGTCCTATGTCGACACACACTGCCTGCCACCCATCGCGACCAGGCCCATCACGATGAAAAGCCCTAATGCCTGACCCGCACCACAACATCGCAACACCGCTACATCGACGCCAAGCTATCGTTATCTGACCCCTGCAGCGACAGCGCGAAGGTGAGTCATGGACGTAGTCAGCACCACCGAGGTCCCGGTTGAAGACGGGTTCGCCTTCTGGCGCGAGGTAAACTCGAAGCTCTGGGTGCCCTACGATTTACGCTGTGAATCGCAGTGGGAGCCCGGATTTCGGGCTCAGGTCGGAATCAGCGAGTTCGGTCCCGTGCAGGCGACATTAATGACCACGATGCCGCACTCGGTCCACCGCACTCCCAAGCTCATTCGGCAGGCCGATCCCGAGGTGTTCAAGCTGGGTTGCCTTGTGCGCGGTGGCGGCATGATCACGCAAGATGGCCAGCGCACAGATTTCGGCGTGGGGGACCTGATACTGTATGACACCTCCCGGCCCTACCTGGCCGAATTCACCCCTGACGTGCCAGTTAGTCAGCTGCTGCTCCTGCGCTTCCCGCGCTCGTTACTGCCGTTGCCCCCTCGGGAGTTGCGGCGCCTGAGCGCAGTTCGCATTCCTGGCGCCCAGGGCATCGGCGCGTTGTCTTCACAATTCCTGCTGCAGCTTGCCCGGCACATGGACGAACTCAGTCCGTTGGACGCCGCCCGGCTGTCCACCCTCACCATTGACGTGTTGACAGCGGCACTGGCCAACGCGCTGGACGTCCAAAGCGCGGTGCCCTCCCACACCCGACGGCGAGCGTTGATCGCTCAGATCCACGCCTTCGTCCGAGAGAATCTGGGCGATCCGCGCCTGACACCGGCCGCCATCGCCGCAGCGCATCACATCTCGTTGCGATACCTGCACAAGCTGTTCCACGAGGAAGAGCACACGGTTGCCGGCTGGGTCCGCGAGCGTCGCCTGGAGCAGTGCCGACGCGACCTTGCCAACCCCCAACTAGGCGCGCGCCCGATCCACGCGATCGCCGCCCAGTGGGGGTTCACCAGCCCGGCGCACTTCAGCCAGGCGTTCCGCAGCGCCTACGGTCTTTCGCCACGCCAGTTCCGCGAGCAGTGCGCGAGAGTACGCGCAGACTAAAGACTTGTGCGCTTACCAGTAACGACAGACCCGGCTGTGGCCTGCACTCTTATCTGAGGAAGTCCGCTCAGTCAGGGTTGAATCTGATTCCGGCTTACGGAAGAAGGTTCACTTGAGCGTGTTACACCGATCCGTGTTTTCGCGATGGAAGGAGCGCGAGGAAGTACATCGATCACTTCGTGCACCCAGCAGCATCATCTAGGCCGCAGCGGCGGCTTTCAGGAGACCATTGTGAAAATGTGGTACAGAACGGCGTTTCGGATCTCGGCAGTGACCGCGATCCTCGGCGCACTCACCCTGTCCGGGACCGTGGCACAGGCAAGTCCGGGCGCCAACTCCCGCCTGTCCCAACCCGAAACCAGCGCGGTTTCGGAGCAGGCCAAGCCCGGCAGCGAGGACGTCGCCGCGCAGGTTTGCGGCTACTACGAAGACGCGGTGACGGCCTGGTACAACCACTGCGGGAACACCCACGTGATCATCTATGTCGACGCGACGTGGCCCCGCAACGACTGGAGCTGGTGCATCGGCCCGGGAACGTGGGACATCGGCGGCGCCAACGCCGTATCCAACGCCTGGTACTCGGGTCAAACTTGTTGAACCGCCAGCCAAGCGCTGCGCGATTCTCCACCTGCACTCGGTGGTTGCGGATCAGGTCAGCGAGGCAAATGAGGGTGCGGTCGGACAGGGGAATCGCGGCAGGGTAGGACAACAGCGAGGCTTCCGGTTGGGGCATCGGATCTTGGTCGACTGCTGTCTTACCGGGAGCCTCGCCCTACGTCGATCCCTGCCCCACCCCTGGGAGGGGTACTTCGAGAGCTGCAGCAGCTGAGCGACGCACAGAAACAGCATGAGTTTGCAATGACCGCCGCCAGAAACCACGGTGAAAGACCCAACGAGGCGGCCGCTCTCAACGGCCGACCACAGACAGCCACCCGAGGTCGCGGACGTGGACGGACCCCGCCGGACGGAGCGCAGAGAACTTGCAAGATGAGGAGTACAGCAGTGAAGTATCCGCGTCGAGGTGCTCGGGCCCACAGGCCGCCTACCGACTTGCTCGACGGGCACCGCCCACCCGCGCCACCACGATCGCCGGCAGCCCTACCTGGTGTCCCACGGGCAACAGGTAGAGCAGCAGCGCCCCACTCATCGCGAGACCGAAGGTGACCAGCTCCAGGACGACCGCGATACCGACGTGGAACACCAGCCCGGCGACCAGGAGCAGGCGGCGCAGCTCGGCGGGCATCAGCCGGGCGAGGGCCAGGGCGAACTCCAGCACGAGCACCGACCAGGTGAACAGCGTCACCCCCACTGCGGAACCGGTGACCGCCTCGATGAGCGGACGCAGGAAGTCGGGTGGCTCGTACCCGGGTGTGCGTAGCCAGTAGAACATCGCCGTACCGTCGGCCCACTCGGTGACGCCGAGCTTCGCGATGCAGGCATGCAGATACACGACGGCGACCTGGAGCCAGACGAGGACCAGAGCGGCGTACGCGACCACCCGGCCGGCGCCGATCGCGGTGCCCGCCGGGGGCGGTTGCCAGTGCCACCGCCGGGGGTCGGTGAGGGCAATCGGAAGCAGCAACAGGCTGAGGGTCGCGGTGATGTGGTCACCGCCGTCCAACGCGGACAGGTTCGCGATCACGCTCCACGAGATGTACCAGTGCGGCAGCGCCGTCCAGCGGGGCCGCCAGCCGCTGGCCACCACTACCAGCACGGCGATCGCCGCCCACGCGGCGTGCTGCCCCTGCTGGGCGGGCAGCACGCACCAGATGCCGGCGGCGGCCGGCCCGGTGCAGTCCTCGGCGCTGTCCATCGACAGCAGGACCGCCGGCGGGTTGACCAGTAGGGTGGCGCAGGTGCCGGTGGCCAGCAGCGTACGGGCCAGCCCGAATCCGCTCGACCAGGGCGCGACGGCCAGGGCGGGTCGGCAGCGCCGGCCGAGCCGGGCCGGCCACCGGTCTAGCAGGTCACCGTGAGCCGGGCCAGCCGGGACGGGAGCACGGTCGGCAGGTCGTTCCAGGCCCATGGCAGTACCTCCTGAAGGACGATCCCGATGTCGCCGCAGAGCGTGCGTACGGTGGCGGTGTTGGTCACCGCGGTGGCCGGGGCGGCGGCCAGGCAGGTGGAGGGTGCCCCGTCACACCGGGTCCACGAGGTTCCGTCGAGTCGGCGGGTCAGCAGCGAGATCTCGGCGCTGCGGGCACGGTCCCGCTTGTCCAGGCCGGCCGGGCCGCGGCTGCTGCTCGATGCGGGCCGCCACCGGCCGTCCCGGTCCGTCGTGTAGGCCACCGGGCTGGGCCGGCGGGGGTCGCGGGTGAAGAACGCCCAGCCTTCCGGTACGAGTGCGCGGGCCACCGTCCGGCCGGGCGGGGCCGGCATCGCAGCCACCGGCAGCACCGCCCTGGTGAGGTAGCCCACGAGGAGCATGGCGACCACCGCGATCCCGGCGATCCACCGGCCCAACCGGGTGTCGTCCACGGTCGACTACCCGGCTCGCAGGTCGCGGGCGATGGTCGCGATGAACTGGTCCTGCACCAGTTTGGCCCGTGGCGCTGGGTTGCCGGCCATGTCCCAGGACCAGTCGGCGAAGCCACCGGCGAAGACGGCCCGGATGGTGCCGACCTCCAGCGGGGTGCGGTTGTTGTTGTCCATGTCGATGTAGGAGTCTGCCCGGACGACCTCGTACGCGTTCTCCAACAGGGCGTCGTTGACCAGGAGCACGGCGGAGTCCACGGTCTCCTTGCCGAATGTCCGGTTGAACACCTCGCGGGCCAGTGCGACGAGGGTGACGAGCCCGTCGCGCACCACGACCGGGTTGCCGCTCTGTACCCGTTGCCCGATCATCACGTCGGACCAGGTGCCCCGGCGGGTCAGCTCGGCGTTGAGCGCGCTCTGGGCGTACCGCAGCGCTGATGTCCACCGGGTCGGCGGGCGCTGCAGGTACACCAGGCGGAAGGCAGCCGGCCCGTCGTTGAACAGGATCGCGTCGGAGAGTTCCGTGGCCCGGTGTCGTGGTGGTGGGCCCGGCCAACCGGGGTCGGCCTGGCCGCGCGCCCCGAAGCCGAGGGAGACCGTTGCCAGGGCCAGCACGAGCAGGCCGAACCAGATCTTGCGATGCATCATGACTTCCTCCCGCACAGCAGTGACTCTTCCGGAGCACCCTGCGCCCGGCCGTCCCCGATCGATCCCCGGCTCGTCCCCGGCGGCGCCGAGACACCACGGAACAGAGCCATCGACAGTTGGCTGTGCAATAGCTCGTAGCGGTGGGAAAATCCGCGGTGGCAGGGCTCATTCGGCGGTCCCACGCGGTTCACGGAGAACAGCTCGTGCGGCGCGGACGAGGGCGGGAGGTACGTGAGGTTCGAGGCGCTGGGCCCGCTCCGAGTACGACTCGACGCTGGCCAGATCTCCCTGGGCGCAGCACGGGAGCAACGGATCCTGGCCGCCCTGTTGCTCGACGCGAACCACGTGGTGCCGCTGTCGCGGCTGGTCGACGTGATCTGGGACGAGCATCCGCCCACCAGCTCGGTCAAGGTGGTCCGCAACTGCGTGTCGACCTTGCGGAGGCAGTTGGCGCGGGCTGGCGAGATCGTCACCGACTCCGGCGGTTACCTGCTTCGCGTCCCGGACGACGAGATCGACCTGCGGGTCTTCGTCGAGCGCGCACGGCAGGGCCGCCGGCTCGCTGCGGCCGGTGACCTGACCGGCGCGATCGTCCACCTGCGGGAGGCGCTGGCGCTGTGGCGCGGATCCGCCTTCACCGGAGTGACCGGCCGGCTGGTCGAGGCGGCGGCGGCCCAGCTCAACGACCAACGCCGCAGCCTCCAGGAAGAACGCCTGTCGCTTGAACTCACGCTGGGCGGCGGAGCCGAACTCGTGGACGAGATCGCCGACCTGGTCGCCGCGGAACCACTGCGCGAACGGGCCCACGGGCAGCTCATGCTCGCCCTGTACCGGGCAGGCCGCCGGACCGAGGCGCTCCGGACGTATCACCAGGTACGCCGACTGCTGGTGGGTGAACTAGGGATCGAGCCGGGACCGGAACTGACCGAGCTGCACCGGGCAATCCTCAACGCCGACCCGCGACTGGCACCGGTCACGGCGCCCGCGGCAATCTCCCGGCCGGAGCCCAGCCAGCCGGAGGCATCGACCACGACCAAGCCGGTTCCGGCGCAGCTACCCGCGTCGCCGTACGCCTTCACCGGACGCACCGCCGAGCTTGACGAGTTGTCCGGGCTGCTGGACGCGGGGGCTCGGACCCGCACGGCCGTGGTGGCAGTCCTCTCCGGCATCGCGGGGGTGGGGAAGACGGCCCTGGCGGTCCACTTCGCCCGCCTCGTGGCCGACCGGTTTCCGGACGGCCACCTTCACGTCGATCTGCGCGGCTTCCATCCGACCGGTCCGCCGCTTGACCCCGGTGAGGCGGTTCGTGGCTTCCTGGACGCGTTCGAGGTGCCGGCACAGCACCTGCCCGAGGGGCTCGCCGCCCAGTCGGCGTTGCTGCGCACGCTGCTGGCCGGTCGTCGGGTCCTGTTGGTGCTGGACAACGCCCGCGACAGCGAGCACGTCCGCCCGCTGCTGCCGGGTGGACCCGGCTGCCTCACCCTGGTCACCAGCCGCAGCAGGCTGACCGGCCTGGTGATGACCGAGGGGGCACATCCGATCACCGTCGACCCGCTGCCGCTCGGCGACGCGCACAGTATGTTGATCCGCCGCCTCGGAGCGACCCGGCTCACCGCCGAGCCGGCAGCCGTCGCGACGATCGCGGCCCGGTCGGCGGGGCTACCCCTGGCGCTGGCCATCGTTGCGTCCCGGCTGGTCGACCACCCCCGCTTCTCGCTGCGGGCCATCGCCGAGGAACTGGACCTGGCCCACGGAGGTCTGGAGGGGTTCACCGACGCCGAAACCGACGTCCGCTCGGTCTTCTCCTGGTCGTACCGCGCCCTGAGCGGTCCGGCCGCGCGCCTGTTCCGACTGCTCGGCATCCATCCCGGCCCGGATCTGGGTGTGGTCGCCGCGGCCAGCCTCGCCGGTGTTCCACCCGCGCGGGTACGCCCGCTGTTGGCTGAGCTCGCGCACGCGCACATGGTCACCGAGCACACGCCCGGCAGGTACACGATGCACGATCTGCTCCGCGCGTACGCCATGGAGCGGACGGACATCGAGGAGGACGGCGCCGAGCGGCTCGCGGTGACCAACCGGATGTTCGACCACTACCTGGCCAGCGCCCACCTCGCCGACCTGCGACTGCATCCGCATCGGGATCCGATCCGGCTACCACCGGCGGTGGCGGGCGTGACCGTGGCGGCCATCGGCGACCGCGAGGTCGCCCGGACCTGGTTCAGCCAGGAGTACCCGGTGCTGCTCGATCTTCTGCGACGGGCCGGCGGCGACGGGTACGACGTCCACGCGTGGCAGCTCGGCTGGGCCCTGACCACGTTCCTGGACCGGTGTGGCCGCTGGCATGACCAGGCATTCGTTCAACAGCTCGCGCTGGAGGCGGCCCGCCGGGTCGGGGACCGGGACGGGCAGGCCCGCGCACACCGCAACATCTCCATCGCGCATCTGCGTCGGGGTCTGCACGGCGAGGCCCGCGACCACCTGTGGCACGCGGTGCGGCTCTACCGCGGGCTCGGCGACCAGGTCGGGCAGGCCCGCACCCTGCTCAACCTGGGTACGGTCGCCGAGCATCGCGGTCAGCCCCGGCTCGCCCTGCGCTACGCCGAACTGGCGCAGCGGCTGTTCCGGGCGGTTGGGCACCGAGCCGGGCAGGCGAACGCCCTGAACAACGCGGGTTGGTACCACAGTCAGCTCGGTGACCACGAGCTTGCGCTACACCACTGCCAGCGGGCGCTGTTGCTGCAACAGGAGGCCGGTGACCGCTACTGGCAGGCTCACACCTGGGACAGCCTCGGGTGCGTGCACCACCATCTGGGCCAGTATTCCGAGGCCACCGAGTGCTACCGACAGGCCCTGTCGCTCTGGCGCGAGGCGGGCGAACGCTACTACGAGTCAACCACGCTTACGCACCTCGGCGACACCCATCTCGCTGTGGGCGAACGGTCGGCGGCGCGTGGGGTGTGGCGGGAAGCGCTGAACATCGTCGTGGAGTTGGGCCAGGACGCCGACCGCATTCTGGAGAAGATCCGTACGGTGACGACTGGGTGAGGCTGGCCAGGACGCGTCGTCTGTGGCGGTCGTCTGGCCGCTGGCTCCCGTTCCCACCCGCGTCCTGACCTTGGAGATGCCGAAGCCGAGCAGGACGGCGGCCTCGGCGGGGGAGTGCCAGCGGGGGCGGAGGTCGACACGGTGCAGGGTTCGAGGGGCCCGATCTACGCTTCGGCCGTCAGTCCGAGGTCCGGATCTGCTCCAGGCGCGTCAGAGGCTCCTGGAGGTACTCCATGAGCTCCCGCAGCGCGTCCTTCTCCGCCATGGTGATCACAACGCCCTCCTCCCACACGGCGCCGACGAGCGTCGTGATCGCCAGGTCCCAGGCCCCGGCGCCGGCGGCGTCCCGGACGATCGGCAGGTACTTCGGGCTGATCTTGGGTGCGAGCTGGTCGATGATCCGGAGGGTGCGCCGGATGTAATCGTTGACTTCCATGGGTCTCCCGTGGGTGCGGTGGTTAGGGCAGCGGGTTGGTGGTGACGCCCTCGCCGCTGACGGGGTGGCCGCCGGAGATGCTGCCGTCCTTGTCCAGGGTAACTTTGCAGGTGATGCCGTCGCGAGTGCCGATGACGACCCAGCCGTCGCCGCCGGGACGCGCCTGAGGGCGGCTGTCGGGGTTGGCGGCGATGCTCTTGAACCAGCCCTCGACCTGCTCCCTGGTGGTGCCGGGCGGGAAGCGCGTCTTGCCGGGCTCGGTGGAGGAGGGCTTGTGGTCGCCATTGCCCTTGCCGTCGCCGTCCCAGATCTTGTCCATCGCCCCGTCGCCCATCTGACCGAAGCGGTCCATGTCGTACAGGGCGTCGGCGAACTCGGGGTCGTCCCAGGGGTTGGTCCTCTTGGGTACCTCGGGCTCGGATGTGTCGGCGTCCTTCGGGCGGCCCTCCCCGGCGCGCTTGAGGCCGTGCTGCTGGGCCGCTCCCACGCGCTTGGGCATCATTGCCGGGTTGAACTTTTTAGGCTTGGCGCCATCGTCGCCACCGCCGTGCGGTGGGGTGGGGCCCGGGGGCCGCTTGTGGATACCCGCCACAGCGAACAGGACCACCACGACGGCGGTGGTCCGCAGAGCCGCCATGAGTTGTCGCATCGAGGGCCGCCTAGACGTCGAGGAGTGCGCGAAGGGCGGAGAGGCTGCTGATCAGGCCCATCAGCCAGCCGAAGATGCGGCCGGTCCAGCGGACGACGGCGACCGCGAGCTGGGAGGCGACCAGCGGTGTGGCGAAGCCGACAGAGAAGACCACCTCGGCCAGCCACACCACGACCTTGGCGATGCAGTCGGCGATGAAGGCGCGCACCACCTCCCGCACCGTCTGCACCAGGACCCCCGCGCCACGGGTCGCGGCACCCATGCCGGCGGCCGTGCCCGCGAAGATCCCGGCGACGTCGATGTTGATGGTCAGGATGTCGCGGTAGGCGTCGGCGGCCGTGCCCTGCCATCCGTCGAGGTCGCCGACCAGCCGCGCCTTGAGGTCCTCGGCGATGGAGAACAACTCACTGGCCATGTTGTCCCAGGTCAAGGCGTGCGTCTCGATGGTCTCGGGGTCGCCGGCCAGCCAGTCGAGTGCCTGCTTCAGTGGCTCGACCTGCTCGATGGCCCACTCGATGCCCATCGACAGGAGCGTGCTGAACGGGTCGATGACGATGGACGCCCCGTCGAGAGCGGCGCCCAAGCCCGCCACTGAGCCGTCGATCCAGCTGCCGGAGTCGATGGCGGCCTTGATGCCCATGTAGTCGTCGGCGAGCGGCAGGCCGGTCCAGCCGTCGCGGTGCGCGGCGCTTGTCGAAGCGATGTCGGAGGTCGTGGCGACCAGTGGGTTGCTCATGAGAGGGCGCCGGGCCGGCTCAGGTCGCGGAGTGGAAGGAGTTGAAGCCGTCGGTGTTCGACTCCTCGGCCCGCTCGTAGGCGTCGGCGTTTCTCTTGATTCCCGCGGCGAGCAGCGCGATGTTCTCGGCGAGCATCCCCACGCCCTTGTCCTGGTCCCGGTGGCGTCCCTCCAGGATGGGCGGTAAGAACTGGCAGAGCTGCCCGTACGCCTCGTCGGCCTGGAAGATGGTGGCGCTCGCTGACTTGACGGCGGCGAAGCGGTCGTGAATGGCCAACATGGCCGTGGCGTGCGCACGCAGGGCCTCGACGTCGACCTCGAACCCCCCGTGCATCAGTAACGCCCCTCCTCGTCCTCGGTGTCGGCGGTCCGGAATCCGGCCAGCAGGGCCCGGCCGGTCGCCGAGTCGGCGCCGACCGTCTCCCGCACGACTTCGGCGGCCGCCTCGGCGAGCTTGACCCGCGCGTTGCGATAGGCGCCCATGATCGCCTGCTGCGTCTGCTCCAGGCTCACGCGCTGCACCCGCGCGGAGAGCCGGACGTCGGCCATCGCCCCCGTGGAGTCGACGGTGACCTCGACGATCCCGTGGGCGTCGCTGGCCGTGACCCGCAGCGCGCGCAAGCCGGCACTGGCGGCCTGCGTGTCGGCGGCCCGGCGCACGGCATTGGCCTGCCATGCCTCCAGGCGTTCCCTCGCATCCTCGGCGTCCAACAGCGGATTAGCCATCGCGCCTCCGTTTCCGTTGCCGAGCAGGGGCATTCGAGGCGTCAGTGTAACCGCGGCCCGCCACACCAGGTTGCCCAGCGAATGCGGCATGATCTGGTTCGGCGTTGTGCGGGATTGATTGATTGGCGCCACCATCAGCGGCGATCAACTTTTCTGTTCCGTAGAAGTGGACGGCGGGACGGCTCTCAACCAACCTCGTCCCGGAGGAGTGGAAGTCATGATGCTGCGCAAGGTGTTCGGAGCGCTGGTGGCGTTGCTGACCTTCGGCACGGTGCTGGTCGTCACGGCGGCCCCGTCGCAGGCGGCGGTGGCCTGCTCGGGCACTGTCACCTACAGCTACGCGTACCCGCCGAGCAAGCCCGTTGCCGAGCTGGTCATCTACTACAACAGCACCAACGGCGGCACGAACAGCGCCTGCATGTACCACCGCGGCGCGGCGTACGGCTCCTCGGCGCGGACCTCCGTGCAGATCGCCCGGTGCGCGGAGACCTCCGGCAGCGGCTCGTGCACCGCCACCGCGGTCTCCACCAAGGACAACGCCGACTACCTGTACTACGCCGGGCCGCGCGGAGTGACCGGCACGGCGAACAACTGCGTCGACGCGTACGGCGAGATGGACTGGGCCGGCACCACCTACTGGATCCACTCCGGTCGCCAGGGCTGTTGAGTTCGGTGACGCCTGACCGGTGGTCCGGTGGGATCCGTCCCGCCGGGCCACCGGTGGTGGCCGTCGGCGTACGCCCCCATCAGGGGTAGAGGCAGGCGGTACGGCGGGCCGCGAGCCGCTGGTCGGCGGCGAGGGGCAGGGCCTCGGCGGTGCTGGAGCCGTCGGGACGGGCCGCCCGCACGTCGAGTACGTCGGTCGGCGCGCCGCCGCCGAGACAGGCGACAGCGGCCACCGGGATCTCGGCAGTGGGTCCGGGTTGCACGGACAGGCGGTCGAGCTTCCAGACGAGGTCGAACGGCGGGGCGGCCGTCCCGGTCATTCCGATCTGGTGCCAGCGGCGCTCGGCCGGCAGCGCGGGGTCGTCCGCGTAGTAGGCGGCAAAGCCGACGATCTCCACGTGCGTGCCGGTCGCGCTCAGCCGCCACCCACCCGGGCCGGTCAGATCGGGGGCGATCGCGAGGGCGATCGCGGTCGGCCCGGGTCGGTCGCCCTTGCAGCGGGACGGTTCCAGGCCCGTGGGCGGGTTGCCGTGCACCACCCCGGAGGCGATCAGCCCACCGTCGGCGAGGCTGAACCAGCGGATGTCGGGGGTTTGGGAGGTGGAGTCGGTGATCCGCTCGCCCAGGCAGTAGCCGGTGAGCCCGACCACGCAGCCGGGCGGAATGGTGTAGAGGATGCCCTGGTCGCGGCGGGGCTCGCTCCGGACGTGCACACCACCGCCGTACGTGACGGCGGTGAAGGCGGCGTCCGTGGTGGTCGCCGGGCAGGCTGTGGTGGTCGTCGTGCCGGCGGCCGCCGTCGCCCCGCTGGCCGGCCACCTCAGCTGGGTCATCGGCACCACGGCGGCGGTACCGGCGAGGCCGGCGACCGCCACCGCCGCCAGCGCCAGTCGCCGTCGGAGCTTCCGGTGCCGCGGGGGGCTCGCGGGCCGATCATGGGCCGGTCCGCCGGTTGGCTCATCCGTGGCCGGGACGAGTGGCTCTCCGGCAGTCACAGCGGATGGTGACTCTGCGAGGGGTGTGGCGAGCGGTTCGGCCGGCGTCGGGTCGGGTGTTTCTGCCCTTGCCGGGTCGGCTGGTGCGCTGGCCAAACTGGCGGGCCGCAGTTCCTCGTCCAGTTCGAGCCAACGCTGCCTCCACTGGGCGGTGTCCCCGCCGCAGGCCCCGACGTACGCGAGCAGCACGTCGAGGCTGGGTTGCCGGATTCCGCTGGCAGCGGCGGAGAGGGTCGAGGCGCTGTAGCCGGCGACCTCGGCCAATCGCCGGTAGGTGGGGTTGCCGGCTTCGACACGTAACTTCCGTAGCTCATGGGCGAAGGACGACAACGGTCCAGCCGTCGGATCTACGGGCCGCTCGTGCCGAGCCATGCCGCTCCCTTGTCCCGGTAGCGCCCTGGAGCGGGGGGTGCCGCAGCACAGAGCTCATGTTTCCTGGTAAGTCATCCAAAGTAGAGAAATTATATTGATCTCCTGGGACGGCAGACGACGGCTACCAGTGTGCGGGGGCGGCGGGGGACCGGCGGTGCGCGCTCCACCGTTGAACGTCGCCGGGTGCGGCCCGACAGGCAGGTCCCGCTCCCGGCGAGCTGCAACATCCTCCATCGCGGATGCGTCTTTTGTCCGTGATCGCTCCGGCAACGTGGTACGACTGCTTCAGCGACTATCCGACGAAGCGAGCGGGCCGGGTGACGAGTAACAGAGTGGCCAATCTGCTGCGCAGGCGGGAGAGTCCGCAGCGGCCGACCTTCCTCGAACTGTTCTTCGATCTCGTTTACGTCTTCGCGCTCACCCGGATTGTGCACGAGCTGGTGTTGGACTACACCAGAGGTCACGTCGCAGAGCGGTTGACCACCTCCCTCTCGGAGAACGGCGAGACTCTGCTGCTGCTGTTGGCCCTCTGGTGGATCTGGACCCAGACGGCATGGGTGACCAGCAGATTCGATCCGTTCCAGCCGCCGATCCAGTTCGTTGTCGTCGCGACGATGTACGGCAGCCTGCTCATGGCGGTCGCGATTGCCGGGGCGCTCTCCGACACCGGCATGCTGTTCGCGAGCACCTACGTCGCGATTCAGGTGGGCCGCACCCTCTTCTTCGTGGGCATCGTGCGCGGTCACAATCTGCGCCGCGTCAATATGTTGGCGCTCATCTGGTTCAGTGTGTCGGCCGTACCGTGGCTCGCCGGAGCCTTCGCCCCCGAGGTGACGCGCAATTCGCTGTGGACGGTGGCCCTGGCAATCGACTACCTGGGGGCCAGGCTCGGCTGGCCGATACCGGGGCTGGGCCGCTCGCGGGTGTCCCCGTGGGCCGTCGCGGGCGAGCACCTGGCCGAGCGCTACTGGCAGCTTGTCATTGTCGCGCTTGGCGAGACGATCCTGACCTCCGGGTCGAGTCTTCTCCGCGGTCCGATCGTGGCTGAACGAATGATGGCCCTTACCTTGTCGTTCCTCACCACGGTGTTGCTGTGGCGGATCTACTTCTACCGAGCCGGCCAGATCCTGGGCGAGGCCATCGCGGCATCCGCCGACCCGGGCCGGCTCGGTCGGTTGGCCGAGTTCGCGCACCTGCTCATGGTGTCCGGCATCCTCGCCACCTCAGCCGGCTCCGAACTCGTCCTCATCGACCCATCCGGAGACGCCAAACCCGCCTGGGTCGGAGCCATCCTCGGAGGGCCCGCGCTCTACCTCGCCGGACGCTCAGTATTCGAGTACGTGGCCTTCGCCCGAGTGTCCTGGCCACGGCCGATCGGGATCCTCGTCCTCGCGGCCATGGCACCGATCATGGTCGGCCTACCGCCCCTCGGGGTCGCCGCGGCAGCGGCCGCCGCCCTGCTCGGCATTGCCGTCTCCGACACGACCCGAGCCCACGGACGTCCACTGGAGGAGGCCTCGCCGCCACGCTGACGCGTATCCGTCACCCATTGAACGAGGTCGACTCGCCGGGCAACCTGCGAGACGGCGATCACGGGCTTACACGCCCAGGCCTCCCACCACTGTTACCTCTTGGCTGGTGAACTCGCCCGTGAGCATCGGCATGGCCTTGCCGATCGCCGCCCTGGTCTCGGGAAGCTGCAACGAGGCGTCGTGCTTCTCCTTGCTCTGCCACACCTCACTCACCCAGATCGTGTCGTCGTCGGTGTCCGAGACGCTCACGACGTACAGGTCGCATCCGACCGTGCGCAGGCCATCAGCGCCGCTCAGCAGGATGTCCACGACGTCATCCCGGTGGCCCGGCTTGGCCTTCATCGATCCGATGTAGCCGTACGACACAGCAACTCCTTAAGCGGCGGCGAGCTGATCGGGTTCATGCGACGAGCGCAGAAAGCGCCTCGCAACGGAAGCGATTTCTGCGGCCTCGAGCATACTGATCTATCGCTGACAAGGCGCGGCGATCGTGAGCGTGCCCCGATCGACTGCCGAGAGATGATGGAGGCGTTCGCGTGGTGAGTCAGCGCAGTGCTGTTGCGAGTTCGGTGGCGTTGTCGAACGCGGCTGCCGCCCTCTCTGACTCGTCGTCGGTGAGCGTGACGGACTGGGCGCGGGCCAGCAGTTCGGCCGCGGTGTCCGGGTCGTGCAGCACCATCGCGAGTTCGGCGCGGTAGACCAGGACCTCTACCTGCTCGACCGGGTCGTCGTCGGCCTGCGGGCGGGCCAACGCGCTGTCGAGGATCCGAACGGCCTGGCTGATGCTTCCCCTGGAGTCGGCCTGTACGACGGCATTCGCCAGGGCTTTGGCCAGCCGCCCGGCAGACGTGGCGTCCGGCATGGGGGCGGCGGTGGGGTCCCGGAACACGCGGATCCAGTTGCCGCCCGGGTCGATGACGCTGAATCCGCCCAACCCGTCGGCATTCTTTCGCGCCCTGGGCCGGGTCATCCGCGGTGTCCCGGACACCAGTACCCTGCCGTACGCGGCGCGCATGCCGGCTGCGAATGCTCGGTGCAGTCCCTCGATGTCCGGGGTGATTACGAGACAGGAGCCGTAGGACTGCTCCGGGTCGAATCCGGCGATCTCGAAGAACTGCAGGTCGATGTCCTCGCGCTGCACCCCCACGCACGGGTTGGGCTTGCGTTGTTTGTACGTGGTGTGGAAACCGAGAACTCCGTAGAAGGTTTCGATGTCGTCGATGGATGCGCACGGCAGCAGGGGAACGGTCCGCTCGTTGGCCATGCCTCCTTCCTAGGCGTCGCGGGGTGTCCGTCGCACATGGAAATAGCTGACCATCGCCTCCGGCCATCCGTTCGGCTGATGACCCCGAACGCAACGACGGTGGCGAGCTGGACACGCCGTCAGACCGGGTCGGCGGCGCGGAGCTGTGGCCACCGCTGCTCGGTCCAGGCCCGCAACAGCCACTCCATCGGTCCGTACCGGAACCGTGCCATCCACGCCGCGCTGGCGGCGAGCTGCGCACCATAGATGGCGACCGCGATGACGAGGACGACCGCGGGTGCGACGGTGCCGGCGAGGCCCAGTCCGACGCCGGTGAAGACCAGCACACAGAGCAGCGATTGACCCAGGTAGTTCGACAGGGACATCCGTCCGGCCGGTGCGAGTACGGCGACCACCCGCCGGCCCCGGTTGGTCTGGAAGAAGCGGAGAAGGGTGGCGGCGTACGCGGCGGCGAGCAGCGGCGCGGTGAGTACGCCCGCCGTCAGTCCGGTCAGGTTGGCGGTGCCGCCGCCGGAGGCGAAGATCACCGCACCCGCCAGGCCGATCGGATAGCCCACTTGCTGCACCCGGCGCAGGAACTGCCGGTTTCCGACGACGTCGGTGAGCAGCCGGCGCCGCCCGGCCGCGTAACCGAAGAGGAAGGCCGAGAGCGCGAGCGGCCCCTGCACGAGGAGGGTGCCGAACATCGCCGGCAGTTGCCGTACGTGCTCGGTGATCACCGACCCGATTCCGCCCTGTAGTGCCTCGGTGGATCGCTGCCCCGCCGCCAGTGCCGTCGCCGGATCGGTGACCAGCTGGGTTCCGCCGACGGCGGCGAGCGCGAGGACGAAACCGATCCCGCCGGTCAGCAGTACGGCGGCGCGCAGCGCGGTCCCGACGCGGACTCCCCGCATGGCGAGCAGGATCAGGCCGAGCAATGCGTACGTGGTCAGGATGTCGCCCTGGAACAGCAGCACCGCGTGCAGGATGCCGAGCACGAAGAGCCCGGCCAGCCGTCGCCGGAACCGGGGGGCGAAGTCGACGCCGCGCCGCGCGGCGGAGTCGAGTTGGAGCGTGAAGCTGTAGCCGAACAGGAAGGAGAAGAGCAGGTACGCCTTCATCGTGAAGAGCAGCTCGACCAACCACAGGACCGCCTGGTCGCCCCACGAGTCGTGCGCGGGATCCGGCACCAGATGGAAGGGATAGCCGGAGGCGAAGAAGGCGATGTTGACAATCAGGATGAGGAGCAACGCCACGGCGCGCAACGCGTCGACGGCAGCGATCCGGGAGAACGGCCCGGGCGGCCCTTCATTAACGACTGACGGGTCTTTGACGGAGAACTTCACGCGGCTACCCCCGTATCGAACAGTAAATCGAATTCGATGGCTCCCTCCGACCCTACGAAGCGGCAAATCCAGGTGACAGCCGGTGAGCGGGAACGTCGCCGGTGGGGTAGGCCCTACCCCCGCCCCATCAGTGCCGGATGCTACGAAGGGACGTGCCTGACATGACCAGATCCCTTGATGCCACGTCCCTGGAAACTCCACGGTTGCTGTTGCGCCGCTGGCGAAGCAACGATCTGGACGGCTTCGCCGCGGTAAACGCAGAGCCCGAGGTAATGCGCTACATCCATGACGGCCGCACCCTGGACCGGGCCGCGACCGCAGAGCGCCTGGCCATCTATCAGCGGCACTGGGATGAGCACGGCTTTGGCCTGTACGCGGTGGAGATCAAGGAAACCGGAGAACTGGCCGGCTTCACCGGGCTGGCGGTGCCGACCTTCCTGCCCGAGATCTTGCCGGCCGTGGAGATCGGCTGGCGGCTCGGCCGCGCGCACTGGGGCCGGGGTCTGGCCACCGAGGCGGCCCAGTCCGTGGTCGCCCACGCTCGTGCCGAGCTCGGACTGCGGCGGCTGGTCAGCATCCACGTTGTCGGCAACGAGGCGTCGGCGCGGGTGATGGTCAAGCTGGGCATGACGCTGGAACGCGAGGCCGTACAGCCGGACACCGGCCGCCAGGTCCGGGTCTACGCGATGGATCTTTAGGCGGTACACACAGCGACCGTCCAACAGCTCGTTGACGAGCGGAGACGGTCACACCCCGCACGAGTCACCAGCTCGCCAGATTCGACGATGGCTTGTCGGGCCGCTAGGCCGTTGGCTCTTCTGCTGTTCAGCGGTGGCTGACGACGTCACCAGCGGCTTTTCACACCTAAGGTGGTCCGATGCCCCAACGCTCGGTACCCGCTGAAAAGGTTGACTGGTCGTCGGTGAGCCATGCCTACGGCCCTGCCGTCGAGATCCCGGCCCTCCTCCGTGCTGTCAGGTCAGACATCCAGGAGGTCCGCCAAGGTGCATACGGCGATCTCGTCGACCTGCTCGTGCATCAGGGCTCCCGGTTCGAGGCCAGTGCTGCGGTGGCTCCTTACCTGATCGATATTGTCGCTGATCCGGCGGCCCCGGACCGCTTTGCTGCCTGCCAGGTGTTGGCGGCGATCGCGGTGGGCGATGAGAGTTCATGGCTCAGCGATCGTCCTGATCCATCAGACATGAGGGCTGAGGCCCAACGCCGCGCGTCATTGAGCCGAGAGGAGTTGGAGGCGGAGCATCGAGATTGGATGGCAGCGGCACCGAATGAAGAGGAGCGCAGCGCACGGGAACGGCGAGCCGAATGGGGCGACGTCGAGGCAGACCGTGACGAGCAGCGGTGGACGATAGAGGCGTACGACGCGGTGCGGGTCGGGGTGCCTGTCTACGTGGCAGCGCTGGAAGCCTCGGAAGCTGCGGTCCGGCTGTACGCCGCTCACCTGCTCGCCTGGTTTCCTGAGGAAGAGGGCTTGGTCGGCCCAGTGTTGGCCGGTCTCATCCGGCGGGAGCCGGATCCGGTCGTCGCGGCAGCTGCCTGTGTCGCGGCGAGCCTCGGGTGTCCTCACGGCGGCGAAGCATTAATCGACGCGCTGTCTAATCGGCGAGGCAGCGTAAACCGTGCCGAGCGCTGGTCGGCGGTGTTGGGCCTGTCGAGAATCTTGAGTCATCCGGATCGATCCTTGGTCAGAGAACTCTATGAATGCCTCTTCGGGGCCACTGAACCCGTACCCTATTGGCCGTTCCTCGAAGGTGACATGGCCGGCATGGCGGCCCTCACGATCGCAGAATTAACTCCCGGAGTCGCCGGGGATCGGATCGACGTGCTGGCCGAAACGGCCGCCTCCGCTGATCACACCGCAGATGCCTTCACCCTGCTCACCGCTCTGTTGGACGCAGCCTTCCCCGACGGGCCGATACCCGACGGTGTGGGATTCACGGACCTCACCCCAACCCGGCAGAGAGCCCTCTGGACGGTGTTGAGCAGCGGCGTCATGTCAGCCGCGCCCAGGCTGCTCAGCCGCTACAACCTGCCTGACAGCGAGCAACAACTTCGGACCTGGTGCCGAGCGTGAGGTCCATGGGTAACCGTTCCACCAACGGCTGAGTGACCAACTGGGTGACCGTCGGGCGCGCAACCAGGTCGCCGCAGGTCATGCGGAGAGGCGGTGTACGTTCCGCTTGAACGGCCGGTGCCAGTAGGTCAATTCCGAGCCCGACGCCGACTTCTCGACCGCCGGCAGCCTCGTCGTCGACCAGCCGCTTGTCCCGCCGTGCTAACCCAGGAGGCGTAGGCTGCTTGCCCGGAACGCTTCGGGTACCGCGGCTGGCCTACCGTCCCCAAGGGTTGCGGACCCTCGGCTCGGACATCGCCGGATGGGTCGAGGCGGTGGGTTCCGCCGTCACTCGGTTCCGACCTGGTGACGAGGTGTACGGCGACAATCTCATGCTTCGGTGGCCGATCTCTGCGTCGCGGGTGACCTCCGCATCCACATCGACCGGGCCTTCACCCTCGACGAGACCCCTGAGGCGTTGGCCTACGTGGGCGAGGGACGCGCCCTCGGAAAGGTCGTCGTGAGCGTCACCTGACAGGAGTCCCGCCTCAGCAAGAGACACGACACGCCTCCCACATCGCGCGGGTCATCTCGTACTCGACCTCCGCTCCCGACAGCGGGTCATCACCGAACGGTCGGTAGGTGCGCACGTACCTCATGCCGATGGCTTCCATCACGCCGCGAGAGCCGGTGTTCACGGCCATGGTCTGCGCGATCACCCGGCTCTGCCCGACGGTGTCGAAGGCGTGCCGCAGCAGGGCGCGGGATGCCTCACTGGCCAAGCCTTTCCGCCAGTACCGACGCACAAGGCGGTAACCCAGGTCTGTGACTGTCGGGTCGTCAGGTTGGTCGGGGCCGTGCGCCGGCGGAAGCATCATGAGCCCGATGAACTCGCCCTCGTCCTCGCGTGCCGGCGGCGTCGAGCCGCGCGCGCCGCCATCGGAGCCGAACGCCATCCAGAAGCCCAAGCCGTCCACCGTGCCTGCCAAGGCCATCCTCTGCCCGTGGGCTGCGACCACCTCGTCCCTGGATCGCGCCCGGCCGCCGTTGATGTAGCGGAGGACCTCCGGATCGGAGTCAAGCTGGAGTTCCAGATCGAGGTGCCGGTCGGCAAGCGGGACCAGCAGCAGACGGGCGGTGTTTAAGGTCGGTTGGGGCATGAGGCAGAGGATCACACGATCGTGCCAGTTGCGGGATCCGATTTTCGGAGGTCACAGCGCTCATCTGCCGCGTCTCGAATCCACTGACAAACTCTGCGACACCAGGGTGACAGTGCCGCCTCAGCGATGTCTGCGGAGGCGGCACTGTCACCGACATTTGAGCCGCGAGGCCTACTCCTTCACACCGATGTTGTCGATCGGAGGGGCGCTGAGCAGCCGTCGGACGGGCCACACAGTGGTTGCCAACGCCAGCAGCGTCGTGCCGCCGAGCACCGCCACCCCACCGAGCGGCGGGACGTACGGGATCGGGCTGCCGGTCAGTCCGTTGACGATCGCGCTCAGGGTCAGCGCCGCTATCGTCGCGCCGATCAGCACCGCGGTGCCGAGCAACCCGGCCTGTTCGGCCTGGACCATCGCGCGAATCTGCCGGCGGGTGACCCCGACCAGTTGCAGCAACGCCAACTCGCGGCGGCGGGCCAGCGCGGCCATCACCATCGTGGTGGCCGCCGCCAGCGCCGCGTACCCCACCATCACGCCGATCAGCAGCCGGTTCAGCCAGGCACCCAGAGCCAGATCGGTGCTGATCAGGCGGGTACGGGTGGCGGCGTCGAGAACCTCGGTGCCCGGTCTCCCAGCCGACCACGTGGCCAACGCGGTGTCGGCCTCCGGGCCGGCGCTGACCAGGACCTCGTCGGTGGTGTTCGCGGCCGTGTGCCCGGCGACCGTCTCGGCAGCCAGTGTGACGTCGCCGAAGCCGAGGCCACGGCCGTAGATCGCGATGACGTCCAACGTGACCGGGGTGCCGTCGCCCAGCCAGAGTTCCGCCCTGTCGCCGACGTCCCAGCCGGACGAGGACGCCTGCGTCGCGGACACGGCGACGGTGCCCGCGCGCAGGTCGGTCAGATTGCCCGCGCGCACAGCGAGGTCCATTGTCGACGTGACGCCCGCCGGGTCGACCGACTGCGCGCCGACCGGCTCGATGCCGCCCAACGCCCGCACCACCACCTGGGTACGACGCACACCGGTGGCCGCCCGTACCCCGGTCAACTCGCGGATCTCCCGCGCCGCGTCCGCCGGCAGCCCACCCGGGGCGACAACGACCCGCTCGGCGAGGGTTCCCGCGCTGCTCTGCGTGGTGGTCTGCCGTTCCAGGTTGGTCTGCAGGAACCAGACCGAGCCGCCGAACCCCACCGACAGCACGAGGGCGGTCAGGACCGTCGCCATGCCCTGCGCGTTGGCCCGCAGGTTGGCCGCGGCCAGGTAGCCGCTGACCCGCCACACCCGCGGCAACAACGGTGTGAGCAGCCGTGCCGCGTACGCGTTGATCCTCGGTGCGAGCAGCGCCACGGCGATGACGAACAGGTACAACATGCCGGCCGCGCCGGCCAGTGCCCCGGTCGACCCGCCCGCACCGAGGGTGAACGCCCCGGAGGTGCCGGCCGCCGCCAGCGTCAGCACGCCGGCGATCAGCCGCACCCGGCCGCTCCGCCGGGGCTCGACGGCGATTTCGCCGAGCGCCTCGATCGGCTTGATCCCGGTGACCCGGCGGGCGGCGACCAACGCGGCCAGCACCGCCACGAGGACCGCCGTACCGACAGCGGCCGGCACCGCGAACAGACCGCCGGCCATCGGGAAGCTGGCCGGCACGAACCCCCGCTCGACCAGCTCGCCGTGCACCCAGCGGGCCGCCAGCAGGCCCGCCGGGCCGCCGACCGCAGAGCCGACCAGGGCGAGCAGCGCCGCCTCGGCGATCAGCATGCGGCGCACCTGCCCCGGCGTGGCCGCGACCGCGCGCAGCAACGCCAGGTCACGTCGACGGTGCCGGACGGACAGCCCGATGGTGCCGGCCACCACGAAGACGATCAGCAGGACGACGTACCCCCCGAAAGCCGATCCGGCCGTGACCAGCAACGTCTGAGCGGCCTGGTTCTCCGACTGCTCGACGTTGCCGCGGTCGTTCCCGGCGTACGTCGTGGCGCCGGCCGCCGACGCGACCTCGCGCACCGCGCCGACGTCGGCACCGGGCACCATCCGCACGCTGATCGCATCCACCCGGCCGGGGTGGGCGGACAACCGGGCGGCCTGCGCGTCGGTGAAGAACACCGCCGCCGTACCGGTCTCGGTGGTTCCGCTCACCAGGTACGACCGCCCGACCCCGCCGACGACCAGGTCGATGCGGTCGCCGGGTGCCACGCCGAACCGGGTGTCGACCAGCACCTCGTCGTCGGCCCGTGGCGCGGCACCCGCGGCGATCCGACGACCGGTGAAGGCGTACGTGTCCCAGCCGTGGCCCAGGGCGGCGGGGGAGCCGATCACCACCGCGTCGTCGCCAGCGACGGCCGCAACACCCGGCACCTGGCGGATCCGGTCCACCACCGCCGCGTCCACAGTGCCGCCCTCGGGCAGCGCGACGGTGCTCGTGGTGGTGTCGCCGAACTCCTTGAACGTGTGGCTGACGGTGCGGTTGGCGACGACCACGTCGGCCGTCGCCCAGAGCCGTGGCTCCGCGCGGAAACGCAGCCCGGACTCGACGAGGGTGCCCATCGCCACCAGGATCAGCACACCGGCGACCAGGGCCAGCAGGGTGGCGGCGGCGGGGCCGGCGCGGTGCCGCAGCAGGCGGGCGGCGAGCCCGGTCATCGGAGGACCCGCCGATCCAGCGACGCCAGGTGCTCGGCGATACCGGCGGCGCCGAGCTGCGGAAGGTCGGCGACGATCGCACCGTCGGCCAACACGAGCACGCGGTCCGCGTACGACGCGGCGATCGGGTCGTGGGTCACCATCACCACTGTCAGCCCGTGCTCGTCCACGACCGCGCGCAGCAGCGTCAGCACCTCCGCCGCGCTGCGGGAGTCGAGAGCGCCGGTCGGCTCATCGCAGAAGATGACCTCGGGGCGGGTGGCCAGCGCGCGGGCGATCGCCACCCGCTGCTGCTGGCCGCCGGAGAGCGCGGCCGGCCGGTGGTGCAGTCGGTCGGTGAGGCCGACCCGCTCGACCACCTGGGTCAGCCAGGCCCGGTCCGGACGGACGCCGGCCAGGCGCAGAGGCAGCACGATGTTCTCCTCGACGGTGAGCGCGCCGATCAGGTTGAACGCCTGGAAGACGAACCCGATCCGGGTACGACGCAGCTCGGTCAGGCGGGTCTCGGACAGCCCGGACAGGTCGGTGCCTCCGATCACCACCCGGCCGGAGGTGGGCCGGTCGAGCCCGGCCGCGGTCTGCAGCAGCGTGCTCTTCCCGGAGCCCGAGGGCCCCATCACCGCCGTGAAGGTGCCCCTGTCGAAACGGACGTCGAGGCCCGCGAGCGCAGTCACCTGGTTACGGCCGGCGTCGTACACGCGGGTGAGGTGTTCGACGCGTACCGCCGCTTCGGTTGTCTGTCCCGGATAGTCCGGCATTCTGGTGGCCTCTCTCCGTGTCATCGGCAAGAACTGCGCGCACCAGAAACGCTATTGACGTGGGAGAACGGCAACCATCCCGTGAGCTGCCAGGTCCGGGTACAGCAGGCGCTACCGCCGATCGCCGTCCAGGTAGCGCAGCACGGCGGTCACCCGGCGGTCGGCACTGTCGTCCGGTGGCAGCTGAAGCTTCGAGAAGATGCTGCGGATGTGCTTGTGCACCGCGCCGTCGGTGACGAACAGCCGCTCGGCGATCGCGCTGTTGCCAAGCCCTTCGGCCATCAGCCCCAGCACCTCACGCTCACGTGGCGACAGCTCGCTCAGCGCCGTGTCCGTCCGGCGGTTGCGGGCGAGCAACTGCGCCACCACCTCCGGGTCGATCACGCTGCCGCCGCCCGCGACCCTGTGCAGCGCGGCGAGGAACTCCTCGACCCGACCCACCCGCTCCTTCAACAGGTAACCGAGCCCGACGGCGCCGACCGAGAACAGGTCGGTGGCGAACGCCTGCTCCACGTACGCCGACAGGACCAGCACCGCGAGGCCGGGGCGCCGCCGCCGGGCCTCCACCGCCGCCACGATGCCCTCGTCGGTGTGGGTCGGGGGCATCCGTACGTCGACGATCGCGACGTCCGGCGCATGTTCGTCCACGGCGACCAGGAATTCGCCCGGAGTGCCGGCCGTGGCGACCACGTCCAGGTCCTCCGCCCGCAGCAGCAGCGCCAAACCCTCACGCAGCAGCGGGTCGTCCTCGGCGATCACGATCCGCATGGCAGCTCCACGTCCATTCTCGTCGGCCCTCCCGGTGGGCTCGTCAGCGTCATCCGGCCGTCGTACGCCTCGACCCGCCGCCGGATACCGGTGAGCCCTGAGCCACGTGTCTCGTCCGCGTCGCCGTGCCCGTCGTCCTCGATGCTCACCAGCAGCCGGCCGTGCTCGCGGCGCACGGCCACGTCCACCCGGCTCGCACCGCTGTGCCGGACGACGTTGGTCAGCGCCTCGGCCACCACGAAGTAGGCGGTGGCCTCGACCGAGGCCGCGCACCGCACGGCCACGTCCACCTCCAGTCGACAGGGCACCGCGCAGCTGCCGGCCAGGCCCGCCAGCGCGCCGGCGAGACCCCGGTCGTCCAGCACCGGCGGCAGGATCCCGCGCACCACCGTACGCAGCTCGCCGAGTGCCTGTTCGGCGGCGTCCTGCGCCTGCCCGAGGATCTCGTCGGCGCGGTCCGGATTGCGGCGCACGGCCCGCCGCGCGGCACCCAGCAACACGTTGACCGCCACCAACCGGTTCTGCGTGCCGTCGTGCAGCGACCGCTCGATCCGGCGCAGTTCGACAGCGTGGGCGTCCAGCGCCGCAGCGCGGGTGGCGGTCAGCTCGGCCACCCGCAACGACAGGTCGACACCTGGCGGTGGAGGCAGCAGCCACCGGCCCGGCCACGCCTGGAGACGGGCCAGGGCCGGGCTGAACCAGATCGCGGCGGCCAGCCAACCCACCCCGAGCACCCCGACCCAGAGCGCGTCGGCCAGGCCGTCGACGCGCCACCAGACGATCCCCGGCGCGGCGTCGGGGGGAACCAGCCGGTACCACAGCGGGAAGGTGGCGTCCTGCACCGCATAGAGCGGCAGCGCGACGCCGACCAGCCCGGCCACCACGCCGATGAGTGAGTACAGCCCGACCCAGCCGAGCTCCCGGCGCACGAACGGATCGTGCACCGCCGTCCGCAACCCGTCCGGCACCGGACCGGGGGTGGGGATCCGGTCGCCCCAGCGGGACAACCGGGCGCGCTCACGGTCGGCCACCGACCGCACCACCCGCAACGCACCGGGTACCGCCAGCAGCCCCACCCCGCCCACGCAGGCCACCGCCACGATCACCGACCAGAGCAGCGCGCCCAGCGCCAGCGTGGCGGTGCCCAGCCCTCCGACGAGGTGTTCCACGGCGTTGACCGAGGCGCGAACCCGCCCCCGCACGTACGCCATCGACCCACCTCCCCCGCCAACATAGGCCACCGCAGGCCTCGCCCAGCAACGTCCGGCGCGGAAGGTACAGCCTGCTGTACCACTGTCGTCGAGCTGGCGGGATCGTCTCCGCCGCGCCGCCTACCTAGCGTTGACGGCGTCGAGGAACATTCGCCGAAGGAGGCAGTCATGACCGATCCGTACCGCATCACCGAGGCCCCGGTCGCCGCGACGAAGAAGCCCGGCGGCCTGCTACGCCCGCTGCTGTGGCTGGTGCTCTTCGTCAGCGCGGCGGCCAACGTGGTGCTGTCAACCGCGGCGGACAACCAGTGGATCAGCTCCGGGTTCGGGCTGGTGGCGCTGCTCTGCGCGGTCGCGCTGATCGTCCACCACCGCCGTAACCGGGTGCGCGAGTCTTAGGGGCCCGACCGTCACGCCCGATCACCCTTGCCGGTCGGCGTTCCACCACTCACGGGCCAGTGCCGACCAGTGCTTCCCCCATGCGGTGGGCGCGAACCGTACGAGCTCGCGGAGGAGGAGTGAACGGCGGTCAGGAGCAGGCGATCCTCGCGGTGTACGTCCGAGGGCTGGACGGCATGTGTGTTGGTTGCCGGGCACAGCGGCTCGCAACGCGAACGAATTCTGCGGCCTCGAGATACTGATCTGCCGGTGACCAGGCGCGGCGATGGTGAGCGTAAATGGAGCGGTCGGCGGTCGGCGGTCGTCGGCGTCCGCACACGATGAGCGTTCACTCGATCATCAAGCTAACCGTGATCGGACACCGTCCGGTCACGCTCTCAGTCTTGGGACGGCGGAGTGACTCGTCCAGCCACTAGCATCGCGCTGATTCCCGCCCCCCATTACGGAGACCTCCATGCGCAAACTTGCCGCCGCCCTCGTGGGCGTGCTCGTGGCCGCACTTCCGGCAACGGCCGCCCTGGCCGCCGCCCCCAAGCCGGATATCGCGGTGACCTCCGCCGCCGACAAGGCCAGCTACGCCGAGGGTGAGACCTTCACCATCACGGTCACGGTGAAGAACAAGAGCTCCGTCGACGCCAAGCACGTGCACTACACCGGCGGCGACAGCGAGGGCGTCGACGATGTCGCCTACGGTGAGCTGTCGAGCGGCTTCGACCTCGCCGCCGGTGCCACCAAGACCGTAAAGCTCACCGGCAAGACCAACCGCGTGGCGTGGCAGGTCGGCCGGGGATACGTCGCCTTCGAGCTTCGCGCCGACAATGGCGAGGCCAACGCCGCCGACAACATCACCAGCGTGCGGCTGCTGGTGCCGGGCGCCTTTGACGATCTCGGCGGATACGTCTTCCAGGGTGAGTCCTATGACGCCGAGTGGACGCCCCAGACCGCCGGCGTGCCGGGTGTGAAGGTCGTCGCCACCACTGCCGACGGCAAGACGAGGTACGCCGAGGCCATCACGGACGCCAAGGGCCTGTTCCGTCTCGCCCACCTCCCAGCCGGCGACGTCCTGCTGACCTTCACCGCTCCGGCGGGCTGGAAGGTCATGGCCGGCGAGAACGGCGAGTACGACCACACCCTGGCGCAGGTCAGCGCCGACGACAGCGACGAGCCGCGCATCTTCGTGCCGGCGAAGAAGGTTCCCGTGAGCTCTCCGAGCGCCTCGCCGTCGCCGTCCTCGCCGTCGCCGTCTTCCTCGCCGTCTTCGTCTTCGCCGCCGTTGTCGCCGTCGTCGTCGCCGACGAGCGCCGGTCCGGGCCTGCCGGTCACCGGCGACAAGACCATGCTGCTCGTCGGCGCGGCTGCGGTCGCCCTCGCGGTCGGCATCGCGCTGGTGCTCGTCGCACGACGCCGTCGCGTACGCCTGCAGGCCTGATCGACCGACGTCGTTTCGGCGGCCGGACACCGCGGGCGGTAGCTGCCGCCGCTGTGTCGAGCAGAGCGAAGGGTGCCGAGGCTCCAGTACCCGCTGGAGCCTCGGCGCCGCCGCTCCGACCGCGACGACGCCCTCAACGCGCGCTCCGTCGGGTGTTCACGCGGTTGGGACATGAGAAGACCGATGTGAATCCTCTGTGAAATGCCGGTGATCGGTCGGCGGCATGTGTCGACGGCCCGACGACGTCTATACAATGCACCTCATCTATATCGAGCTGTAACCATGGCTGAGGTGAATCTGCTGCGTATTCAGGTAGCGCTCATCGGCATTTCCCGGTTGGCGGGCGGGCCAGCCACAGGTGCGACGGCCCCGACCGTAACTGCTCTCGGTGACCTGGGCGCGTGCCGTTGAGCGGCCATGTGGCTGGTGGTCGGTTGGACGTCTCCATACTGGGTCCCATTCAGCTGTGCCGGGACGGCGTCCCGGTCCCGCTGGGTCCACAGCTCACCACGCTGTTCGCCATCCTGCTGTTGGAGCTCGGTAAGCCGGTGCCGAGCCGGCGACTGGCGACACTGCTCACCGGCGACGACGCGTCGGACGCCGCGCGGGCCACTCTCCGCAGCCATGTCGCCCACCTGCGGCGGGCCCTCGAACCCGGTGAGCGCGGGCGGCGTGGCAACTGGCTCATCGCCACGGTCGGCCGCGGAGCCGCAGCGGGATACCGGCTGGACCTGGACCCGGCGTGCGTCGACGCTGTCCGGTTCGAGGAGGCGCTCCGGGAAAGCCGTCGACTGTTCGCGTTCGGCGATGCCGAGCACGCCGACCGGGCCGCCGCGATGCTGCGTTCCGCGCTCGATCAGTGGCACGGCGAGCCCTACGCTGACCTCGCGGACAAACCCTTTGCCCTGGCCGAAGTCGCACGACTTCGAGCAGTTCACCGTGCGGCACTGCTCCTCTACGCGGAGGCGGTCAACGGGTTGGGGCGGCACGCCGAGGCGATGGGCGACCTGACCGGCGCGGTGGCCGCTGACCCGTACGACGAGGGCCTGCGCTGCATGCTCGCTCTCACCCTCTACCGGGACGGCCGCATTGACGAGGCGGCGGAGGTGTGCCGGGACGGCTTGGCGTTGCTGGGCCGCCGGGGCATCGACGCACCGGAGCTGCATGACTTGCAGCGCGACATCCTGCGGCGGGAGGTGCGACAACCGGCCGGCGGTTCGGCCGGTCGGCCCACGGTGCCCCGGATGCTGCCTCCGGACCTGCCGTTCTTCGTCGGCCGTGCGCAGGAGCTGTCCACGGCGGAGGCCCGGCTGATCGAGCGTGACGAGCAGCGGCCGGCGATTCTGCTTGTCCTGGGTCCGGCCGGGGTCGGCAAGACCAGTTCGAGTGTGCATCTGGCCCACCGGCTGGCCCCTCGGTTCTCCGACGGGCAGCTCTACGCCAACCTCCGGGGCTTCGACGCCACCGCTGCGGCGCTGGCGCCGACCGAGGTGCTGCGCGCCTTCCTCGAAGCGCTCGGTGTGGCACCGGAGCAGATTCCGACCAACCTCAACGCACAGGTCGCCAGATACCAGGCCCAGTTGCGGGACCGACGGATCCTGATCATGCTCGACAACGCGCACAGCGCCGACCAGGTCCGGCCGCTACTTCCCGGCTCGGCCACGTGCGTGACGGTGGTGACCAGCCGGAATCGGATGTCATCACTGATCGCCGTCGACGGTGCCCACCCGGTCACCCTCGGCCTGCTCGATGAGGGGGAAGCGGCCCAACTTGTCAGGGACCGAATCGGCATCGACCGCGCCGGGCAGGAACCCGAGGCCGTCTTCGAGATTGCCCGGCTCTGTGCGGGCCTCCCGCTGGCGTTGTCCATCGCCGCCGCCCGGGCCGCTGCCAACCCCCAGTTCGACCTCCGGTCCCTCGCCGGTGATCTGGCCAGCGCCGGGGTGCTGGACAGGCTCACCGACAGCGACTCTTCGGTGGACGTACGCGCGGTGTTCTCCTGGTCCTATCGCGCCTTGACCCCGGCGGCCGCTCGGCTGTTCCGGCTGCTCGGCCTGCATCCCGGCCCGGATTTCACCGCTGCGGCGGCGGCCAGCCTGGCCGGCCTGAGCCGGCGCGCGGCCAACGCCCTGCTCGTCGAACTGACCGGTGCCCACCTGACGGGGGAGCGGGTCCCGGGCCGGTACGTCCTGCATGATCTGCTCCGCGCCTACGCGGGTGAACTGTGCGAGGACGAACCCGAACGGCAGGCCGCGCGACGCCGGTTGCTGGACCACTACCTGCATTCGGCCGTCGCGGCGGACAAGGTGCTGATGCCGTACCGGCAACCGGTCGCGGTGGTCGCACCGGAGGAGGGCGTGACGCCCGAAGACCCGGCGGAGGTCGACCCCCTCGCCTGGTTCACCGTGGAACACCAGACGCTCATCGCCGTGGTCGGTTGCGCCGCCCACGCCGGTCTCGACCGGCACGCCGCGCAGCTGGCCTGGGCGATGGCGACCTATCTCGGCCGGGGCAGCTACTGGCACGACGTTCTGGCCACCCAGTCCCTGGCCCTGTCGGCGGCGGTCCGCCTCGACGACCGGTCGGCGCAGGCCCAGTGCCGCAGGGAACTTTCCCACGCGCTCGCCGGGCTCGGGCGACTGGAGCAGGCGCGGGACCAGCTGCACCGGGCGCTGATCGACCTCTCCGACGTCGCGGATCCCATCGGTCAGGCGTACAACCACCTGAGCCTGGGTTGGCTGTACGAGTTGCAGGGTGATCAACGATCGGCGACTCACCACGATCAGGTCGCGCTCGACCTGTTCAGACGAGGTGGCGACCGCAGCGGGCAGGCCCGGGCACTGAACGCGGTGGGCTGGGACTACGCGCAGGTCGGCAACTATCGGCAGGCCATCGGTTACTGCCGGCAGGCGCTGTCGCTGCACGCCGAACTGGGCGACGACGCCGGGGCCGTGAACACCTGGGACACCCTCGGCTACGCCTATCACCACCTGGGTGAGTACAGCATCGCCATCGAGTGCTACGAGCAGGCACTGTGCCTGAACGTCGGGCATCGCTTCAAGGAAGCCGAGGCCCTGGCCCACCTGGGCGACTGCCACCACGCCCTGGGTGACATGGCGGCCGCCGCGAACAGTTGGGGCCGGGCGTACGCGATCATGACCGAGCTGCGCACCGGCGACGCCGACGCGGTACGGGCCAAGCTGGAACTCACCCGGGCGAGGGTGCCGGCCGTGGGTCATGGTGAGGGCGAGCGAGGGGCGTTGAGAACCGCGCCCAGTATCCGCTCCCCGGAGAAGTAGCCGATTCGCCGTGAGTCGAAGCTTGATCCCGGATTGTCGCCCAGGAGTACGACCATGCCTGGTGGGACTCGCTCCTCAGCCAACGCCGGCACCCGGTCACGGGGTACCGGATCACCCGGCGCCGCCGCCACCCTCTTGATCAACCATCGGCGTCGGCCCACCTCGGCTGCCGAGGCGCCGTCGCGCAGTGGCGGCAGTGGCCACTTGCCGTCGACTGACGGATACTCCACGACCACCACATGCCCGGTGGCCGGCAGGCGGCCCCGCCGCACCAGCACCCGGTCGCCGTCCCGGTAGGTCGGCTCCATGCTGGCGCCGTCCACTGTCACCGCGACGAGACGACGTGTCAGAAGGCGCCATCCGAGCAGGGCCGCGCCGGCCAGGGCAGCCAACGACCCGACGATCAGCAACAGCTCGTACGCCCTCGACGCCTCAGCGAGCGGGGTCCCGAACGTGGCAGCCTGGATCATCGTGCCTCCGTCGTCAGCGCGCTCCCGGCGGTTCCGCCGTAGCCGGACGCTTGAAGATCGAACAACCGGCGGTAGGTGCCGTCGGCCGCGATCAGGGAATCGTGCGTGCCGCGTTCCGTCACCCGACCGTCGGCGATGACGACAATCAGGTCGGCGTCGCGGAGGGTGCCCAGACGGTGGGAGATCAGCACACTGGTCCGGCCCGTGCGGTACCGCAGCAGGCGGTGGTGGATCTCGTCCTCGGCTGCGGCGTCGAGCCCGGCCGAGGGCTCGTCGAGGATCAGCAGGTCCGGCCGGTCACGCAGGAAGGCGCGGGCAAGCGCCAGCCGTTGCCACTGGCCACCCGAGAGAACCACACCGGTGCTCGGGTCCTGCTTGTCGGACTCCTGGTAGAAGATCCGGGACAACAGGGTGTCGTAACCGTGCGGCAGGGCGGTCAGCACGTCATGGATGCCGGCGGTACGCGCGGCGGCGGTGATCCGTCCTCGCTCCGACAGGGCGGTGAGATCACCCAGAGCGATGTTCTCGGCGGCGGTCAGGTCGTAGTGCATGTAGTCCTGAAAGACAGCGCCGATACGGCGCCGCAACTGGGCGGGGTCGACCTCGCGGATGTCCACCCCGTCCCAGAGAACCTGCCCACGGGTGGGGTCGTGGAACCTGCACAACAACTTCACCAGCGTCGACTTGCCGGCACCGTTGAGCCCGACGACCGCGAGGGTGGCACCGGCCGGGATCCGAAGGTTCACCCCACGCAGGACCCACGGCGACCCGGGGGAGTACCGGAACCACACGTCCCGCAGCTCGACGCCCCGCCTGAGCTGATCGACCGGCCGCGCGACCGGGGCGATGGGCAGATCCGGGGGACTGGTCGTCACCGCCACGTAGTGGTCGAACATCAGCAACGCGTGGTGCGCGCGGGCGATCTCCGCCGCCAGCGTGGCCAACGCGCTCTGTACGCCGGCGACCGCCGCGACGAAGACGGTGACCTCACCTACCGTGATCCGACCGGCCGCAGCGGACCGGACCGCCCAGAGCAGACCGATGCCGGCGACGACCGCGGACACGAGCGCCAGGCCGACCTGTGCCAACAGCTCGCGGCGGTCGTTGAGGTGCTTGGCCCGGTTGACCGTCCGGCGGTCGGCCAACATCCGGCCCCGCAGATGGCCGCCTGTGCCGAACAGTCGCACCTCCTTCGCCGCCGCGGAGGTGGAGAGCAACTGGCTGTAGAAGAACTCGCGGCGCTCCGCCGGCCCGATCCGCCACTGCATCCCGGCCCGATAGCGGGCCAACAGCATCTCGGTCGCGAGCATCGGCACCGCCGACGCCAGCACCAGGACGGCCAGCATCGGACTGAACAGGTAGAGCGACCCGAGGAAGCCGGTGACGGTGATCGCCGTACGGGCGGTGCCGAGGACCCCGTCCATGACCTGGCTCGGGGTGCTGCCACCGGTCTGCTGGGCGAGCCGGAGTCGGTCCAGGAACTGAGGGTCCTCGAACCGGTCGAGACCGACGAAGCGGTCCACTGCCGTGAACAACCGATCCTGTGCGAGCAGGCCGACCGACCTGTCCAACTCCGCCCGCAGGTACCGGGTGAGCTGCGGCGCCGACCCCGCCACCATGCCGGCGACGGCGAGCGCCACACCGATCTGGGTCAGCGTCTTCGGCGCCGCGTCGCCGGCGATCCCGTCCAGAATCCCCTTGGTCAACCATGCGATCAGTACCGGCAGCGCACCGGCGCCGAGCATGAGCACCACGTACCCGAGCAGGGTCACCGGGGCGGCCCGGCCGACGAGCAGGCACGCCGTACGGATGCGGCGTGCCGACCGCGCCGGTGGTGCCGACGCCCGCAACCCGCGGGCGTCATCCGCCGCGATGTCGCCGCGCCGCGTCCGCCACCCGATCATGCCGGGGCCGGCGCCGTTTGCTTGATCCGAACCAGCCGGCCGGCGTCATCCGGACCGACCCACATCATCGTGGGATAGGTGAAGGCGCGGAAGGCGTTGCTGAGCGGCCCGCCCTTCGGCTCGACGACCACCCGCGCCACCGGGGCGAGCCGCTCGGTGAACGCATCGGCGTCGTCGGCACCGGCGGCGACGACAGCGAGCACCTGCTCCCGGCCGCCGGGCACCCGCCGGGCGTGCTCGATGAGTTCGGGCAGTTTCTCCCGGCACGAGTCGCAGGAGGTGGAGACGAAGGCCACGAAGGTCTCCGCCCGCAGCAGCTCGCGGCGCACCGGGACGCCATCGACGTCGACGGCGGCGAAGTCGCCCACCGGGTCGGCGATGCCCAGTTCGGCGGAGACCCCGGCCTCGTTCGAGAGCAGCGCCGTGTGCTCACGCAGACGCTTCAGGACGCCGAAGGTGAGGAGGAAGTTCACCGTACCGAGCAGGCCCACGACCAGAACGGCCGAAGCAAGGAGGGTCATCTGTTGCTCCCGAAAGTAGTCAATGACTGTGGGTGGTAAGTCGCGGATCGTGGTCGACCCCGCGGAACAGGGCCACCAGGTCGTCGGATCTGATGGCCAGGAAGCCCAGCAGCAGGCCGACGAAGCCGGCGAGCACCAGCCCCGCCGGCCGGAGCGAGCTGGGTGGTGACGCGGCCGAAGCGACAGCCACGACGGCGCCGCCCGCCGCCAGGCCGGTCAGCAGTACGTTGCGGACGACGTGCCGGCGGCCGAGTCTCTGGGTGTTGGCACCAAAGCAGCGGCAGGTGCTCGCGGTCCCCCGTCGCACCGCGATTCCCACGCCCACCGTGAAGATGCCCAGCAGCACCGCCGCACCGACCAGCGCAGTGCGGGGGACGACACCCGTGGGCACCGCCAACGCCGCACACAGCGCGCCCTCCACCACCACCAGGACGATCGCGGCCGGACGGACCAGGCGCCTCGGCAGCAGTCCGACTCCGCGCAGGGAGGCGACGAACGCGGGGAACGCATCCCGTCCCCACACCTTGCTCACCGAGGACGCCAGGAATACCAGGCCGATCGCGCACCGCACGGTGATGGTCAGATAGTGCATCGGTGTTCCCCTCGCTTCGACTCGTTGACGCCCGGCCACCCCGGCCGAGGATCGACCACCCGATCCCGACGGGTTCCCCATCGGAGAATCGGCTTCGCGACCTCGGCCGGAGGCGGAAAGCCGCATGGTGACAGCGGTCAGTCGCCCTGCGGCCTCAGTTGTCAGCAGCCCTTGCAGTAGATCCACTCACCGGGCTGATCGATTTCCCCGACGGTGCAGGCGTCGCAGGGCAGCGCCCGTCCGCACCGGCTGATGCACTGCCAGCACGAAGGCCAGCTGCCACAGCCCGCCGACGCACTGATCTTGGGTACGAACATGGCCAGCAACCGGCCGCCCATGCCCTCGATGATTCCCCTCATCCGAGCCTCCCGAGATACCCGAGGAGCACCGTGCTTCCTCTGTGGAACACCCTGCCGACGCCTGGTGCAAGGCTGGTGCAAGCACCGTGGAAGAGGTGTGGAAGCACGGCCGGCGTGCGCTCGGCCTCGCTTGACACGACACGGGGCCAAGCGTTGACTCGCGGATATGGGACGGGCCTGCCGCAGCAGGTCGCAGGCATCTTTCTCGTCGCCGCAGCCCTCGTTGTGGGGGTGACCAGTCGTGTCGCGGCGAAGTCCTCAGGAACTCGTCTGCCTGTTCCGGCAGGCGCCGCAGGCATCGGTTATCTGGTGGCCCTGGCGGTAGTGGTGATCGGGTCCCTGATCGTTGCCCGGACCGTCATTCGTCCTGACGGACCGGATTGGCTCGCGTGGGTGCTCGCCGCTGTCGCTCTTGTGGTCACGCTCGGCGGGGCGTGGGTGACGAAGGCGAAGCGAGCGGCATAAGTTCGGGGTCCTACCTGAGCGACATCCGGGCGCGCTTCGCCGGGCAGGCGGACTGACCCGGAGCGATCATCGGAACGACACCGAGACCGGCCAGGCACTGATGGTCCCCGCCAGGGTGGTTCGCCGAAGGTCGGCAGATGCCCTCCCGGCCCGGGTCACGGGAGCGCCGAAGGATCGGCCATTGCCGACTCCGACGCCTCCGTGGCACCATTTATCGATGCGCGTCGAACTCTTGCGTCGCAGCAGGTCTCGTCTACTGCTGGCGATGGCAGCGGCTGCCGTGTCCACCGCATCCCTGGGCTTCGCCACGCCGGCATCCGCCGCGGCCTCTGACGGTCACTACTGCGGGTGGATCTCGCCGGACAGCCCACCAGGCAAGACGGACGCCAAGACCGTCAACTTCACCGGAACTGTCCAGTGCGACGGTCCGGTGCGTCGCGTCGACCTCACCGTGGAGTTGCTCTACCACGGGCTGGTCGGTGGCCCCGGCCAGACGGTGAACGGCCGTACCGAGGTGTGGCAGGACACCAACGTGACCCTGTTCGGTCTTGGCGTCACCAACCCGGGCACGCTCTGCGAGTCGGGCTACTACTCGGGTCGAGCGACCGCCACCGTCCAATTCCTTTCGGGAAGTCCGGAATACATCACCAGATCGGCAAACTCTCTGACGACATACCTGACGTGCCCGCCCCCGGATATTCCGATACCCCCGCCGAGCGGGGCGGTGACGGTCACCAACCCGGGCACCCAGAGCATGCTCAAGCTGGACTCCGTGGCGCTGCAGATGCAGGCCACCGGCGGGAGTGGGTCGTACGCCTGGTCGGCGACCGGCCTGCCTCCCGGGCTGGCCATCAATCCCTCGACCGGCCTGATCAGCGGCACGCTCAGCACCATCGGCACCTACAACGTCACGGTCACGGCCGACGGGGGCGGACAGGGCAGCACCACCTTCACCTGGAGTGTCCGAAAAGACTCCCCCTGCACGCGCTGCTGACCAGGACCTGCAAAACCCCCTCGGTGTCGGAATGACGACGGACGGCCGCACCACGCGCGACCGTCCGCAGCTGCCGCGGGTCAGTGCTCGGCACCGACAAGGCTGGGTGAGTCGTCCTCTCCCGACACCTTCGCACTCACCAGTGAGGTGAGCACCGACAGCACCGCCGCGCCGGACGCGATGCCACCGGCCGCCGCCCAATCCGCCTGCCATGCGTTGAACACGACGTCAGCGCCCCAGTAGAGCAGCAGACCCTGCGCGGCGCTCTTCACCGCCCGCTCGGCGGTGGCCTTCCAGAACTTCGTGGTGAACATCGTGGTACCTCCAGGGGTAGGTTCATCGGACGGTCCATATCCCAAGAATGCCTGGTCAGAGGCTGTTACTGCTTGCCGCGCCGCCCGGGGATGCCGGTTGTCCCGCCGTGCTAGCCAGGAGAGGTAGGCTGCTTGCCCGGAACGCTTCGGGTACCACGGCTGGCCTACTGTCCCGAAGGCTGGTGGTGCCAGGTGAAAGCAGTCGTGTACGACCGGTACGGATCCCCGGATGGGTTGCGGATCGAGGACCTCCCCAAGCCTTCCCCGGCTGCCCGACAGGTGCTCGTCAAGATTGCGGCGACCTCGGTGAACCTGAGCGATTGGGAGGCGCTGCGGGGTTCGCCGCTGTATGCGCGCATCGGTGGGCTGCGCTCCCCGGCACGCCGGACCCTCGGCTCGGACATCGCCGGACGGGTCGAGGCGGTGGGTTCCGCCGTCACTCGGTTCCGACCTGGTGACGAGGTGTACGGCGACAACCTCATGCTCAAGGGCGGGTTCGCCGAGTACGCGATCGCCCCCGAGTCGGTCCTGGCCCGTAAGCCCGCCGCCCTGACGTTCGCCGAGGCGTCGGCGATCCCGCAGGCGGGCGCGATCGCACACCAGGGCACTGCGGGCGCAGGAGCCGGCAGCCGAGTTCTGATCAACGGCGCCGGCGGGGGATCCGGCGCGTTCGCGATCCAGTTGGCCAAACGACTCGGCGCCCAGGTGAGCGGGGTCGACAACGGGGGCAAGCTCGACTTCATGCGGTCCGTCGGCGCGGACGAGGTGATCGACTACCGCAGCCGGGACTTCACCCGCGGCGGCCCGTACGATCTCATCCTCGATCTGGTCGCGTACCGGTCGGTGTTCGCCTACCGCCGGGCGCTGGCCCCCGGTGGCCGCTACCGGTGCGTCGGCGGATCGGTCCCGGCGGTGCTGCGCGTGCTGACGGTCGGCGCGCTGGCCGGCCGGCTCACCAACCGCCGGCTGGGCGTGCTCGCCGTCCGGGAAGGGCCGGCCCACTTCGAACCGGTTGCCGATCTCTGCGTCGCGGGTGACCTCCGCATCCACATCGACCGGGCCTTCACCCTCGACGAGACGCCCGAGGCGTTGGCCTACGTGGGCGAGGGACGCGCCCTCGGAAAGGTCGTCGTGAGCGTCACCTGACAGGCGTCAGGACAGCGACGGCGGCCAGCGGTGTTCGCGCCACTCGTCCCATGTCGAGAATCCAGCCGGCGGATCGTCAAGAGGTTCACTGCCGTCGAGTTCTGCTCGCGTTGGGATCTCGATGGTGGAGGCCCACTCGGCGAGTTCGTCGTCGGACATCGGCCACGTCGTGTGTGGCGCTTCGGCTTGACGCCGATCACGTCGTCTCCGCTGCTCGGCCGGGGTGAGTTCGAAGTAGCGCATCTCCACCAGCGCGCATCGGTCTGCTGCGGCCTGGCGGAGCGCGGTGCGCTCGTTCCGACTCCAGAGGCCGTAGTCGATCACGACGTTGTTGCCCAGTTCAAGCGCGCGCAGCCCGATCTGGATGAGCCGACCTTCGATCACGTCGCCCGCTGATGCCGGATTCTCGTGGCCGTAGAGAGCCTTCACCCATTCGTCCTTCGTGAGACGGAGCGCTGCCCGCTCGGTCTCGATGCGCCGAGCGGCAGTGGTCTTCCCGGTGCAGGGGAGTCCCACAGTCAGGAACAGTGTTGGTCGCCTCATCATCACCCGCGTCCCGCCGTCAGCGGCGAATGACCAGGTTGGCCATGTCGACGACCGGTCGGTAGCCGAGCGCGGCGTAGATCTTGTTCGAGGTCGGGTTGGCCTGGTCGGTGAACAGGCAGACCCGCGTACCCTCGGCCTGGATTCGTCGGGAAACCTCGGCGACCGCGTTGCTGGCCCACCCCCGTCCGCGTTGGGTGGGCGGGGTGTACACCGGGCCCACCCGGGCCACTCCGAACGACGGCGGGTTGGCACCCGTCAGGTGCACCGGCTCTCCTGCGTCGTCGACCCAGAA
Organism: Micromonospora parva; assembly: GCF_040649675.1. Classification (NCBI taxonomy): domain Bacteria; kingdom Bacillati; phylum Actinomycetota; class Actinomycetes; order Micromonosporales; family Micromonosporaceae; genus Micromonospora; species Micromonospora parva. The sequence continues at coordinate 200,799 of NZ_JBEZFX010000001.1, read as the reverse complement.
CCACAGCCGTCCGGCGTGGAGGCGGCGCACCATGTCCGCCCGGTCGGGCATCTCGTGGGCTCTGGTGCCGCGTGGTCGGCCAGCCTGTTCGTCGGCGTCGTCCATGAACGCGGCGAACCAGTCCGTGACCAGCTCCACATCGTCCTCGGTGGCGACCGTCAAGCCGCCCGGCACCGGTGGCGGCATCGTCAGCTCGCCGAGCTCGTGCAGTCGGGTGTGCTGGGTGATGTCGACTCGACCCCCGCCGAGCCGGGTCAGCTCGGCGGCGCACAGTTCCACGGCAGGCAGGGCCCCGTTGACAGCGAGTACCTCCTCCTCGCGCTCGTGCAACGCGTGGGCCAGCGCAACGGACGCCTCGTCGGGCATGGGCAGCAGAAACGGGGGGTGGGGGGCATACGGTGCCGTACGCATCCCGGCGCCGACCACGACGCCGGAGCTGTCGCTGACCACCAGCCACCAATTGCGGTCGGGCTGTGAGATGCCCTCGGCCCGCTGCGACAGCAGCCGGTGCGCGACGGTCGTCACGACCGTGCTGACGACCGGATCGGCGCTCAGGTAGTCATCGGCCACAGCCAGGAACTCGCCCGGATCGGTGCAGAACCGCAGGCGCAGCCCGGCTGTCGAGACAGCGCTCATCCGCCTACGCTAGCCACCGCCCCATTCTCCGCGCCTCCGAATTACCGGCTGCGGCCGGGACTGAGGAGGGCGACTCAGCTGCCGTCAACCGTGCCGTCGCTGAGCTGCGGAGGCTTGGGTAGCAGGATCGGGACCGTTGACAGGCCTTGGATCGCCATGGAGTAGTACGAGTCGAAGAGGTCGAACACCTCGTTGGCCTGGTCGAGGGTGAGGTCGTCGGCGCCGGTGCCGGCCGGCCAGTCGTGCGATGAGACGTGGTACTCGGAGTCCATGGACATCACCTGAACCGATCCGATCTGCCGGGGCGTACGAGGCTCACCTCAGTGAAAACGTACGCGGTGCCGTTCTGGTTCACAGACGGGTGCGTCGATGTATCGTGATCGCTCGATGTGGTGGGCCGAGTGTAACAGGGCTCCACCCTAGTGAAGGTGCTCTTTGGGGCCACCGAATCCGTCGGTTCTGCCCGATAGATGGATGAATTCCCACGTCCTCGCGAGGTACGCGTAACCGGTGGTGCTCGCGTTCAACAGGGCCAGCAACATCAGCGCGCTCCATGCCATCGACGTGATGCCCAGGATCTGCATATCGGCCGGGACTTTCCATTGCAGGAGGGGGAGTTCTGCCTTGTAAACCATGAACAGGCCGCTGGCGGCGATCGAACACAGCACAGTGGCCAGCAGGGAGATCCGCGCCGCGAGTGTTCCCTCAAGTAGACGTCGCGGTTGGCTGTCAAAGCCGAGCCAGGCTGCGGCGACGGCGGGAAAAACCAGAAGGAACGCCGGCACGTCGGTTCCCGGGTCGTGGTCGCGCGAGGTGACGAAGCCGATCAGCCAGATGAGGAGTGCCGCCGCTGTGGAAGCGATGAGCGCGCGGAAGACCGAACCCGGTGGCACCTCGTAGAAGCGGAACCGCACATCCGGGATGCGATCACCGTTGGGCAGTTTTTCCCTGGGCTCGGGAAAGAAGCGTGTGTAGAAGTGGGCGTAGCGTTGGCCGGCGCGTCGGCGGAAACGGTAGTAGGGCGGGGGCGTGGTCAGTTCCAGCAGCGGCCCCGACTTCTCCTGCGCGAAGCTCTGCTCAAGTCGTGACTGGCGATCGTTCCAGTGGGCGTTCAGGTATCCCACCAGTTCCTGCGCCTCCTGTACGCCGACGAACACCCCGTCCTGGCAGTCGATGATGAGGTGATAGCTCTGCGTGGTCCACGCGTTGTCCAACGATATGGAGAAGTCGACAGGTCGGGAGCCGAGCAGCAGACGTGCGCGCGCCTTCAACCAGCTCAGGATGCCCTCGGACAAGGGCGCAAGGGCGAGGGTGGGCGTCATCATCCGCTCGTACGAGACGACGAATCGACCATCCACGGGACAGGGCACAGCCGCCACGACCGCGTAGTGGGATGACAGCTTCTTGATCAGTTGCGCCGCCAGCTTCAGCGCTGCGGGGTTCGCGAGCTTCGTCCGGCCGTTCGCGTGTCCTGCCCGGTACAGCGCGTTGCTGCCCTCGCTGTCATCAGGCTCGTCGCTCGTGGTCGTGGCCCGGCGCATCACCGCCTGGAGAGCGGTCCGTTCCGCGTCGAGAGCGTCCGGGTGTCTGCCGTTGGAGATGTCCTCGCCGTAGGCGATGTCGAGGAGGGTCCGGAGCACTTTGGCGACGAGTTGCAGGTACTGCCGGTAGGAGAGCACCGGTACCGCGCTGCCGTCGGCGGCCAGGACCCGCAGGTTGTCCACCATTTCGCCCTTGCGGGGCACGAGTACGGGGAAGAGGATGACGGCCGGATGCTGGGTGGCGTCGGTGGCGTCGCTCCGCCCACCTTCGAAGCCCTCGTTGCCTGTTGTCGTGCGCTGGGCCGGAATTCCTGGCCTCGGAAGTGTCGCGGTATCAGCGGTGTTCAGCAGCCGTTGGACGTCCCGTGACGGCAACTGCGCATCGATGGTGACCAACTGGGTCAGCGTCCGCTGGCCCGGATCGTATCGCTCGGTGAGCCGCTGACGAACGTGTGCGGGGTAGATGACGGCAGAGGCGAAAATGCGCGCCTGTGCGGGCCCGGCGTTGTCCGAGGTGTTGCTGATCTGCGCTTGGCCAGCGGTTCGCTGCAGGACGTTGACCTGGTATTCGGGTAGCCCCCATACCTTCGTGGATCGATGTGATGTCCGTTGCGGAAGAACGTAACGGCGTCGGGTGTGTATGACGAGGAGCAGACCGAGCGTCAGCGCCGCCAGTGCCCGTAGCGCCCATCTCAGGTCGGCGCCCCATCTGTCCGGCGTGCCGACGATCACGAAGACAAACAACAGCGCCATGAGGATGCAGGTGACGAAAACGGAGAGGGCCGATGGCGGCGATACCACTTTTCGCTCTGCGGTGACACGGGCCGACGACGATTTACCCGCCGGCTCTGCTTCCTGCGCGGCCGGTGCGTGTTTGAGCGAGGAGACCACATCCACCTCCGGGATCGCCGCTAGGACTCAATGAAATTCACGTTGGGCTCTACACCCTTACGGCCGGCCATAGAGGGAAGAAGATTGGTGTCAGCGATGCGACAGCAGGACCGGGCGGGCGGTTACAGTTGCCCACAGCAACGGTTCGATTACGGTGGACGGCCGGGCCGGCTGCTGCTCCTCCGAACCGGTTGATTGGGCCCGGCGGCTCAGCCCGCTGGGGGAGCGGGCGGCCAGCGGTACGCCGACAATGGGGGGATGAAGCGAGAGGTGAGCCTGATGCGGTTGACCGGGGCGCGGGCGAACGGCGCGGTGGCGACGGGTGCGGCGGCCACCGGTGCGCGGGCTGCGGGGGCTGTGTCGCTCGGTGCGCTGGCCGTGGGGGCGCTGGCCGTCGGGGCCGTGGCCGTCGGGGCGCTGGCCATCGGGCGGCTGGCTATCCGCAGGGCAGTGGTGCGGGAGCTGCGCGTCGGCCGGTTGGAGATCGACGAACTGGTGGTGCGCAGTCGACCCACCGCCGAGGAGTAGGGCGTAGCCGCAGCGGGCGGCAGCCGCTGGGCGGGGTCTGGCGGCACCGCGTACGGGAGTCTTGCGGGCACTTGCCGCTCCGGTCGGAGCTGACGCGTGTCCGTCGGCGGGGCATGCTCCCGCCGACGGACCTCAGGCAGGGCGGGCCTACGGTTTGCGGGCGAGCATCCCGACGAACGTGTGATAGGTGTCGGTCTGCACCGTGACGGGTGCGTCCGGCTCCGGGCGCCACTCGGCCAGCGGCACCAGCCCCGGTTCCAGCACCGTCAGCCCTTCGGCGAACGAGAGGATCTCCTCGTCGGTACGCCAGCGGCCGGTGCCCAGCGACTCGTTGAAGACCCGTTCGACCTCGCGGGCCTTGCGGGAGCCCTCTGGGTCCCGGTCGCCCGGGTCGCGGAAGTGTGAGATCGCCACGTAGCTGCCGGAGGGCAGCGCGTCGATCAGCGCCGCTGCCACCGCCTTCGGGTCCTCGTCGTCACCGAGGTGGTGCAGGATCGCGAAGAGCAGCAACCCGATCGGCCGGTCGAAGTCGAGGAACCGGCGTGCGTCGGGGTGGTTGAGGATCGCCTGCGGTTCGCGGATGTCCGCCTGGATCACCGTCGCGGTGCCCTCCGCGGCGAGCAGGGCGCGTCCGTGCGTCAGGACGATGGGGTCGTTGTCCACATAGACCACCTGAGCCTTCGGGTTCTGCTCGGTGGCGACCTCGTGCACGTTGCCCTGAGTGGGCAGCCCGGAACCGATGTCGAGGAACTGGTCGATGCCCGCCTCGGTGACGAGGTAGCGGATCACTCGACGCAGGAAGGCCCTGTTCGCCTGGCCGGCGGCCGGCCCGTCCGGGGTGATCCGCAGGGCGTGCTCGGCGACCTTCCGGTCGGCCTCGAAGTTGTCCTTGCCGCCCAGGAAGAAGTCGTAGACCCGGGCCACGCTGGGAATGGTGGGGTCGATGCCGGCGGGTGCCGCCTTGTCGCGGGTCATAGGCGTCTCCATTCGATCGGGGTTGGCGCAGGCAGGGGTCTACGGATGGTGCCGGCGTTGCGGCGAGTGTAACGATCGGAACTGTTGAATTTTGCCCCACTGGTATCGCTCCCAGCCCAGCGAGGGGCGTGAATGGTGCCGACTCGGGAGGAAGGGTGCGGCGACCCTCCGGTGTGGACCGGGCCGCCGCCGACCGAGGCGTGAGATACGTTGGCGATCATCGATGTGTCACTGCATGGTCGGTGTATGACAGGCGTCTCCTGGTCCTCGCTGTTCTGCCGTCCCCGGCCGGCCCTGCTGGCCGCCGTCCTGCTGTCGACGGCGGTCCTCGGCACCGCCCTGAGCGCCGCGCCGGCGGCCGATGCCGCCACCGTCGCGCCCGCCGCCCATCCGGGAGTCGCCCCGGCAGCCGCTGCGGGCGCGGTGTCCGCCGCGACGCCGGCCGGAACCGCGCCGCCGGCGCCGGTCAGCACGCCGAGCACCACGCCCGTCCCGCCGAGCCCGCCCACGAACGTGACCGCCAGCGAGGTCCGGACCGGGGCGATCACCCTCACCTGGACGGCCGCCACGTCCGGCTGCTGCGGCATCGCCGGCTACGACATCGCGTATTCCCAGGAGTTTGGCGATATCGGCCTCAGCGCCACCGCCGGCGCGGTCACCACCACCACGATCACCGCCCACGTTGGGCCGGGCATGCAGTTCTCGATCCGCATGATGGCCCGGGACAGTCTCGGGCAACGCTCGAACTGGTCGGACGTGCTGACGGTGGTCACCCCGGTGACGGACACCGGCCCGGACACCACCCCGCCGAGCGCGCCGCAGAGCCTCACCGTCGGCGAGGTGACCGCCTCGACCGCCACGTTGTCCTGGTCACCGTCGACGGACAACGTCGGCGTGCTCGGATACAGCGTCTACCAATTCGACGGCTGGTTCACCTCCAGGCTGATCGCCACCGTGCCGGGTACGACGTACACGGCGTCGCTACCCACGTCGACGCCGACGCCGCTGCGCAACCTGTACTACGTGCGGGCCCGGGACGCGGTGGGCAACGTCTCGATCGCGTCCAACACGGTCGAGCTGCCCACGACGCCGCCACCCGCCACCTGCCGGGTGACCTACCGCAACCAGTCCGAGTGGCCGGGCGGTTTCGTGGCCACCGCGACGGTCCACAACCTTGGCGCAGCACCGGTCGACGGCTGGACCGTGACCTTCAGCTACCCGGGGGACCAGCAGGTCACCTCGGGGTGGAACGCCACGATCGGCCAGACCGGCACCACCGTGACCGCCCGTAACGTCGACTGGAACCGGGTCCTCGCGCCGGACGGCTCGGCGACCTTCGGCATCCAGGGCCGGTGGGGGGTCAGCGACGCGCCGCCGACCGGTTTCTCGCTGAACGGCGCTCCCTGCACCGTGGGCTGAAGGAGTCTCGTGAACACCCGTCCGGTCACTCCCCACCGTCGCACCAGGGCCCTGGCCGCCGCTGTCACCGCCGGCGTCCTCGTCGCCGCCACGCTCGTCGGCGCGCCCGCACCCGCCTGGGCCGCGAACACGCTCACCATGAGGGGCGCCGACGTCTCCTCGCTTCAGCGCAGCCTGGATCTGGGGGCCACGTACTACGACGCCGGCGGGGTCGCCCGCGACCCGCTGGACATTCTGAGGTCCGTCGGCGTCAACTACGTCCGGCTGCGCGTCTGGAACAACCCGATCAGCGGCTACAACAACAAGAGCAGGGTGTTGACCCAGGCGAGAGCGGCCAGGGCGAAGGGCCTCAAGGTGCTCATCGACTTTCACTACTCGGACACCTGGGCCGACCCTGGTAAGCAGCACAAACCCGCCGCCTGGGCCACCCACAACCTGAGCCAGCTGCGTAGCGACGTGTACGCGTTCACCTACGACGTCTGCGCCAGCCTCAGCGGGCAGGGCACCCCACCGGACAGCGTCCAGATCGGCAACGAGATCAACGTCGGGATGCTGTGGAACGAGGGCAAGGTCGTCAACAACGACTTCGCGCCGCTGGCCAGCCTGCTGAAGCAGGGCTACTACGCCACGAAGGCGTGCGGCGGCGGCATCCCGGTGATGATCCATACCGCCAACGCCGACAGCAACGCCAACGCCAGATGGTTCTACGACGGCATCCGCGCCCAGGGTGTGCAGTGGGACATCACCGCCCAGTCGTACTACTGCATGTGGCACGGCAGCCTGGCGAACCTCTACAACAACATCGTCGACCTGCGTGGTCGCTACGGCAAGCCGGTGGTGATCGTGGAGACCGCGTACCCCTTCACCCGCAACAACGCGGACAGCGAGCCGAACGCCATCGGCGACGCGACCTGCGACGGCATCAGCGCGACCTGGTCCGGGCAGGCCCAGGAGTTCGACTGGGTGCAGAACACGGCGCGCAACGCGGGGGCCATCGGTGTCTTCTACTGGGAGCCGACCTGGTACGCCGTCCGCGGCAACGGCTGGGACCCGGCCAACATCAACGGCACCGGAAACCAGTGGGACAACATGGCCATCTTCAACTGGTCCGGCCAGGTGAACCCGGGCGTGCGCTGGACACCGTGACCCGGCCGGGTCGGACGTCCGGCGGCGGCTCCCGGCGTGTGCCACTGCCCCTCGGAGCGGCGGCCACGATCCGTCGCCGAACGTCCGCGATCAGGCGTCGGGGGAGGGTCAGCAGGTGCGCGTCTGCCAACTCACCTTCGTCGCGACCAGCGGCACGTAGAAGTTTCCCCCGCCGGGGCGAACGCACTCGACGCCGGTGTGCTCCGTCCCGAGATAGTTGTAGGACCAGCTGATCTCGGCGTTGCGTGAGGTGCGGTTGTAGAAGTTGAAGGCCGGGACGCTGCCGGACCACTCGCTGCTGGTCACCAGGGACGGAGTCGCGGTAGGACCCTCCGCTGGGTGATCCCAGTTGGCCCAGATGCAGAACGTGCCCTGCGGGCAGTTTCCGGGCGGCCAGACGTCGTTGGATGCTGCGGAGGGTGCCGCCGAGGCGGCGGGGGCGGTGGCCAGCACCCCGACGACAGACGCGACGAGGGCGAGGGATTTCACCAGCACGGTTCACCTACCCAAATCGATAACCTTCGATGAACATCGATAGGCTACCGGTGGAAATTTGAAGGGTCAAGCACTTGACGTCGCCCCGGAGTGGAGCGCGGCCTACGCTGCGCAACAGGTGCCCAGGAGGCTTCCGTGAACCGTCAGCGGTTGAGGTAGGCGGCCAGGCCGCCGAGTTCCTCACTGGCGATGAAGACCGACCGCACGTTGAGGATGGCCTCCTCGACGTGGGTGGGGCAGCCCCACGCCGCGTCGCCCCACGAATCGGCAATCTTGATCTCGGCCGGCGCGGTGCACCCGGCGGCGCCGCCGAGTTGGCAGTGCTCAGGGTGCGGCGCGGCGGCCTGCGCCGCCGCGGCGGCTCGCATCTGGGTGGCGAGTTCCGCGGCGGCGGCGGCACGCTGCTCAGCCTCGGCGCGGAGCTCCCGCTCCACGAGCACCACCCTGGCCAGCTCGTCATTGGCCGACCTGGCGTGTGCCTCGGCGGCGAGCTTCGCCTGCTCGATGTGGTGGCGTTCGATGGCCAGGGCTGCGGTGCCGGCGAAGAGCCGGGCAAGGGCGAGGTCGGTGTCCTGCGGGACGCGCGGGGTGCGGTGGTACATCGCGAAGGTGCCCAGCAGGCCGCCGTCGCGGGCCAGGATCGGCGTCGACCAGCAGGCCGCCAGTCCGGCCTGGTCGGCCAGGTCCCGGAAGTCGTCCCAGAACGGGTCGGTGGCGATGTCGGTGACGATGACCGGCGCCCGCCGGTGGGCGGCGGTGCCGCAGGAGCCGACACCTTCGCCGGTCGCGATGCCGTCGATGGCCTTGTTGTAGAAGTCGGGCAGGCTCGGCGCGGCACCGTGGCGCAGGTGTCGGGCGTCGGCGTCGGCGAGCAGGACGGAGACGAGCACCCCCGGTGCGAGGTTCTCGATGCAGCGGGCCATCCCGTCGAGCACCTCGGTCAGCGGTGCCTGGCGGGCGATCTGCTCCAGCAGGGCCCGGTGTTCGGCCATCAGCCGTTGGGCATGTCTGACCTGTGTGGTCTCCACACCGAGCACCCGAATCCCGGTGACGTTGCCGTCGGCGTCCCGGCGCGGCTCGTAGGTGAAGTCGAAGAACGCCTCCCGCACCTGCGGGCCGCTGCCCAGCATCACCTGGATGTCCCGACCGGTGTAGGGCTCACCCGAACGGAAGACCTGGTCCAGTAGCGCGATGAAGCCCTGATCGGCCAACTCGGGCATCAGTTCGGCGAGCGGGAGCCCGACGCGGGCGCGTTCTTCACCGATGGTGGCGAAGAACGCCGGGTTGGCCGTCTCCAGCAGGTGCCCGGGCCCCGTGAGCGACGCGAAGACGGCGATGGACTCCCCGAACAAACCCCGCAGGTCCTCCTCCGCTGCCTGCTCGGCAGCAGCCGGAGCCGCAGCGGCAGGAGACCGTTGGCCTGGCACTGCGGTCATCGTGTGGTCTCGCCTCTCGTCTGCGGCTGTCGCCGGTCCAGCGTACTCACGCGCCCGGCACTGAGGTCCTACCCACCAACCAGGCGTCGCAACCCGCCGCCCGAGCAGCCACGACACCCGGCACGCGGGGTTCGTCAGCCCGTCTGGTGCGAGGGCTCCGCCGTGGTGGGCCGGGGTTGCTGTTGCCACGGATCACCGCGGGCGCCGGCGGCGAGGTGTCGCTCGTAGCTGTCCACCTTGCCGTCGACGAGGTCGAGGCAGTCGCGCAGCCGCGTGAGCTGCTCGGTGATGTGGCGCCGGTGTTCACGGAGCAGTTCGAGCCGTTCGGCCTCGTTGCCGCTGCCCTCGCGAACGAGCTGGGCCAGGCGGCCGATGGTCGTGAGCGGCATCCCGGAGGCCCGGAACTTGACGCAGTTCGCCAGCCACTCGACGTCCCAGGCGCTGTAGACGCGCCTGCCGGACCTGTCACGCTGCACCTCGCTGGCCAACAGACCCGCACGCTCGTAGAGGCGCAGGGTGTGCACACTCAACCCGGTGCGCTGTGCCACCTGCCCGATGCGCAGCCCGCCGTCCGCCATGGCACCGACCGTAGCCCGTTGACCTAGACCCCGGTCTAGCACCTAGCGTCCGCCTCATGACCCACACCACATTCGGCCCGCACAGTACGACCGACGACGTCCTCGCCGGAATCGACCTCACCGGCACTACCGCAGTCGTCACGGGCGGCTACTCCGGCCTCGGTCTCGCCACCACCCGCGCCCTCACCCGGGCCGGAGCCCGGGTCATCGTCCCCGCTCTTCGGCCGGACGCGGCGCGCCAGGCACTCGCCGACACCGCCGGGGTCGAGGTCGACCGCCTCGATCTGGCCGATCTCACCTCCGTCCGCGCGTTCGCCGAACGGTTCCTCCGCAACCATCCCGCCCTCGACATCCTGGTCGCGAGCGCCGGCATCATGGCCTGTCCGGAGACACGCGTCGGCCCCGGCTGGGAAGCGCACTTCGCGGTCAACCACCTCGGCCACTATGCGCTGACGAACCTGCTGTGGCCCGCCCTCACCGCCGCCGACACGGCTCGGGTCGTCTCGGTCGCCTCCGGGCGGGACCCGGCGTGGCGTATCCGGTGGGACGACGTGCAGTTCGAGCGCCGCTACGACAAGTGGGAGGCGTACACCCAGTCGAAGCTCGCGAACATCCTGTTCGCCCGCCACCTCGACCTGCTCGGCAGGGAACACGGCGTCCGCGCCTTCTCCGTCAACCCTGGCTGGATCCGCACGCCCCTGCAACGGCACCTCGCGGCCGAGGAGATGGTCGCAGCCGGCTGGATCGACGCGGACGGGAACTCCGCGCCGGGCCTGTTCAAGACCGTCGAGCAGGGCGCTGCCACCCAGGTCTGGGCCGCCACGTCACCCCAGCTCGACGGGAACGGCGGCGACTACTGCGTGGACTGCCACCGCACCGACAGCGACCCGACGGACAGTGGCGAGGCAGCTCGACTCTGGGCGTTGTCAGCCGAGCTGACCGGCCTCGATCTCATCGCCTGAGCCGGAGTCGTGCGGCGAGGGCGGGCTCCTTCCCGGAAGGCTTGTCGAATCAGGCTTGTCCTGCAATTCAGTTCATGGAAATCCGCGTCTTGATCTATGTCTGCACCATCCACAATTGAGCGAAGTTGCTGGACATGGGACCGAATTGCGTCTCAAGGCCGATGCCGGGCGCCACATGAATTCACTTCAATTGCTGGATGTCTCAACGTCGGAGAGCCTCATGAACAAACAAGGTGCTTTCTTCAGCTAATCGGTTGGTGCGACGAGACAGCAGGGGGACGCCATCGGCAGTATCGCCATGGCACCTTGAACGCGCTGCTCCCATCCGGGCGCATCACCAGCACATCGGGGAGACCTAAACACCAATGACCAACCCCTACGAGCCTGCCCAAAACCAGCCATCCTCGGGCGCTCAGCAGCCGGCACCGCCAACCGCTCAATTTGCTCAGGTACCCGCCGGCCAGTATCCGCCGCCGCCCGGGCAGAGTCCGGCGCCCGTGGCGCCGCCGTCCACGCGCAAGCGGTCGTGGCTGATCCCCACCCTCATCGGTGCGGCTGTCGTCGTGGTGCTCTGCTGCGGTGGTGGGCTCGTGATCGGCCTGACCGGCGATGACAAGAAGCCCGACGCGTCGGCCAGCACCGACATCCCCGCAGCTGGCAGCAGTGCCTCCGCACCGGCTGCGGCAGCGCCGAGCACGGTGCGGTCGGCACCCGCGTCGGCGAAGCCCGACCCGGTGACGACAACCGCCGCTCCCGACAAGCCCAAGACCTTCGGCACCGGTGACAAAGTGCGTGGCGGTGACTTCGAGTTCACCGTCAACAGCGTGAAGTGCGGGATTTCCCAGGTTGGCAGCGAGTTCCTGAACAAAAAGGCGCAGGGCACCTTCTGCCGGGCCAGCGTGACCGTCAAAAACGTCACCAAGAGCGCGCACACCTTCCACGCTGATGGCACCATCACCGCCCAGGACGGCTCTGGTCGGAAGTACGAGGTCGACGGCGAGGCAGCCATCTACGGCAACACCGACGGGCAGGGCTTCCTCGACAAAATCAACCCGGGCAACTCGGTGAAGGCAAACGTCTACTTCGACGTACCGAAGGGCACGAAGCTGAAGAGCATCACGTTCGATGCCGGCTTGTTCACTCTCGCCGAGGACGCTGTCGTCACTCTGTGACGGAGACGAACCAGCAAGGCGCCGGGCTCACGGATGTGGGCGTGCCTCGTCGTCATTAGACCAATCGATGGCGGCGAGGACGCTGATGCTCTCCAAGGCTGCGGATCGCCCGTCGTGCCGCCAATGGCGGCACGACGGGCGATCGCTGTCGCGCACCAGGCATCGCCGTACCAGACGGCGGTTCTCCGGTCGCCCTGGTCTCGCGAGGGTCAGATCAGGGCCGCGGCCAGGGTGCGGAACGCGTCGGCGGGGAACGTCGTGTCGTCGCCGCCGTTGAGCACCTGGATCGCCACCTCGTCGGCGCCGGCCTGGTAGTGCTGCTCCAGGCCGGCCGCAACCTTCTCGACCGTCCCCCAGGGGATCAGGGCGTCGACGAGCCGGTCGCTGCCGCCGTCGGCGAAGTCCTCATCGGTCCAGCCGAAGCGCCGCAGGTTGTTGGTGTAGTTCGGTAGCGCGAGGTACCCGCTCGTGTACAGCCGGGCGGTGGCGCGCGCGGTGGTGGCGTCCGCGTCGAGGACCACCGCGACCTCGGGGGCGAGCAGCCGGTCTGGCCCGATCGCCGCCCGGGCCTCGGCGGTGTGCTCGGCCGGGACGAAGTACGGGTGGGCCCCGGCGGAACGGTCGCGGGAGAGTTTCAGCATCCGCGGGCCCAGGGCGGCCAGGATGCGTCGCTCGGGCGAGAGCCCGGCCGCGTCGAGGCCGTCCAGGTAGTCCACCATCCTTGAGTACGGCTTGCGGTAGTCGGTGCCGCCGCTCTCCACCACCACTGCGTGGCTGGCGCCGAGACCGAGCAGGAACCGGCCCGGATGCGCCCGCTCGGCGTCCTGGGCGAACGCCGCCACCTCGGGGGGCGACGAGTGCCAGATGCTCACGATTCCCGACGCGACCCCGATGCGCGTGGTCCCGTCCAGGATCTCCCGGAAGCGCGGGGCGACGTTCTCGCCGAAACCACCGGAGAACCAGATTCGTGAGTAGCCGAGATCCTCCAGCTCGGTCGCGGCGTCGATCACCGCGCCCCGACTCTCGCTGGCGAGGAAGAACGGTTGCCATACGCTGACGAGTCGTTGTGCCATACCTGAACCCTACGGCCTGCGGCAGCGTCGCGGCGTGGGTTCAACCCGGCCGATGACCATCCGCCCCGGTCCGCTGTGGACAGTCATGGCGTCGGCCCGCTTCATCGCTCTCGTGGCCGGGGTGCCTGTCCGGCCTGGATCACTCACGGTGCCAGGCCGGCCTGGATCGCCAGGATGGCCGCTCGTACCCGGTCGCGGCTGCCGGTCTTGGCCAGCACGTTCGTCACGTGGGACTTGACGGTGCTCATCGACAGGTAGAGGCGTTCGGCGATCTCGTTGTTGTTGAGCCCGGCGCCGATCAGGGCCAGCACGTCGACCTCCCGGGCGGTCAACTGGTAGGCCGACAGGTCCACCCGGGTGGCCGGGCCGGTCGCCCGGACCCGGTCGAGGACGGCACCGGTGACCTCGGCGGAGAGGACCGCCTCGCCGGCCGCGACGGTGCGTACCGCGGCGATCAGGTCGCGGGCGCTGGACCGTTTCAGCAGGAACCCGCGCGCCCCGGAGGCGATGGCGTCCAGCACGTAGGCGTCGTCGTCGAAGGTGGTGACGACGATGACGGCCGGTGCGTGCGGGATCGTGGCCAGCTCACGGGTGGCCTGCAGACCGTCGAGCACCGGCATGCGGATGTCGACGAGGGCGACGTCGATGCGGGAGTCGCGGCGTACCGCGTCGAGGAACTGCCGGCCGTCGGCCGCCTCGGCCGCGACCTGGATGTCGGGTTGGGATCGCAGGATCAGGCTGAAGCCGTCCCGGACCAACTCCTGGTCGTCGGCGATCGCGACGCGGATCATCGGTTCGCCACCGGCAGGTTGGCCTGCACGACGGTGCCGCCGCCGGGGCGTTGGCCCAGCTCCCAGCTGCCACCGTACGCGGAGACGCGTTCCCCGATGCCGAGCAGACCCGACCCGCTCGTGGGCGTGCGGGGCGGCCCGACGCCGTCGTCGCTGACCCGCAGGCGGGCATGGTCGCCGACCCGGACCAGTTCGACCCAGGCCGCCGTGGCTTTCGCGTGCCGGGCGATGTTGGTGAGGGCCTCCTGGGCGATGCGGTAGACGGTCAACACTCCGATCTCGTCCAGACCCGGATCGGGGTCCAGTTGGACCCGCACCGTCACCCCCTGCTGGCGCAACGGCTGCGCGAGCAGTTCGTCGATGTCGGACAGGCGCGGCGGCGCGCTCACCGCGATCGACGCGTTCGGGTCGCGCAGGTGCACGACGAGAGTGTCGAGTTCGCTCAGCGCGGTACGGCCGCTGCCCGCTATCGCCCGCAACGCCGCCCCCGGGTCGTCGCTGAGTTGGCCCGCCTCGGCCTGCACCACCATCGCGGTGACGTGGTGGCCGACCACGTCATGCAGCTCGCGGGCCAGGTTGGTGCGCTGTTCGAGCCAGGCGGCCTGGCCGCGCAGGTCGGCTGTCTCCCGGGTGAGGGCGTAGCCGCGTGACCACGAGCGCAACAGGACCGCCAGGAGATAGCCGGCCGTCACGAAGAACAACGGCTGCTCGTACAGCCCCCGCTCGTTGAGCAGTGCGATGCCGAGTGCGCCGGCCGCACCGGTCAGACCACCCACCCAGCCCAGCCACGGGTGTCGGGCCGGGTCCTCGCAGGTGGAGACGAACACCAGGCCGGCGGCCGCGAGGCCCAGCTGCACCGATTCCCCGGTGCTCACGATCGCCACGAACCCCGCGCAGACCGCGAAGATCAGGGCTCGGTGGCGCGGGTGCAGCGCGGTGGCCCCGAGGCCGACCGGCAGCACCAGCCACGCCCAGCCGGCCGGAACGGACACGCCCCCCTCGACGGTGGTGACGACGGCGACGATGATCACGCCAACCACGCCGTACGCGAGTCGGCGCGCCCGCGCGGGGTCACGCAACAGTTCGCGGATTCCAGTGCTCACCCGCACAGTCTCCGCGACCAGCCGGAACGCCGACCAGTACCCAGGTACCGGATCGGCCGGCACCCCGGTACCGCCCGCGCGCCCAGATCGGCACCGCGGCACGTTCCGCGCGAACGCTCGCGGGACGAACCTGCGGGGGTGACTCTCGTTGACTCCCGTGTCGCCCTCACCGTCGGCCCTTTCCGTACGGTTCCCAACTACATCACCGCCGTTCGTACGGTCGCCGCTGTCGCCGTCGGTGTCGTCGCCCTCGTCTCCGGTTCGATGGCATTGATGGCGGTATCGTATGGTATCTACTGGGTCGGCGACGTGCTCGACGGCTGGGCCGCCCGCCGACTCGGCCAGGAAACGCGAGCCGGGGCCGTCTTCGACATCGTGAGCGACCGCGCCTGCACCGCCGTGCTCTGCGGGGGCCTGGTCGCCCTCGTGCCTGAGGTCGCGGTCGTCGCGGTGGTCTTTCTGCTCTCGTTCCTGGTGCTGGACACCATGCTGTCGCTGGCGTTCCTGTGCTGGCCGGTGCTCAGCCCCAACTACTTCCACCTCGTCGACCGGCGGGTGTGGGCGTGGAACTGGTCGCCGCTGGCCAAGGTCGCCAACACCGCCGGGGTGATCGGCGCCATCGCGTTCGGGCAGTACCGGCTCGCGCTGGCCGTCGCCGTCGCCGTCGTCGCGGTGAAGCTGTGGTCGGTCGCAGCGGTGCTCCGGCTGCTCCACCGGGACGGCCGGGCGTGAACAGCCTCGCCGAGGCCGTGGTGGCGCTCGGCTACGGTCTCGCCTCGGCGCTCGTCCCGGTCGTCAACGCCGAGGCGTACGCGGTGGTCGCCGGGCACCGTGGCGGGCACGCTCTCCTCGCCGTGCTCGCTCTGGCGCTCGGGCAGACCGTCGGCAAGCTGCTGCTGTTCGAATCGGCGCGACGCGGATCGGGGCGGCTGGCCCGGACGCTCGCGCGGCGCGACGAGTCAGGTCGCGCGGCGGCCCGGACGGCACGGTGGACCGCGCCGATTCGGCGCTGGCTCTCCCGCCGCCGCACCGCCCTGCCGACCGTGCTCGTCTCCGCCACGGTGGGGGTTCCACCGCTGGCAGTCGTCAGCCTCGCCGCCGGCACCGCGGGCCTTCGACGCTGGGAGTTCGCCGTCGTGTGCCTGTCCGGTCGGATGCTCCGGTTCGCGGTCCTCGTCCTGCCGGCGGCGCTGGCCTGACCGCCGGTTTACCTCAGAGGAGCCGGCCGTCGTGGGCGAGCAGGGCGATCTGGGTACGGTTGTCGAGATCCAGCTTGGTCAGGATGTGCGAGACGTGGGCCTTCACCGTCGTCACGCTCATCAGCAGCTCGCCGGCGATCTCGGCGTTGGAACGCCCGTGGGCGATGGCCAGCACGACGTCGCGTTCCCGGGGCGTGAGCACCGCCAACCGCCCTCGCGCCTGCTCGTAGGTCTCGGCTCCCGACGCGACCCGCTGCATGAGCCGGCGCGTCACCCCCGGCGACAGCATCGGGTTGCCGGCCGCCACCGCGCGGACCGCCTGGCTGATCTGCTCGGGTGGAGTGTCCTTGAGCAGGAAGCCGCTCGCGCCCGCTTGCAGGGCCCGCACCACGTGCTCGTCGGTGTCGAAGGTGGTGAGCACGATGATCTCGGGCGGCCGGTGGCGGCGGCGCAGGCGCTCGGTGGCGGTGATGCCGTTGACGCCGGGCATCCTGATGTCCATCAGCACCACGTCGGGCAGGTGCCGGTCCACAGCGGTGATCGCCGTGGCACCGTCGGCGGCCTCGCCCACGACGACGATCCCGTCTGCCCCGTCGAGCATCAGCGTGAGCATCCCCCGCACGAGGGGGTCGTCGTCGACGATCACGACCCGGATCGGTCCCGTCACGTCGGCCACGGCAGCCACGCGGTGAGGTGGAACCGGCCCGTGGCGTCGACGTGGTGGGTGACCCGACCACCGGTGAGCGCGGCCCGCTCGGCGAGGCCGATCAGACCCGTGCCGGCGCTGCCGGTGGCGCCGCCGTGAGGCGTGGTCGGGTTGCTCACCGCGATGCGCAGGCCCGTGCCGGGCGCGCCGCCGAGCACCAGCCGGACCGGCTGCCCGGCGGCGTGCTTGCGGGCGTTGGTCAGCGCCTCCTGCGCGATCCGGTACGCGGTGCGGCCCACCGCGGCGGGAATCTCGACCGGCGGACCGAGCGGGTCGTCGACCTCGATCCGTTGCCCGGCGGCCCGCGCCTCGTGGAGCAGGCTCGGCAGGTCGGCGAGGGTCTGCCCGGGTGGCGCGTCAGTCGGCGACTCGGCGTCGTCGCTGCGCAGCAGGGTGATGACCTCGCGCAGCTCGTCGAGGGCGTGATGGGCGCTGGCCCGGATCACCCCGGCGGCGGCGCTGAGCCGCTCGGGCGGCGCGTCCGGCCGGTACTCCATCGCGCCGGCCGCCGCCGCCAGCAGTGACAGCCGGTGGGCCAGCACGTCGTGCATCTCCCGTGCGATCCGGCCGCGTTCCGCCGCCCGCGCCTCGTCGACCCGCCGTTCCTGCTCCCGCTCGGCCCGCCGGGCCCGGTCCCGCAGCTCCGCCAACAGGGCGTTGCGGGCCTGCGCCCAGGTGCCCCAGCCGAACAGGGCCGCGTACGCGATCGTCATCAGCACCAGCCGCCACCCGTACGGCAGGCTCGGCACCGGCCGCCAGAACGCCTGCACCGCCTCACCCGCCACGCTGACCGCCGCCACCGCCGCCGCCTGGCGAAACGGCCGGTTGCGGGCGAGGAACAGCACCGCGAAGCTGGCCACCGGCGTGGCCACCGGGGACAGCGCGACGAGCACACCGGCCAGCACACCACCGGTGCGCGGGCGGCGGATGACCACCGGAACGAGGATCAGGGCGGTCACCGCCAGCGCGACGTCGACGCCGATCATTCCGGCGGAGCTGGACCGGGTGGCGGACCACAGCATGGTCGCGACGAGGACGCCGACCGCCGCTGTCGTCACGCCCACCCGAGCGAATCGCCACGCCCCGGGCGGTTCGACCTCGCACGCCGCCGCATCCACATCGCGCACGCTACTGCGCTGGTGGCGGGCCGGACCACCTCCTTTGGTAGTACGCCGAGCCGCCGGCGGACGTACCCGTCGCGGCGTCCGGACCGACGCGTCCCGCCCGGCCCGGTCCGCAGACTCAGGCCATGACGAAGAACCTTCCCCTGGTACGGGCCATCGTGGCGGCCGGCGCGATCGTGGTGGCGGTGGCCGAGTTCGCGTTGCTGCACTCGGCTGCCGGCGTCGACCTGTCGGTCAGGTCCGGCAGCTCGACCCGACAGGTCACTGTGGGCGCTGTCATCGTCGCCGCGGCGGTCGCGGCGCTGGCGGGCTGGGCGCTGCTCGCGGTGTTGGAACGTCGTACCGACCGCTCCCGTGTCTGGTGGACCTCGACAGCGGTGACGGTCCTGCTGCTGTCGCTCGTGGTCGGGCCACCCAGCGGCGTCGGCGGGGCAGCGAAGGCGACCCTCGCGCTGCTGCACCTGAGCGTCGGCCTCGTCCTCATCCTCGGCCTGCCCCGGCCCCGACCGGCAGGGGCGGACCGGTGACCGCCCTGACCGTCCGCAAGCAGGACGGGGCGTTCGTCCTCGACTCCGGGTCGCGCGCCTCGCTGCGTACCGGCTGGACCTGGCGGTGCGGTGAGATCCGCACCGGCACCGGCCGCTGGACGGTCGAACCGACCGGCCGCCGACGGACCGGATTCACCGCCCGGGGCGAGTACGGCGTGCCGGTGCGGCTCGACCCGGGCCGGTCGCACGTGCCGGGGCCGGGCGGGGTGGCGCGCTGGCTGCCCGGTCACTGCGGTGGTGAGCTGGTCCGCGACGGGCACCGCCTGGCGGTGCGGCTTCCCGGCCGACGGGGTGGGCCGATTCGCGTCGACGTCACCGGCGAGTGGGCCGAGCTGGAGTTGGTGGTGCTCACCGCCTGTTTCGCGCTGATGAGCCAGCGGCGGCGGCGCACCCTGATCATGATGGCGGTGGTCAGCGGGGCCGGTGGCTGACCGTTCGACGGCGGAGCGTGCGACGCGACGCGGTGGGGTCGGTCGGCCCTGGTCCGACGGCGCGACCGCGACGCGTGTCCACGGCGAGCAGGGTGAGCGCGGCCAGCGCCAGCAGCCCACCGACGAGCGCCAGCGGGCGGGCCCCCGAGGTGGGCAGCAGGGCACCGCCGAGCAGTGACCCGCCGGCGATGCCGGTGTTGAAGGCGATGCTGACCCCGGCCGACGCGATGTCGGTGCTGCCCGGGGCCAGGTGCAACATCCGGTTCTGCACGGCGGAGCCGAACGCCGCGTACGCGAGGCCGATCCCGGCGAGGAACGCGACCACACCCGGCTTGAGCGCGCCGAGCGCGTACAGCCCCAGCAGCGACACCATGCCGATGCTCAGCGGCGTCAGCAGCGAGGCGATCGGTCGGCTGTCCAGAGTCCGCGCCGCGACCAGGGTGCCGACGACCCCGGCCGCGCCGGAGACGAACAGCAGCGGTGCCAGCACCGCGTCGGCGAAGCCGCTGACGTCGAGCAGGAACGGTGTCACGTAGGTCTGCAGGGTCATGAAGCCGCCGATGCCGAGGGCAGTGGCGATCAACAACACCACGAAGCGACGCCCGTCCGGCGCGGAGCCCCGGGCGGCGCCACCAGCGGCCGGGGGATAGGACGGAAGGAGGACCACCACCGCGGCGGCGATCGCCAGACCGACCCCGGCCAGCACCGCGAACGCGGCGCGCCAGCCGGCCTGCTGCCCGAGCCAGGTGCCGAGGGGTACGCCGAGCACCGGGGCGAGCGTCGCCCCGGTCGCGAACAGGGCCACCGCCCGGCCGCGTACCGCGACCGGAAACGGTCCGATCACCGTCGCCGTGGCGACGGACCAGAACAGCGCCTGGGCGAGGGCGGTGACCAGACGGGCACCCGCCAGCACGGTGTACGTCGAGGCGAGCGCGGCGGCGGCGTTGGCGGCGGCGAACAGCAGCATCGTGACGCCGAGCAGCTGCCGCCGGGGGATCCGCTGGGTCAGCCGGGTCAGCGGCACGGACGCCAGCACCACCACCACGGCGTACCCGCTGACCAGCAGTCCCACCTGTGAGCGGGACCGGCCGAGATCGGGTGCGATGTGGGTGAGCAGACCGACCGGCAGCAGTTCGGTCGTGATGAACGCGAACGCGGCGAGGGAGAGCGTGACGAGCACCGCCCTGGCCCTTCGCGGCGACACCTCCGGTGCCATGGTCCACCCCCGTTCCAGGGGTCACCGTAGTGGAGTCCCCGACCTCAGCTCCGCTCGCGGGTCTCTCGACGGACGTCGATCCCGTCACGGGCGGGCCGGTTGCCGTTGTCGACGGCCGGGCCTGCGCTCACTGTCGGGTCCGGAACGGGGCGAGGACGGCGCGGATCTGCTCAGCCGCACCCCAGTCGTCGTCGAACTGGGCCAGCACGGCGAGGTGCTGCCGCAGTTGGATGAGCGGCATACGGGCCTCCCAGTCGCCGTCGAGCGAGGTCAGCTCCGCGTAGAGCGCGAACATCCGTCGTGCCTCGGGTGGGGGAGAGGTGGACCACACGTGCGCGAGGTCCACCTCGGCCCACATGTACGACACGGCCGGGTCGATCAGCGCTGGCTCTCCGTCCACGGTCGCCATGATGTTCTGTGCCCACAGGTCGCCGTGCGTCAGACACGCCGGCCGGTCCGGCAGCAGGTCCGGCAGCCGGTCGCAGAGCCGTTCCAGCGCGGCTCGGTCCGCCGCGTCCAGCGCCGCCTCGACGCGGGGCTGATCGAGCCAGCGAAGCAGCCGGTGCTCGGCGAAGAAGGCGAAGCCGTCGTCGTTCCAGGTGTTGATCTGGCGGCGGCGGCCCAGCCAGTTGTCGTGGTGCCAGCCGAAGCGAGGATGGGTGGTGCTCAGGTGCAGGCGGGCGAGCAGGTGCGCGAACCGCTCCCAGAAGACCTCGCTCTGCGGCCTGGCCCGCAGCACCGACAACACCAGCAGGTCCCGATCCGCCAGGATCACCTCGGGGGTCGCCACCCCGCCGAGCTCGCGCAGCGCGGCCAGCCCGTCGGCCTCGGCGGCGAAGACGTCGTCGGCCGGCGGATCGGCGAAACCCTTGACGAACACCGGCGGAGCGTTCCGGCGGGTGGCGATGCCGGCCAGCGCCGCGAGCCCGCCCGTCACCGGCCGCACCGTCACCACCTCACGCATGCCGGCCCGGTGCAGCCGCTCCAGCAGGGTCATCCGGGATGCTCCTCGTGTCCGGCGACGGTCAGCCGATCCTAGGTGGCCGGTCGCGGCTCGTCCTGCCGGTGTTGGACACTGCTGGGCATGCGTCACCTGTCGGTGGACCAGCAGCGGCTGGAGCGGGTCGTCCGGGAGTTCGGCGCGCGGTGGACGAGAGACGCCGCCGACATCGAGACCTACCTGGCGGCGCAGGTCGCGGACACCAGCCACCGCGAGGTCGTCGGTCCGCTGCTCGCCGCCAGTGGGGCCAGCGGCGTCGTCCTGGTCGGCGGTCGCGAGGTCGCGGCCTGGGGCGACCCGGACGTCCCGGAGATGGCTTTCAGCGTCACCAAGTCCGTGGTGTCCGTGGTGGCCGGCCTGGCCTTCGACGACGGGCTGTTGGTGCCGGACCAACCGGTGCACCAGGTCGTCGACGTCGCTGAGTTCCGCGGGCCGCACAACGAGCAGATCACCTGGCGTCATCTGCTGCAGCAGTCGAGCCAGTGGGAGGGCGAGCTGTGGGGCAAGCCGACGAGCGTCGACGCGCAGAGCTTCCGCGAGCGGACGGAGGTGCACGGCACGCCTCCGGGGCAGGGGTGGGCGTACAACGACGTGCGGATGAACCTGCTGGCGTACGCGTTGACGCTGCTGCTCCGCCGGTCGCTGCCGGAGGTGCTGCGGCAGCGGGTCATGGACCCGCTGGGCGCCTCCGACCGGTGGTCGTGGCACGGGTACCGGACGAGCGTCGTCGACATCGACGGTCGCCCGACCGCTGTGGTCTCCGGCGGCGCACACTGGGGCGGAGGGCTGATCGTCCCCGCCCGGGACCTGGCCCTGATCGGTCAGCTCTTCCTGGACCGGGGGACCCATGCCGGGACCAGGCTGCTCAGCGCCGAGTGGGTTGATCAGTCGTGGTCTCCGTGCCCGGTGAAGCGGGAGTACGGCTATCTGTGGTGGCTCAACGACGATCAGGTGCCGTGGCCGGGAGCCCCGGCCACCGGCCGCAGCGCCCGGGGCAACGGCGGACGACACCTGCTGTGGGTGGATCCGGCCCGGGAGCTGGTCCTCGTCTCCCACTGGACCGAGGAACCGCTCGAACTGATCCGTGCGGTATCCCGCGCCGTCGGCCGGTCAGGGCCGGTTGTGGACGAACCACACGTCACCGGCCGATAGGGCGACGGCGACCTCCCACCGGCGCAGGTCGAGGCTCGGGGCTAGCGCCTTGAGCTGACCGGCGGCGACCCACGCCTCGTCACCCGGCGTCGGGCGACGGCCCACCTGGAACTGCAACATGGTGCCCCAGGACGCGACCAGTCGGGCGTCCCACCGGTGCCGCCACTGCGCCAGCACCTCGGCGAGCTTCCGCTGATGTTCGCAGGTCAGCGCACCGTAGAAGTCCACCCAGTACGCCGAGCTGCGGACGTCGCTGGTGGGCACCAGCATGAGCAGGACGCTGTCGGGCGTGAACCAGTAGTCGGTCTGCGTCACGAGCCGCACCTTGCCGAGCACCTGGGCGTGCAGGTCGGCGTCGGTGAGCAGCCGGTCGTACATCGCCCGCTCCAGCACCGGGACGGGCGTCGGCAGCGCCACGTCCGACACCAGGGCGCTCAGGTCGACGCGGGTCGTGCCCCGCGCATGGTAGTCGATCTCGCTCTGCTCGACCTGCTGGTCCTCGCTGTAGTGGCGGTAGCTCAGCCAGGGTGCGGAGGACGCGGCGGCCTCGGCGAACGCGCGCAGCTCGGATTCCGACGGACCCTGCTCGGGCTCCGGCCGGATCGTGAGCCCGTCGTCGAAGTCGTCGGTGACCAGGACGGGCCGACGTCCGGTGACCGGCACCAGCGCGTCTGCGGCCCGCCAGGCCTCGTACAGACGATCGGGGTCGACGTCGGCGACGAGGATGGTGCCCGCCGGGCCGTGCCCGATCGGCAGGCCGGCCAGTGGGGTGCCCACGAACGCCGCTTCGATCCGGGCGAGGTCGTCTCGCCGGTCGACGGGTATCCCGCTCATGCGAAGCGGTCGGCCAGCTTCGTCAGCTTGCTGACGTAGGCCGGCCAGTCGAAGTCGTCGGGGAGGATGGTGCTGTCCCGCCGAAGGCCGATCGCCGCGTCGTGCTGTTCGCGGATGATGTCGGCGTGCCCGGCGTGACGGGCGAGATCGCAGGTCACGTGGATGATGATCCGGTGCAGCGTCACGTCCTGCGAACCGGGCCGCCACCACGACACGTGCCCCGGCGCGTCGAGCGGTAGCTGGTCGATCGTCTGGTCGGCGAACGCGGCGACCCGGCGATACAGGTCGATCAGCCCGTCCTTCGTCTCGTCCTCCCGGGCGTACCAGTCGGCCTGCGGGTCCTCGTCGAACGCCGCCATCGGGACCAGCTCGTCAGGGGTCGGGAACTCGCGGCCGAAGGTGGGCCCGAAGTAGCCGGCTTCGACATTGAGGCAATGCTTGAGAATGCCCAGCAGGTTGTTTCCGGTCGCCGTGCGGGGCAGCCTGACCTCGCGTTCGCTGAGCCCGTCGAGCTTCCAGATGAGGTCTTCGCGGGTCCCTTGAAGGTAGAGCTGCAGCGCAGCCTTCATGTCGCTCAGATCAGCCATGCCGGCCAGTCTTCCCTACCCGTCTGACCTTCGGGCACCCTCGGCGGGCCGGTGCCGGGGCACCGGCCCGCCGAGCGACGTGGTCAGCTTCCGGTGCAACTCGCGGTGGCTCCGCTGCCGGTGCCGGTGCCCTGGAATCCGAAACTGGTGGCCTGTCCCGCGGCCAGTCGCCCGTTGTAGCTCTGGTTCGCGACGGTGATGGTGCCGCTGGTGCCGCTGCTGACCCCGTTCCACAGCGAGCTGACCGACGCGCCGCCGGGCAGGGTGAGGGTGACCCGCCAGCCGGTCAGCGCGGTGGTTCCCGCGGTGACGCTGACGTTGGCGACGAATCCGCCGTTCCACTGGTCCTGCACGGAGTAGACAGCGGTGCAGCCGGGGGTGCCGGTGGGCGGCGGCGTGGTGGGCGGCGGCGTGGTGGGAGGTGGGGTGGTCGGCGGCGGCGTGGTGGGCGGTGTGCCGTCGTCGAGCGTCAGGTTCTTCTGCTGGACGCTCCACTGGCTGCGGCACAGACCGCAGTCGGCGCCGACGAAGTTGCGACCGGCGGTGGTGTCACCCTTCAGGCGCCACTTGAAGTAGAGGGTCGCGACCCGACCGAACTCGCCGCCGTTGGTCTGGTCGTAGGTGCCGCCGTGCCCGACGTTCAGGTTGCCCATGAAGGCGGGCAGGCCGGCGGGGAGTTTGCCCCAGTCATCCATGGCGTTCGGGTACGCGATGTCGCTGGGCCCGCCGACGAAGTAGGCGATCGGCTTGGTCAGCCTCCGGAGCTGGTAGTCGTCGGCGTCGTTCAGCAGTCCGCTGCTGAAGATGCCGGTCGTGGTGACGCGCGGGTCGTTCGAGACGGCGTACGCCTCCAAGCCTCCGCAGGAGAAGCCGGCGACGGCGACCTTGCTCGTGTCGATCTTGTTGTAGTACTTGCTGCCCTGCCGGGAGTTCTCCGCGACGGCCCAGTCGATGGACTGGGTGAGCATCTGGGAGGTGGTGGAGCCGGACCCGTTCGGAGCACCGTTGGCGATGGCCAGGAAGCCGTGGGAGGCGATCTCGCGGAGGAAGTTGCCCTGGGAGAGGCCGTTGGCCGAGCAGCCGCCGTTGCCCCACACGACGATGGGCAGGCGTTCGGACGGGAGTGTCTGGGGTCGGAAGATGGTGTGATTGGCAAGGGTGGTCGAGGTTTCGTAGTCGGCCGGGTAGGGGCCGGAGCCGCCGACGGCGGCGGACGCCGGTGTCCCGCTCAGCGCCATGATCACGGAGGTGACCGGGACGATGGCGGCCGCCAGGCCCGCGTAGATCTTCGATCGCCTTCTCATTGAACCCTCCAGGAACAGTCACGGTGGCGCTCCCTGGGGTGGTGGTGTCATCCGCACCCCGACGAAGGTGGTCGGCGCTGGCCACGGGTCTGGTCGACAGGGGCGCGTCGCGGCCTGGGCGGTGGCCGTGCCCTCGGCCACCACTGCCCGCTCGTCCGGCGCCGGCGACCGCCCGGCCGCGGTCCCCACAGGCGATCCGATGGGAGCTGTGTGCAGTTACTATCACTCTCGTAACGAAAAGTGTCAATGTCTCGGCTATTCTGACCGGCCGCGACCGGTCAGCCAACAGGTGGTCTGCCGCCGATCGGCGCCGGGCGGGAGGGGTTCCTCGACGCCCGGAAATGGGTGATCCACGACGAGGCCTGCGGCCAGTGCGGCGTCATCACCTCGACCAGACGCGCCTGGGCGAGCGAGCCGAGCATGGTGTGGATGTCCAGGAAGGTCTCCCGGGCCTCGGCACGGGGCCAGGGCTGCGGTAGCAGATGCGCGGGCAGGTCCGGGTCGACGTCGGCGAACTTCCGCCAGGAGTCCATGGCCGAGGTGCGCGCCACCAGCGCCCGGGCCCCGTCCACCTCCCCGTTGCGCGCGGCCGCCCGTAGCTGCGCGTACCGCGCGACGAAGCTCGCGTACGCCGAGGCGAGAGCGGTCAGGTCGTACGCGGCGGCCGGACCGTGTGGCCCGGTCTCCTCGTCGAACCGGGCGTGCAGGACCGACCACCGGGCGCCCTCCACGTGCCGCAGCAACGCACGCAGCGCCTCCCGCACCGGCGCGGCGTCGGACCCCGGCCGGATCCACACGCTGTCGTACAGGCCCACGAAGCCCAGTGCGCTCAACGACCTGCGCAGCGCGTGACGGGACGCCTGGCCGGAACTCGGAAGGGAGAAGGACGCCAACAGCCACTCGCCGGTCCAGGACGCCGGGTGGGAGCCGAAGTTCAGGAAGTGCTGCATCCGGGAGCGGTGCTTGGCGATCGCCTGCGGCGTGAGGTGGTAGACCGGCGGCCGGCGGTTCCCCCGCACGGCGATGAGACCACGCTTGACCAGCCGGGACAGCGCGGCACGGGCACTGGACTCGCTGACCCCGAACTCGCCCAGCATCGCGATGACCGCCGTCGAGGGCAGGTCGGCCTCCGCGGAGTCGAGGTACTCGCCGAGCAGGGTCGTCAGAAGGTGCTGCGGGCTGGACCCGGCCTGGGCCCGGGGGGTTCGGACGTCGTCGGCGGGCTCGTGGAGGTTCACCTCACCAGACTGCCGCACCACGACGCGCACGGGCCTCGTCACGAGCAGGGCGGGGTAAGGCGCTGCCCGGGGCGGACGAGGGCACTATCGTTCTGGCGTGCACATCCGCTTCGACGTCCCCGCCGATCCCGCCTACCCCGGCCGGGTGGCCGCCGCGCTCGGCGCCGTCCGGCTCCGCAGATTCGGCTATATCGGAGCGGTCCTGACGGCGGTCGGGGTCATCGGCCTCGTCATCTCGCGGGGGTTCGGGTGGGGCGAGCGGAGTGCACCGCTGTGGACCGCGCTGGTCGTTGCCGGTGTGCTGTCGATGCTGTACCGGCCGTGGGTGCTGGCCCGCGCCCGACGTCGCTCCGGCCGCTACGCCGTCGCGGGCGCGTACGACATCACCGATGACAACATCATGATGCGCAGCGGCTCCGAGTCCGGTGGCATCGCCTGGGACGGGGTCGACCAGGTACGTGACGTCGGAGATTTCTGGGTCGTGTACGTCGGCCGGATGCCGGCGACCGTGATTCCGCGCTGGCTGATGTCCGCCGAGGACGCCGAGACGTTGCGCGCCCACCTGACCGAACGAGGGCTGCTGGGACGTCGGTGAGCCCGGCGGCGTGCCGGAAAGCGGCACGCCAGCGTCGCGGAATCGGGCCGCCGTGTCGGCATCCGCGCCCCTGATCGGCGACGGCTACCTATCCTCGACGGAGATGCACCACATCTGAGTGGTGGCCGTCGGCCCGACGGCTGACAGGAGGCCGTCATGAGCAGCAAGGATCGACCTGCGGGGATCAGCCCCACGGCGGTGGAGTCAGCGCCGGGGCTGTGGCGGATCGACCTGCAACGGCACGACCTCAGCATCCCCGGGCGGGAGGTCATTCAGACCCGGGTGGAGTTCACGCCGGATTCGCCACCGTTCAAGCACTTCCACCCCGGCGAGGAAATCATCTGCGTTCTGCAGGGAACGCTGGAATACCGGCTCGAGGGGCAGCCGCCCGTGGTGTGCAATCCCGGCGACGCGCTGACCGTTCCGTACGGTGTGCATCACCAGGCCCGCAATGTCGGTGACGGTATCGCTGTCGAGCTGGCCACGTACGTCGTCGAGAAGGGGAAACCACTTCTCACCAAGGTGGAGTGAGTCGGGGGGCCAGGCGAGTCGCCTGGCCCCTCCGTGCGGGCTCGGTCAGCCCAGGTACTTCTCCCACGGACCGGTGATGGCCAGGGTGAGGCCCGGGTCCTGCATGTTGACGAAGAGCACCTTGCCGTCGGCGCTGAAGGTCGGCCCGCAGAACTCCGAGTCGTTGAGCTGGTT
The DNA here is from genome assembly GCF_040649675.1 of Micromonospora parva. NCBI lineage: Bacteria > Bacillati > Actinomycetota > Actinomycetes > Micromonosporales > Micromonosporaceae > Micromonospora > Micromonospora parva. The sequence continues at coordinate 173,414 of NZ_JBEZFX010000001.1, read as the reverse complement.
GCGGGCGATCGGGTACGTCGGGCCGCCCGGGATGGTGCTGAGCACGTGCGAGGCGCCGGAGCCGTCCTCGGCGAGCACGAGGCTGCCCCACGGGGTGACCGTCACGTTGTCCGGGCCGTCGAAGGTGAGGTCGGTGTACCTGACCGCCGTGCCCTCCTCGGACTGGGTCTGGTGCGGGAAGTACGTCACCAACTGGATGGTCTGGTCCTTGAAGTTGTAGAACCACACCATGCCGTCGTGCGGCGCCGCGTCCGCCGGCAGGTCACCCTCGTCCCAGGCGTACGAGTTGACCACGTACACGCCCTCGTCGGTGGCCCACACGCCCTCGAACTTGCGTCCCCGGGTGACCTGGCCGTCGGCGAACTGCTCGCGTACCGACGTGGTGCGTGCGTCGCGGTCCGGCACCTCGATCCAGCGGACCGGGAAGGGGCGGCCCAACTGGGCGGAGGTCAGGTACGCGACGTCCGGCAGCACCGAACCGTCGTCCATGATGATCTGCATGGCGGCGAGGACACCGGCGTTCGGTGCGAGGCGGGTGAGCACGCCCGGGCCCAGCTTGACGCCGTGCGGCGCCGTCCAGCGGTAGAAGAGGCCGTTGGGCCCGTCGGCGTCCTCGGAGAGGTAGATCCGGGTGCGGTCCCTGTCGACGGCCAGAGCCTCGTGGGAGTAGCGGCCCAGGCACTTGATCGGCTTCGGGTCGGCGCTGCCGTCGGCCCACACCTCGAAGACGTAGCCGTGGTCCTTCTGGTAGACGCCGGAGCGGTTGCCCTCTTCCCACTTGTCGCCGGCCCGGTCCTCGGTCTCCTCGCAGGTGAGCCAGGTGCCCCAGGGGGTCGGCCCGCCGGCGCAGTTGGAGATGGTGCCGGAGAGCGCCACGAACTCACCCAGGTTGCGGCCCGCGAGGTCGGTCTTGATCACTGTGCAACCGCCGGCGTCGACAGCGCCCGCGTCGTAGACGGTCCCCTTGACGTGCGGCACACCGAACTCGGCGCCCGGGTCGATCTCGTGGTTCTGGATCAGGGTGTACCGGCCCCGGCCGGCGTCGTAGACGGCCATGCCGTCGTGGTCCGAGGGGGTCACGCCCTGGCCGCGGTCGAGCCGGGTGACGCCGGTCCGGGTGATCACCGTGTAGCTGAAGCCCTTGGGCAGGGCCAGGACTCCCTTGGGGTCGTCCACCAGCGGCGGGAAGGGCACGTTGCCGGGCTTCACCGGCGGGTGCGGCCGGGCCGGGCTGGCCTGGGCCAGGGACGGCAGGCCGCCCGCGACGGCAAGGCCGACGCCGGCGGCGGCACCGCTGGCGAGGAAGGTACGACGAGAGGAAGGCACGCGGATCAGCTCCTGGTCAGGACAAGTGCGACGGCTCGCAGCCAACTCCTGCGGGCGGACGGCGACACGTCACCAGTGGGAGCGGACGGTGACATCGGGGTGAAGAGTCAGGGTCGCGACGGCGTGCGGGTTGTGATGTCGGCGGCCTGCGGGCTTGACCTTGACGCTGCGTCAACCCTCCATGCTGACGCCATGAGCATCCCGCCACCAACAGCGCAGGTCGAGCAGCCAGCGATCCACGTGCACGGCCTGGAGAAGTCGTTCAAGCAGCTGAGGGTGCTGCGCGGCGTCGACATCGACGTGGCGCGCGGCAGCATCTTCGCCCTGCTCGGCTCGAACGGGGCCGGCAAGACCACCGTGGTGCGAATCCTGGCCACGCTCCTGAAGGCCGACGGGGGGACCGCCCGGGTTGCCGGCTTCGACGTGGCGACCCAGGCCGCCGACGTACGGCAGGCGATCAGCCTCACCGGGCAGTTCGCGGCTGTCGACGAAATCCTCACCGGCCGGGAGAACCTGGTCCTGGTCGCCCGGTTGCGCCACCTCAGTGAGCCCGGCGTGATCGCTGACGACCTGCTGCGGCGCTTCTCGCTGACCGAGGCGGGCAGCCGCAGGGTGCGGACCTACTCCGGCGGCATGCGTCGCCGGCTGGACATCGCGATGAGCCTGATCGGGAACCCGCCGGTGATCTTCCTCGACGAGCCGACGACCGGGCTGGACCCGGAGGCGCGCATCGAGGTGTGGCAGGCGGTCAGGGAACTCGCCAGTGGCGGCACCACAGTGCTGCTCACCACCCAGTACCTCGACGAGGCGGAGCAGCTCGCCGACCGCATCGCGATCCTGCACGAGGGCCGGATCGTCGTGAACGGCACCCTCGACGAACTCAAGCAGCTCCTGCCACCCGCCCAGGTCGAGTACGTGGAGAAGCAGCCGACCCTGGAGGACGTCTTCCTCACCCTCGTCGGCACGAAGACGGAGAAGGAACAACGATGAACAAGCACTTCCTCGGCGACACGACGGTCCTGCTGGGACGCTCACTGCGCCACATCGCCCGCAGCCCGGACACCATCATCACGACCGCTGTCATGCCGATCGCCTTCCTGCTGCTGTTCGTCTACGTCTTCGGCGGCGCGATCGAGACCGGCTCCGACTCGTACGTGAACTATCTGCTCCCCGGCATCCTGCTCATCACCATCGCGTCGGGCATCTCGTACACCGCCTTCCGGCTGTTCCTGGACATGCAGGGCGGCATCTTCGAACGGTTCCAGTCCATGCCGATAGCCCGATCCTCGGTGCTGTGGGCGCACGTGCTGACCTCGCTGGTCGCCAACCTGATCTCGCTCGCCGTGATCGTCCTCGTGGCCCTGGTGATGGGCTTCCGCACCGGCGCCGGGGTGCTGGACTGGCTCGCCGTCGCCGGCATCCTGCTGCTGTTCACCCTGGCGCTGACCTGGATCGCCGTGATCCCCGGCCTCACCGCGAAGTCGGTGGACGGCGCGAGCGCGTTCTCGTACCCGCTGATCTTCCTGCCGTTCGTCAGCTCGGCCTTCGTGCCCACCGCGTCGATGCCCGGCCCGGTGCGCGCCTTCGCCGAGCACCAGCCGGTGACCGCCATCGTCAACGCGATCCGGGACATCTTCGCGCAGAAGCCGGTCGGTGCCGGCATCTGGGCCGCCCTGGCCTGGTGCGTCGGGATCCTCGTGGTCGCGTACGTGTTCGCCAACCTGACCTACCGCCGCAAGATCTCCTGATGCGGATTCGGGTGGGGCCGGACGACTCGCAAGGCAGGATCAGTGCATGTTGACGATCAGCCAACTGGCGGCGTACGCCGGCGTCACGGTGCGGGCGGTGCGCCACTACCACCAGATCGGGTTGCTGCCGGAGCCCGAGCGGGACGCCTCGGGCTACCGGCGGTACGGCGCCACGGCGGCGGTGTCCCTCATCCGGATTCGGATCCTCGCCAACGCCGGGGTGCCGCTGTCCCAGATCGGTCAGATGCTGGAGGCCGACGCGCCGACCTTCGCCGCCGCGGTCGCTGACATCGACAGGCAGTTGGGCGACGAGATCGCCCGACTGGAGGCCAGCCGTCAGCAGATCGCGCAACTCGCCGCCGGGGACCGGCTGGCACTCCCGCCGCAGGTGATCGCCTATCTCGACCGGCTCCGGGAGATCGGGGCCTCGGAGCGGGTGGTGGCGGGCGAGCGGGACGGCTGGATCCTGATGTCGGCCCGTTGGCCCGACCGCGTCGGCGACTGGATGCCCGGCAAGATCGCGCAGCTGGATGACCCGCAGGTCGTTCGGCTGTACCAGATCCTGTCCGGGGTCTTCGACAGCGACGCGGGCGACGACGCGCGCCTGGAGGAAGCCGCCGACCTCATCGCCGGCCTGGCCGAGCAGGCGTACGCCTCCGGCGAGATCGACCTCGGCGAGGTGGGGCAGGACGACCTGCCGTTCGACCTGCTGGACGCGCTCGCCGTCGAGGCCGACCCGCGGTTGCAACGCCTGCTGGACCTCGTCCGGGAGCGGGGCTGGGCCGGGCTGGCCAGGTTGGAGCGGCTGCCGGCGTCCCCCGACTGACCATCGCCACGAACCGCGGTCAGCTCTGCTGGTAGTTCACCGCGGCGAACCCGCACGGCTGGTGCAGGTGCAGGTAGTAGGCGCCCTCGCCGACCTCGTCCAGGTCGGCACCCCCGATCAGGCCCAGGTAGTCCATCGGCTCGCCGCAGCCGGGGCAGTCGGGGTGCTCGGCGTCCTGGATCCAGTCGGGCCGACCACCCACCGTCGAGCCACCCTCGTTCCAGGCGCTGGCCTGGTACGGGCTCGCCAGGGCCGGCCCCGGAACCGGGAGCAGCGTCGGCGGGTCCTCCGGCCCGACGTCACCGCCCAGGTAGCTCGGACGGATGTTGTCAGCCCACCAGTCGGTGGTGCCGGCCGGCGTGACCCGGCTGTACAACGTCGTGTAGCAGGCGCAGAAGTGGCAGGTCTCGATGACCAGGCGGCCGGACCAGCCGGTATGTGCCAGCGCGGCGCGGATCGTGGGGTCGGTGGTGTCAAGGTCGGCGGCGACCCAGAGGGGTGACGTGCACCAGGGGCAGGCGGGTCGGTCGGCTGGCGCGGGCCCGTCCCGCATGACCCACCGGTACGCGAGGTCGGCGCACAGGTCCCGGCGGTTGCCGTCCGGCCCGATCGTCCAACCGCCCTCGAGCGCATAGCTCAGCACGCCGACGTGCAGGTCGTCCGCACCGGCTGGCGGCTGCGTCGACCAGCGACGCAGGGCACGCTCGGCGAGCGGGTGCCCGCTGTGGGCCAGGATGAGGAGCAGGTGGTTGAGCTGGTCCGGCGTCCGCCCGCCGTCGATCTGCTCGATGACCCGGCTGACCACGTCGGCGTTCGCCGCCCGGTACAACGTCGCCGGCCACAGCAGATCGAGGTCGAGCAGACTTGCGTGGTACGGCGACAGTCTCCGCGGATCGGCGGCACCGATCCCGGTCAACTCCTCGATCGCGTCGTCGTCCCCGTCCGCCGCTCTGCCGATCAGTTCCTCGATCACCAGCGGATGGTAGCCGGGTGGCGGCCGCGCTTGTGAGGTCGGCGATCCGTTGACGCATCCGGCGCGGCTCGCCACCACCGGCGGGACGCCCACGCCGCCAGTCCGGCGCCGGCGGCGTTGAGCAGGACGTCGTCCACCGACGACACCCGGTCGAGCCGCAGGACGTACTGGGCGGTCTCGACCAGGATGGAGGAGCCGGCTGCGAGGGCCAGGATTCGCGGTACCGACGCCAGCGCCCGGAACCGCAGCGGGGCGAAGAACCCCACCGAAACGAAGACCAGCAGATTGCCGACGACCTGGACCGTCGCCGTCAGCGGGCCCCCGTCGGAAAAGATCGTGAGCAGGTCGCGTAGCGGCACCAGGGCCACCCGGCCGGACACCACACCGGCCTGGTCGCCCGGCAACATGATCATCCAGACCCACGGCACCGTGCCGTAGACGATGCCGACGTCGGCCAGCGACGTCCGCCACGCCGAGGTGATGCCGGCGGCACGTCGGCGGCGCGCCACCGCCCACACCGTCAGCGCGGCCAACGGCAGCAGGAGCACCGTGATGAGGACGACGCCGTTGATCGTGCCGAGCCAACCGTGCCAACCCTTGACCACGCGCCCCCGCCTCTCGCCCGGCCCCGAAACCTACCCGGACCGGGCGGCGCGCGTTCGCCCGTTTGTGACACCCGTGGGTCGGGGACAACAGCGGCATGGGGACGCAGATCCTGGTGATCCAGGGAGCCGGTGCCGGCGTACACGACGAGTGGGACAACCGGCTGGTGGACAGCCTGCGCCGTGAGCTCGGGGACGGGTACGAGGTCCGCTATCCGCGGATGCCCGACGAGGACGACCCGAGCTACGCCACCTGGAGCGCGGCCATCCGGCGGGAGACCGCGGCGCTGGCCGACGGGGCGGTCGTCGTGGGCCACTCGGTGGGCGGGACGATCCTCGTCCACACCCTCGCCGAGCAGCCACCGCAGCGGGTGCTCGGCGCGATCGTGCTGATCGCCGCCCCGTTCGTCGGCACCGGCGGCTGGGCCGCCGACGAGTTCGAGTTGCCGCCCGACCTCGGCGCGAGGCTGCCGCGCGAGGTGCCGGTGCACGTGTTCCACGGCCTCCGGGACGACACGGCGCCACCGTCGCACGCCGACCGGTACGCCGACGTCATCCCGCAGGCGCGTCTGCACCGGCTGCCGGAGCGCGATCACCAGCTCAACGATGACCTGCGCGAGGTGGCTGCGGTGATCCGGCGCGGTCCGGCGACCGCAGCGGACCGTGTTCCGCCGCGGTCGCCGCTCGTCTGAACCCGAAGCTGGTGCTCAGCGCATCACGGGTTCAACCGCACCTCGGGCTGGTGGCGGCGGGTGAGGCGATCGATGCCGGTAACAATGGCGGCGATCACCGTGATGAGGATTGCCAGTGGTAGCGGCTGACCGTCGAAGTGCCGCATCGCCGTGTTGACGAGAAGCGGGTCGGGGATGAGCCACCCGGCCAGGAATCCGGTGAGTCCGACGCCGACGATGACGGCGGGCCGATGGCGGCGGACCGCGAAGGCGGCGACGACAGCGGCGGTGGCGGCGGCGAGGATCCCCAGGACCGTCGGCACGGCGTCGAGAACGTAGACGCCGTGGCGTCCCCATGCTCCGGTGCCTTTCCAGGCGAGGATCCCGAGCGGGACGAGGGCCCACCAGAACAGGCGCGGCCGGGGCGCGGTCCACCGCTCGCGGGCGGCGATCACGAGCAGGACGAGGATCGAGACCGGTACGGCGGTGGTGAAGAGCTGTTGGCCGAGATTCGTGCCCATGCCGCCGCCGTTGCGAGCATCGACGACGAACCAACCGACGGTGGCCGTCAGGAATATCGCCTGTACGGTGAGGGCGGTCCGGGCCGCGCCGCACAGCCAGGCGATCAGCGGTGCGAGGGGCAGCAGGCCGAGACCGACTGTCTGTGGCCAGCCGGCGATGATGGCCGGCATGTCGGTGGCGAGGACGGCGCCGGTGAACAGGTCCAGGGTCTGACCGGCGGGCTGGGTGCCGGCGGCGACGAGCAGGGCACTGAGGCCAGTGGTGAGGGCTGTGGTGGTGACGGGCGTGGTGAGTCTCAGTCGGATAGCCAGGGCGACGATGTGCAGTGTCTCGTGCCAGCTCGGGTGCCGGCGGCCGTGGTCGAGGTCCAGCAGCAGTCCGAGTAGTTCCTCGCCGCGGGCGGTGCGGTGCGCGGCTGGCAGCAGCCGCAGCAGCCGTCGATATCGTCGCTCCAGACTGCTCCTGCCCGGGTTCATCCGGTGGTCCCGAGGCGCGGAGCGTTGCGGGCGGCACGTTTGCTGAGGCGCTCCTCGGCGAGCCGGACCGCTCCGGCCATCCGCTGGCTCTCGGCACGGATGGCGTCTGCCCCCGCGTCGGTCAGTTTGTAGAAACGTCGCAGCCGACCCTTCTCCACCTCGTCGTGGTCGGGGGCGATGAGCCCCTGGGCGACGAGACGGTCAAGGGCTCCGTAGAGGGTGCCGGCGCGTAACCGGATCCTGCCGTCGGTCATCTGGTCGACCTCCGTCACCACGGCGTAGCCGTGCCGGGGTTGGTCGGCGAGGGCGGAGAGGATCAGGAACGTCTGCTCACTGAGGTCCATGCACGATATATATCGCACCGCGATATATAAAGCAACGATGCCGGTGTGGGACGTCGCCGGTCGTGCCGCCCCCGGCTGCGTTGCGGGGGGCGGCGCGACCGATCAGTGGGTGGGTGGGTCAGCTGCGGGTGGACCACTGCTGGTTGCTGCCACCGTTGCAGGCCCAGAGGATGAGTTTGGTGCCGTTGGCGGTGGCGGCGCCGTTGGCGTCGAGGCAGAGCCCGGACTGGACGCCGGTGATGGTGCCGTTGGAGTTGAGGTTCCACTGCTGGTTGGTGCCGCCGTGGCAGTCCCAGATGATGGCCTGGGTGCCGTTGGTGGTGCCCTGGCCGAAGGCGTCGAGGCACTTGTTGCCGTACACCTGGAGTTGTTTGCCGGCGGTGTAGGTCCAGCGCTGCGCGGTGCTGTTGCTGATGCAGTCCCAGAGCTGGACCTGGGTGCCGTTGGTGGTGGTGCCGTTCGGTACGTCGGCGCAGCGCCCGGACTGGCCGCCCACGACCTGGGCGTTCTGTTGCGGGTTGCCGCCTCCGGCCGGTGCGTAGCCGGCGGCGTTGATGTTGGCCTGGACGGCGTTCTCGGTGGCGGCCGTCGGGTAGCCGGAGGTCAGTACGCCCTCGAAGAACGTGCCCCGGCCGGTGATGCTGTTGTCGCCGCCGATGCCGAGCAGGATGGCCCCTTCCTTCTTCATCGGGTGGTAGCCGTTGGGGCGTGGCCCGTCGAAGTAGGTCGTCAGGCTGCCCGACTGAGCGTTTCCGCCCCGGATCGCCCAGTGGTTCGGCTCGCCCTTGACCATGGCCGTGACGAAGCGGTGGTTGATGGACGCGATGTTGTTGTAGCCCGCGTTCACCCCGGAGAACAGCCCCCACTCCAGGTCGGCCATGATCCAGGGGCCGGCGCCCGCGCCGTAGCCCCACTGCTTGTTGGCGCCGAAGTAGACGGTCTCCATGATGGCGCGTTCGTCGGCCAGGTTGTTGGTCTGGGCGTTGCCGTAGTCGAAGCAGCACCACTGGTTGTAGTGCGTGCCGTCGACGACCGCGTAGATGCCCTCGGGCTGGTCGCCGGTGGCGACACCGTTGGTGTTGTTGTTGCGGTAGCCGGTGCCGGGGGCGATGTAGACGCCGTACGCCTTCTGGCCACCGACGGTGACCGGGGCCGCCTTCGCGTCGGCGAGGTTGTCCCAACCGCCGGGTGCGGGGCCGGCGAAGCCGCCGGGCGGTGCCTGGGTGAGCCGGTTGTTGCGGCCGGACTGGTCATAGATGATCGTGATGACGCAGCTGGTGTTGGCGCAGAAGGCGTCCTGGGTGGCGGCGTTGGCGTAGCCCCCCTCGCTGAGTACGCCCACGTCGCGGGTGGTGTTGTCCGACGAGCGTCGGACCTGGTAGAGCGGGCCGTTGTAGGCGCCGTACAGCGCGCGGGTGGTGCTGTGCGCGGCCACGCAGGGTGTGCCGCCGGAGGCGTAGATGTCGCACGGGCCGGTGCCGGCGGCATGGGCGACGCCCGGGGTGTCCGAGACCACGTAGACGCCGGCGCTGACGACCACTGCCAGCAGGGTCCCGGCGGCGGCCATCAGGCGACCCAGTTTTCTCTTCACATTCATCGGATCCTTTCCGGTACGGGACGGGGTGCGGTGCGGAGATTGACGTCACACGTCATACCTGTGACATTAATAGTCGTCCATCTATGAGCGCTAGTTGGCACACGTTGGTTGTCGATCGATGAGCCTGAGGACGGATATGCTGGCCGGCGGTGCAAGGTGCGTCCCCGTGTCGGGGCAAGAATCGATTCGAGGGCGATTGATGAACATCGGGGAGATCGCCCGTCGGGCGGGGGTGTCCCGCAGCACCGTCTCCTACGTGCTCAGCGGGAAACGCAGCGTCTCGGAGGGGACCCGGCAACGCATCCAGTCGGTCATCGACGAGTTGAACTACCGGCCGAACGCCAGCGCCCGCGCGCTGAAGGAGGGGCGCACCCGCACCCTCGGGCTGGTCATCCCGCCGGCCAGCCAGCGATTGACAGACATGCAGCTGGGCTTCGTCGCCAGCGTCGTCGAGGCGGCCGCCCGCCACGACCTCGATGTGCTGCTGTCCCCCTCCGGTGGCGACCATGACCGGTCCTTCGAACGGATCGTGACCGGGCGTCGGGTGGACGGCGTGGTCCTGATGGAGATCCGGTTGGCCGACGACCGGGTGACCCGGTTGACCACGGCCGGGCTGCCGTTCGTCACGATCGGCCGGACCGCCGAGCCGCACGGGATGAGCTGGATCGACATCGACTACGCCGGCCTGATCGCCCGGTGCGTGCAACACCTGGCCGATCTGGGGCACCGGCAGGTGGCCCTCGTGAACCGGTCGGCGGAGCTGGTGGCCGCCGGATACGGCCCCAGCCATCGCGCGCTGGCCGGCTTTCGTGCGGCGGCGCTGGAGCGGGGGCTGACCGGCGTGGAGGTCTGCAGCGGCGACGACACGGCCTCCGGCGAGGCGTGCATGGAGCAGCTGCTCGCCACGCACCCGGAGGTCACCGCGGTGGCCACCATCAACGAGGCCGCACTGCCCGGGATGCAGCGCGCGCTGACCGGCGCCGGGTTGTCGGTGCCCCGCGACTTCTCCGTCACCGGCGTCGCCGCGCAGCACTGGGCGGAGGACTTCCGTCCGCCGTTGACCGCCGCCGACGTGCCGATGGTCGAGATGGGCGCCGAGGCGGTGGCGCTCCTGCTGGAGATCATCGCGGCTCCCGGCGCCGTGCCACGACACCGCCTCTACAGCCCGCCCATCTCGTTGCGTTCCAGCACCGGGCCGGTCCGGGCCCGCTGATCCGACCCGGCTACCCGCCCCTGACCCGCCGTTGCTCCGCGGCGGCGGCGAGGATGAGATAGCTGCTCGCGGTCCAGGTGTACGCCCGGTCGCGCAGGCCGGTGCCGGTCTCGGCGTCGAAGTTCTCCGCGAAGCCGGACTTCTCACACAGGGCGAGGAAGCGTCGGCTGATGTCGTCGGCGATCCTGGTCTGCCCGGCCCGGCGCAGGCCGTCCTCGACCAGCACCGTGGACGGTGCCCAGATCGGGCCACGCCAGTAGCCGTCGGCCACGTAGTGGGCCGAGTCCGTCGGCTCGGTGGCCAGCCCGTGCGTGGTCAGGTGGGTTTCGACGCCTCGCGCCAGCGCGGCGGCGACCGGGGCCGGCAGGTCGGCCCCCAGCGCGACGGGCATCAGGTCGAGCAGACTGCGGCTGGATCGCCGCTGCCCGGTACGGGGGTCACGGGCACGGAAACGCTCACCGTCCCACAGGTCGCGCAGCATGGCAGCGTGGATCCGGTCGGCCTCCCGGGACCAGCGGGCGGCGGGCTCACCCAGCTCGGTGGCGAGGTCGGCGAGGCAGCGCAGCTGCGACACCAGGAACGCGGCGAGGTCGGCCGTCTCGAGGACCCGGCTGTCGTCGAAGGTGGTGGCGTTGTCCCAACCGCTGTCGTTGCCGTGGTGGTAGTGCGGCAGGTCGTGGCCGGGGGCCCGCCGCGCGTCGAGCCAGAACCCGGTCCAGCGCGCCACCCGGTCGTAGGTCTGCGCCAGCGCCGCCCGATCCGGCGGCTCGGGAAGGCGTCGGCGCAGGTGACGCAGGGCCCAGCCGTGGATGGGGGGCTTGACGTAGTTGTGCAGGACCTCGGAGTGGGTGACCGAGTCGGGCAGGGCGCCGGTCTCGTCCTGGTGGTCGAAGGGCAGCTGGAACTGGTGCCAGGCCAGCTCCGGCTCGCCGGCAGCCAGGGCTATCGCGTTGAAGCAGTGGTCCCAGCTCCACACCTTGTCCATCCAGTGCTTGGACATCAGCACGGCCGGTCGGGTGACGAAACCCGCCGGAGCGACGGTGGCCGACCACAGGACGTACGCGGCCAGCTCGGCGGCCGGGGTCTGGGCACCACGCCAGGGCGCGATCGCGTCGACGAACGCGGTGAACTCGGCCATCCGGTCACGGCACAACCGCTCGAAGGCGACGGATCCGGCGTACGGACGGCGCGCCGTGGCGTACTCCTCGATCGCGATCTCCCAGGGCTGGTCGCCCGGCAGGTCCACGGACCGGTCGGCGGTGCCGAGCGCCTGCGCGCCGTCGGTCCGCGACAGAGCGCCGGAGAGCACTGTGACCCGGTAGCGGCGACCGGTCTCGTACGAGGTGAACACGTGTGACCCGTCGACCGGGTCGGCGTACAGGTAGGTGCCGCTGAACGGGGTGAGGGTGTGCGCGGCGGCGGCCACCCGCAGGCCGAGCCGGTGGCCCCGGATCCGCAGGGTGTCCGGCCCGTCGTAGACGGCCTCGATCCGGCCGGTGCCGTTGTGCCAGGTCAGCACCGTGGGTGTGGCGACGACGGTGGTGCCGGCGACACTGGGGGCGAGCCGCAGGACGGGGTGCAGCCCGGTCTGGTGCGAGACCAGGTGCAGATCGTCGGCGTACGTCTTCTCGGCTACCACCGGGGAGATGTCGAACCAGGATCCTCGGTAGCTGAACGGGATGTCCTGGATTCCGAACTCCGGACCGGACGGGGCGACGGTCATGGGTGGCGGGTGCCTCTCTGTGGTGCGGGTGGTCGGTCCTCGACCGCCGCGGATGGTCAGTCCTTGACGGCGCCGGCGGTCACGCCCATCGAGACGTAGCGCTGGGCCAGGATCAGCAGTACGGCGGCGGGGATCGAGGCGACGACGGCGGTGGCCATGATGGCGTTCCACTGCTGGTTGTTGTTGCCGATGTAGTGGTAGATGCCGAGGGTGATCGGCTGGTGGTCGCCGCCTCCGGCCAGGGTCGAGGCGAAGATGAAGTCCGACCAGGACCACAGGAACGCGAAGAGCGACACCGTGACGATCGAGTTGCGGCTGACCGGCAGCACCACCGACCAGAAGGTCCGCAGTCGACCGGCGCCGTCGACCACTGCGGCCTGGAGCAGCTCGTCGGGGATGCCTGACATGAAGGCCGTGAAGATCAGGACGCCGAACGGCACCGCGAGCGTGGTGTCGGCCAGGATCAGGCCGGGCAGCGTGTTCAGGACGCCGAGGGTGAGGAAGATGGCGTAGAAGCCCATCGCCATGATGATTCCCGGGATCATCTGCGCGATCAGCAGCACGAAGCTCAGCGCCGGCCCGCCGGGTGGCCGCAGCTTCGCCAGGGCGTAGCCGGCGGGGGCGGCCAGTGCGACTGTCAGTGCCACGGTGCCGAGGCCGACCAGGAAGCTGGTGCCGAGGTACGGCAGTTGCTGGTCGAGCACCGCCCGGTAGCCGTCCAGGGTGCCGTTCGTGGGGAACAGGTGCGGGGGACTGGCCCGCATGTCCTGGTCCCGGGTGAAGGACACATTGATCATCCAGTAGACGGGGAAGAGCATCAGCCCGGTCAGCACCAGGCCGACGCCGGTCTTCCACCAGGCCCGAGGCGTCGAGGTGGTCATCGCAGCTGCTGCCTCCGCTCGATCCGGATGTAGACGAGGCCGGCGATCAGGGCCAGCACGATGAGCAGGTTCCCGATGGCCGCGCCCGGGCCGAACTCGGGCAGCAGGTTGCCGAAGCCGAGCCGGTACGACCAGGTGGCGAGCGTGGCGGAGGAGCCGGTCGGGCCACCCCTGGTCATGATCCAGATGATGTCGAAGACCTTCAGCGTGTAGATCAACCCCAGCAGGAGCGTGATCGCGGAGACGGGACGCAGCAGCGGGAAGGTGATCCCCCAGAACCGTTGCCACCCGGTCGCGCCGTCGAGCGCGGACGCCTCGTACATCTCCGCCGGGATCGCCTGGAGGCCGCTGTACAGCACCACCAGGTTGAACGGGATGCCGATCCAGACGTTCGCGATGACCACCGAGGTGAGCGACCAGCCCGGTGAGGTGAGCCAGTTGACCGGGTCGATCCCGACGACGCCGAGCGCCGCGTTGACCAGCCCCGAGTCGCTGTTGAGCAGCCACGACCAGGTCGACGCCGAGACGATCAGCGGCAACAGCCACGGTACGAGGATCAGCGCCCGCAGCGTGCGCGACAGCGGGAAGTGCTGGTGGAAGAAGAGGGCCAGGGCCATCCCGATGGTGAACTGGAAGGCGAGCGAGGCCGCGGTGAAGACCACCGTGTGCGTGAGCGTGGGCCAGAACGCCGGGTCGGTCAGGACCGTCCGGTAGTTGTCGAGGCCGGCGAACGGTGCCCCGCCCTGCACGAACGAGCGGACGGTGTACTCCCGCAGGCTCAACTCGACGTTGCGGTAGAGCGGGTAGGCGTAGAAGGCCGCCAGGTAGATGGTCACCGGGGCCAGGAAGCCCCAGGCCCACCATCGGTTGGGCCGGCGGGCCCGGGACGGGGGAGGCCCGGGTGGGGCGGTGCTCGCCGCCCCACCCTGGTCCCGTACGGCAGTGGAGGTCTCTGTCGTGGCGCGCATGGTGTCGGTTCGGATCGCTTACCTGGTCGAGGCGGCGGTCTGCGCGGCGGTCAGCGCCTCCTGTGGTGACTTCCCGCCGCTGAGGGCCGCCTGGACCGCCGTCCACAGGGATTCGGAGATCTTCGGGTACTTCGTACCGAGGTTGTCACCGGTGCGGCCCTTGGCTGCCCGGACCGCCTCCACCCAGACCTTGAGCTTCGGGTCCGCGGTCGCCTGTCGCTCCTGCACGGCGGCGACGGGTGCGACGTAGGAGAGCGTGGTGTCCGTGGTGAGGAGGTTGTCGGCGTTGGTCAGACAGGCGACGAGCTGCTGCGACGTCTGGTAACGACCGGTGTTTTTCTGCACCGGGATGGAGACGAACTCACCACCGGTGGGCGCCGGGGCCGGGCCGCCCGCGCTGGCCGGGACCGGGATGGTGCCGTACGCGAAGGGAAGCTTCTCCGCGTTCGCCAACTGCCAGGTGCCGTTCTCGGCGAACGCGTAGTCGCCGGTGGCGAACTCCTGCCAGCTGGTGGTCTGGGTGTTGTTGATGACGGAGTTGGGGGCGTGGCCCTGCTTGAGCCAGTCGGTCCAGAGCGTCAGTGCGGACACCGCCTGCGGCGAGTCCAGGCTGGTCAGTTGGGCCCCCGATCCCCAGAACCAGGGCAGGAACTGGAAGCTGCCCTCCTCGGTGCCGATCGCGGAGAAGGTGATGCCCTTCTTCCCCTTGGCCTTGACCTTGGTCAGGGCTGCGGTCAGCGACGTCCAGTCCGTGACGGTGGCGGGATCGACGCCGGCGGCGGTGAGCAGGTCCTTGTTGTAGTAGAGGGCGAGGGTGTTGGCCCCGATCGGCACCCCGTAGGTCTTGCCGTCGCTCTGGCCGGCGCCGAGCAGGTTCTTCTCCATGGCGGAGACGTCCAGCTTGTTGTCGTCGGTGGTGGTGAGCGCACCGGCCTCGGCCAGCGTCGAGATGACCGGGTTGTCGACGATCAGCACGTCCGGCGAGTTCCCCTGCTGGGCGGCGAGCAGCGCCTTGTTGGTCAGGTCGGTGGTGTCGTAGCCGGTTCGCTCGACCGTCACTCCGGCCGAGGTGCCGCACTTCTTGAGCAGCGCGACCCACTCGGAGTCGTCGGCGAACTGCGGATACGGGTCCCAGACGAGGTAGGCGCCCCCGTCGGAGGGGCCGTCGGTGGACGACGAGCAGGCACTGCCCGTCACTGCGGCGAGAGCTATCACGGCGACGGCGGCCAGGCGCCGCCGACGATTCAGTCCGGTCATCTGGTGCCTCACTTCAAATCGATCGTCAGGTGGGGTGTGTGGGTTGATCGTCGCGGGTTGGACCAGTCCAACCATGACGCGAATCGATTCGACGAATCGGTTCGCCCGAAGATAGGTCTGGGCGTGGCCGGGGGTCAAGAGCCGGTCGGCCGGTCGAGGAGGATCGCAGGGCAACGTGGACGTAACCGCGCCGTCATCTCATTGACATCGTTCAGTTCGTGGTCCTACGATCCGTGCGAATCGATTCGCAAGCGCTGCCCTCCGGAGAGCGTCCCCCGCGCCCCACCAAGGAGCCGCCCGTGAAAACCCCGTCCCGCAGCAGGTCAGGACGAGCCCGCGTGTTCGCGGCCCGACTCGTCGTCGGCCTGCTCGCCGCCGCAGCCGCCGTCACCGTCGTCGCGTCCCCCGCCCAGGCCGCCGACGAGTCGATCAGTGTCAACTTCTCCACCACCAGCGGTGCGCCGACCTACCGCGCGTCCGGCTGGATCTACGGCATGACCGAGAACGCCAGCGGCCCCGCCGACCACTTCTACCGGGACGTCAAGTTCCAGTACATGCGCGCCGGTGGCGCGCAGCTTCCGGGGAGTGGCTGGGTCGGCGGCACGTACGACCGTCGCTGGAACTCGACCCTCGCCCAGGCGCGCCGGACCACGTCCCTCGGCGGAAAGTTCATCATCCTGCCGCACGACCTGTGGGGCGCCGACGGTGCCGGAATCTCCCGCTTCCCCGGTGACAACGGCAACTGGACCGACTACGACAACTTCCTGACCCGCCTGATCAGCGACGTACGGGCGTCCGGCCTGTCGGTGCAGTGGGACATCTGGAACGAACCCAACATCACCATCTTCTGGAACCGGCCGATCTCCCAGTACCTCGAACTCTGGCGTCGGACCTACCAGCGCATCCGGGCGGAGTTCCCCAGCCAGCTCATCGTCGGGCCGAGCTGCGCCTGCGTGCCGTCGACCACGCACGCCTTCTGGAACCAGTACCTGGACTTCGTGCGCTCGACCAACACGGTGCCGGACATCATCAGCTGGCACTCGCTGCCCGGTGACCCGGTCGCCAACGTCGCCGCCGCCAACGCCACCCTCGACCCGCGCGGCATCGCCCACCCGCGTCCGTACCAGATCAACGAGTACGGCGCGCCGGACGAGCAGAACCCGGCCGACGGCGCCTGGTACATCGCGCGTCTGGAACGGGCCCGGGCCGACGGCCTGCGGGCGAACTGGGCCAGCGGCGGCAGCCTGCACAACGACCTCGGCAACCTGTTGATCCGCAACTCGGCCGGCCAGCACCAGCCCAAGGGGGAGTGGTGGAACTACCGCTACTACGCCTCCCAGGTCGGCGAGAACGTCGCGGTGACCCCCAGCCAGTCGTACGACGCGTACGCCACGAAGACGGCCGGGTCGGCGAAGGTCCTGCTCGGCGGTGGTCGTACCACCGGGAACCTGACAGTCAACCTGCAACGCCTGGACACCACCAGCGGCATCGTGCAGAACAACCAGGTCCGGGTCGTCACCCAACGCATCCCGCACAACGGCGGTGGCGCCGTGCCGGGGCCGGTCACGGTCTCGAACAGCGTGGTCACGGTCTCCAACAACAACGCGACGGTGACAGTGCCGTACACCAACCAGACCGACACCTACACCGTCACGCTGCTGCCCCCCTCGGACGGTGGCTTCCAGTCGGTGGCGGTGGCCCAACACTCCCAGCAGTGCCTGAACAACGCCGGGCTGAGCACCGCCGACGGCAACGTCCAGCAGCAGAACCACTGCGACGGGGGTGACCAGCAGCTGTGGAACTTCCGGCCGGTGGCCGGCGTGGCCAACACCTACACGGTGGTCAACCAGCAGAGCGGCAAGTGTCTCGACGTCAGCGGCGTGTCCACCGCCGACGGCGCGGCGGTGCACCAGTGGACCTGCCTGAACGGCCTCAACCAGCAGTTCACGCTGCGCAAGGTGACCTACGCCGGCAACGACTCGCACGACTACCAACTCATCGCCCGCCACAGTGGCAAGTGCGTCGATGTCAACGCGGTCTCCACGGCGGCCGGCGCGCAGGTGCACCAGTGGACCTGCCGGGCGGCCAACCAGGGCAGCCCGTTGAACCAGACGTGGCGGCTCCTGGGGCGGTAGGCGTCCCGGAAATGGTGACGCGCTGGCCGTCGGTCCCACGGCCAGCGCGTCACGTCGCACTGCATTCATTGACATAAATTCCACAAAGGTCATACGATTCGCTGCGAATCGATTCGCCGCCACCACTGACCTGGCGCATCGACAATCCCCCGCGCCTCCACGACTTCCGAGGAGCACCCCGTGCGAACCCCGTCCCCCATCGGGCCAGGAAAGGCCCGTGACCTCATTCCGAGACGTCGTCGCGCCCGACGGCTGACCGCCGTGGCGGGCGCTCTGGTCGGCGTTCTCGTCGGCATCGGCGCCACCCCGGGCGCCTCGTCGCCGTCCGCCGAGGCGGCCGCCGCGCCGCTGGCGGCCGCCATCCAACCGGGGCAGAGCACCCCCATCGTCGGCACCGCATCCGGCCGCTGCCTCGAAGTGCCCAACTCCAGCACCACCAACGGCACCCAGACGCAACTCTGGGACTGCAACGGCAGCGCCGGCCAGAGCTGGACCTGGACGTCGACAAAGCAACTCCAGGTGTACGGCAACAAGTGCCTGGACGCCTCCGGCCGGGGCACCACCAACGGCACCCAGGTGATCATCTGGGACTGCAACGGCCAGAACAACCAGCAGTGGAACGTCAACAGCAACGGCACCGTCACCGGCGTACAGTCCGGGCTCTGCCTCGACGCCAACGGCGCGGCCACCGCCAACGGCACCAAAATCATCCTCTGGGCCTGCAACGGCGGCACCAACCAGCAGTGGGCCTCGCCGACCACCACCCCGCCGCCGACCAACCCGCCCACCGGCGCGCGCCCGTGCGACATCTACGCCTCCGGCGGCACCCCGTGCATCGCCGCGCACAGCACCACGCGAGCGCTCTACGAGACGTACGCCGGCAACCTGTACCAGGTCCGACG
The DNA here is from genome assembly GCF_040649675.1 of Micromonospora parva. Lineage (NCBI taxonomy): Bacteria > Bacillati > Actinomycetota > Actinomycetes > Micromonosporales > Micromonosporaceae > Micromonospora > Micromonospora parva. The sequence goes on along the minus strand of NZ_JBEZFX010000001.1, from coordinate 155,250 downwards.
CTCGTCGGACAACACGACCCGCAACATCGGTCTCACGGCGACCGGCGGCACCGCCAACGCGGCCACGCAGGACTCGTTCTGCGCCGGCACGACCTGCGTGATCACCGTGGTCTTCGACCAGTCCGGGCGTGGCAACGACCTCTGGTACCAGGGGTCGAGCGTGGTGCCGGGCTCGCCCCAGAGCAAGCCGGCGATCGCGACCTCGGAGTCGCTGACCGTGGGCGGCGCGAAGGCGTACTCGCTCTACATCAATCCCGGCAACAGCTACTGGCGCGACGGGCACCTCACCGGCGTGCCGACCGGCGCGGCTCCCGAGGGCATGTACATGGTGACCAGCGGGACCCACGTCAACAGCGGCTGCTGCTTCGACTACGGCAACAGCGAGACGACCAGGAAGGCCGACGCCGCCGGGGCGATGGACGCCATCAACTTCAGCAAGCAGTGCTGGTTCGGCGGCTGCTCCGGCAGCGGGCCCTGGGTGCAGGCGGACCTGGAGTGGGGCCTCTTCCCAGGTGGCAGCCAGGCCTGGAACCCGAACCAGCGTGCCTTCACCAGCAAGTTCGTGACCGCGACGTTGAAGAACAACGGCACGACCCGCTTCGCCATCAAGGGCAGCGACGCCCAGTCCGGCAGCCTCTACACACTGTACGACGGCTCGCTCCCGCCGGGATACAGCCCGATGAAGAAGCAGGGCGCGATCATCCTGGGCAGCGGCGGTGACTGCTGCAAGCCCGACGGCGGCGCGAACCTCAGCGCCGGCACCTTCTACGAGGGGGCCATGGTCGCCGGCTACCCGTCCGACGCGACCGAGAACGCGGTGCAGGCCAGCGTGGTGGGCGCCGGTTACCGCTGACCCGGTGACGCCGGAACGGGGGAGTGCGCCGGTCACCACGCGGTGGTGACCGGCGCACTGTCTCGCCGACGCCAGCCTGGTCTCAGGCGATGGCGCAGGACGCGCCGTTGAGGGTGAACGAGGACGGCCGGGCGTTGTTGCCGGTGTGGGTGGCCTGGAAGCCGATGGTCACCGAGCCGTTGGCGGGGATGCCGCCGTTGTAGGCGACGTTGCGGGCCGTCACCTGCCCGGAGTTGGGCGAATAGGTGGCGTTCCAGCCCGAGGTGATGGTCTGCCCGCTCGGCAGGGTGAAGACCAGTGACCAGCCGTTGACGGCGCTGGTGCTGGTGTTCGTAATGGTGATGTTCTCGGTCAGGCCGTTGTTCCAGGCGTTGACGGCGACGCTCACCCGACAGGCGCCGTTGGCCGGCGGCGGCGTGGTGGGCGGCGGCGTGGTCGGGGGTGGCGTGGTCGGGGGTGGCGTCGTCGGCGGCGGGGTGGTCGGCGGCGGCGTCGTGGGGTTGGTCAGGCCGAAGAACTGCAGGGCCGCGGCAGCCATTCCGCCGGAGGGCAGGCTGTGCCCGGCCCCCTGGATGCTGTACGCCTCAACCTGGACGGTGCCGTTGCTGTCGGCGTAGCGACGCCGGTTCCAGTTGGCCTGGGGCGTGTCGGTGGAGGTGGGTGTCTGGCTCAGCCCGAACACGTTGGTCCACTGCTCGATCGTCTCCTGCAGCAACGAGTACGGCACGAGCGTGTCGCTGGTGCCGTGCCACAGCTGCACGCGCGGGCGGGGCCCGGAGTAACCCGGGTACGCCTGGCGGACCGCGTCGCCCCACTGCTGCGGGGTCCGGTTCATGTTGCCGCCGGTGCACTGGCTGCTGCCGGGCGGATAGTCCGCCGCGTTGGCGAAGCAGTTGAACGGCACGCCCATGAACGCGGCGCCGGCCTTGAACACGTCGGGGTAGAGCGCCAGCATGTGGTTCGTCATCATGCCGCCGGAGGAACTGCCGGTGGCGTAGACCCGGTCCCCGTCGGCCGCGTACTGCTGCTGCACGTACCGGATCATGGAGATGATCGACACCGGGTCGCTGCCGCCACCACGTCGCTTGGCGGCGTCCGACCAGGTGTCGAAGCAGTTGCCGAACCCGGCCTGCTGGGTGGCGGACGGGTAGATGACGATGTATCCGTAGCGGTCCGCGAGGCTGGCGAACTCGCTCCCGGAGTAGAAGCCGGGGCCGGATCCTCCGCAGCCGTGCATGGCCACCACGACCGCCGGGCGGGCCGGGCGGTTGTCCGGCACGTAGACGTGCATGCGCATCCGACCCGGGTTGTCACCGAAGCTGGTCACCTCGGTCAGCGACGCCGCGTACGCGGGTCGGAGCGCGGGGACCAGCAGGCCGGCTGTCAGCAGCGGCACGGCGAGGGCGAGCAGCAGTTTTCTCTTGATTCTCAACGGACGACTCCTTCGATTGCCGGTTCGGCTGGGATTGGTCGCGCGATCCGTCAGCGGGTGCGCCCGGTTCCCGCGTGATCGCGCCTGCCCGCTACCTGTGGCTTGCCCTGCCCGGCTCCGGACGGCATTGCGTGGCAATTAGTGTTCCCCTCGGACCGACAAGTGTCAATCGAAGTTTCTCTATCGCGAGGTGGTCCCGGGGCTCGGCGGGGAGCGGCGATCCGTCTACAGTCGTCACACCGTCCCTGAAGAGCACGGAGCGCCTGTGGCAAGCCCGTTCGACATCGACGAGATATATCCGGACGACGGAGATCACGAACTCCGGCTGCCCAGGCGGCAGGTGGGCAACTCCCCCCAGGGGGTCGCCGTGACCCTGTTGGCGGACTACACCCTGCGGACCCGTGTCCCCCTGCCGTCCGCCGCCATCGTGGCGCTGCTCGGAGAGACCGGCGTGACGACGGCCGGGGCGCGCACCGCGATCAGCCGGCTGGCCCGCCGCGGGGTCCTGGAGGGCAGCCGACTGGGGCGCCGCAGCTCGTACCGCCTCAGCCGCGCAGCGGCGGCCAGCCTCTCCGCGGGCGCCCACTGGATCCTCGCCTCCACCACCTCGACGGTGCGATGGGACGGGTGCTGGACGGTTGTCGCCTTCTCGCTGCCGCAGGAGCTGAGCACGCAGCGACGCGCGCTGCGGGCTCAGCTGCGGTGGCTCGGCTACGCGCCGCTGTACGACGGGCTGTGGATCTCGCCGCGCGAACTGAACGCTCCGGCTCGGGCTCGGCTCGACCAGCTCACCCTCGGTGCCGTGACGGTGTTTCGCGGCCGACAGACCCCGCTCGGCTCGGCGGCTCATCGTGCCCCGATCGAGGCCTGGGACATCCAGGCGATCAGTCGGAGCTACGACGCGTTCCTGCGGCGCTGGACGCCGCTGCTGCCCGCTGTGGTGTCCGGGGAGGTCGACGGGGTTGCCGCGGTGCGGGCGCGTACCGAGGTGATGGACACCTTCCGGCGGTTTCCCGTACTCGATCCGCAGTTGCCCCTGGAGCTTCTTCCGCAGGGGTGGCTCCGGCGGCCGGCGCAGGAGTTGTTCGCGGCCGTCTACGACGGCCTCGCCGCGCCCGCCGAGCGGCACGTTCGGGCGGTCGTCGCCCGGTTTGCCGACGGCACACAGCCCGACATCCGGGCACACACCACCGCCGACATGCTCGCCGGTGTACGCGTCGAGGCGAGCCTGGCCGAGCATGGGCATAGCGGTTCTGCCGGCTGACGAGAATTACGTGGATCGTGCCGATGGCGCACTCGGGGTCTGGGGTCGGCGCGCTTGGCGATGACGCCTACGGGCAGCTGATCAAGGACGGTCTGGATCGGCTGGCGCAGGAGCTGACCTCCACGTAGGCGCGCGTTGCCGATAAGGACCTCTGGTCGCCGGATCGCCTGCCCCGCCGCCGCCCGTGCCCGGTCTCGCTTGCTAGCTGTGAGCGATAACAGAGCCACCCTCAGGCGTCTTTCGGTAGCGCCGTGGCGCGGCCGTTCCGGCAGGTCGCTCGGCGAATGACGCGGATCCTCGCAGGCGGCGGGTGGTGATCGAGGCGAGGTGTTCGGGTGCGTCGGCGTGAACGGCTCATTTCGTCTTGACGAACGACATGTTATCGCTCACTCTCGATATAGAGGACGATCGTTTCGTTGGGTTCACCGGGCGGGCCCTACGCGTCGTTTCTCGGTTCTCGGCGTCCATCCGGGCAGGCGGACGTCACCTCAGGGCTCCCGGCGGTGCCGGCGAACGCCTTCCCCAACCATGTGCGCCGGCACCAGGGGCCGTCCTGACTGAAGTGGCACATCACCACCACCGATGCACCCACTGAGAAGGAACGACATGAAATCACCGAGAACGTTGCTGGCGGCGGCGGCCCTCGCCGTCGCCCTCACCACCGGCATGACGGTGGCGCTGACACCCGCAGCCGGTGCCGGCACGACCCTGAAGGCGGCCGCCGCCGAGAAGGGCCGCTACTTCGGCGCGGCTGTCGCCGTCGGCAAGCTGTCGACCAGCGCCTACACGACGATCCTGAACCGTGAGTTCAACAGTGTCGTGGCCGAGAACGAGATGAAGTGGAGCTCGACCGAGCCGCAGCAGGGTGTGTTCACCTACTCCAGTGGTGACCGCCTGGTCAGCCACGCGCAGGCCAACGGCATGAGCGTGCGGGGTCACACGCTGCTGTGGCACCAGCAGCAGCCGGGCTGGGCGCAGGGCATGTCGGGCAGCGCGTTGCGCAACGCGATGATCAACCACGTCACCCAGGTCGCCACCCACTACCGGGGGAAGATCTACGCCTGGGACGTGGTGAACGAGGCGTTCGCCGACGGTGGTTCGGGTGGGCGTCGTGACTCGAACCTGCAGCGCACCGGTAATGACTGGATCGAGGCGGCCTTCCGGGCGGCGCGGGCGGCGGATCCGGGTGCGAAGTTGTGTTACAACGACTACAACACCGACGGGATCAACGCGAAGTCGACGGGGATCTACAACATGGTGCGGGACTTCAAGTCCCGTGGTGTGCCGATCGACTGTGTGGGGTTCCAGTCGCACCTGGGTACCTCGCTGGCCGGTGACTACCAGGCCAACCTGCAGCGTTTCGCCGATCTCGGCGTGGACGTGCAGATCACCGAGCTGGACGTGATGACCGGTGGCAACCAGGCCAACATCTACGGCGCCGTCACCCGCGCCTGCCTGGCGGTCTCGCGCTGCACCGGCATCACCACCTGGGGGGTACGCGACTGCGACTCGTGGCGTGGCTCGGACAACGCGCTGCTGTTCGACTGCAACGGCAACAAGAAGGCCGCGTACAACGCCGTCCTGGACGCCCTCAACGGCGGCTCCACCCCGCCCACCACGCCCCCGCCGGGCACCGGGGTGGACACCAGCGCCTGGTACGTGCTGCTGAACCGGAACAGCGGCAAGGCGCTGGACGTGTACGCCTCGGCCACCAGCGACGGCGCGCGGATCAGCCAGTGGACGCGCAACAACGGCAACAACCAGCAGTGGCAGTTCGTGGACTCGGGTGGCGGCTACTACCGGGTGAAGTCGCGCAACTCCAGCAAGGTGCTCGACGTCAGCAACTTCTCCACCGCCGACGGTGGCGCGATCGTGCAGTGGTCCGACCTCAACGGCACGAACCAGCAGTTCCGACTCGCCAATTCGTCTGATGGCTATGTGCGCCTGATCAACCGCAACAGCAACAAGGCGGTCGAGGTGCAGGGCGCGTCCACCGCCGACGGTGGCAACATCGTGCAGTACGCCGACTGGGGCGGCACGAACCAGCAGTGGCAGCTGGTCCGGATCGGCTAGTCGCTGCCATTGCCTGAGCTGGGGGAGAAGGGCTGCCGGCCGACCGGGATCCGGCCGGCGCCCGCCCCGGCGAGGTGTGACGACCGGTGGCCCGTCCCCGGGTGGGGGCGGGCCACCGCGACCATCAGGTAGTCGTTTCGGGCCGCCATTCGAATCGATGACAGTCATTTGACGTATGACGTCTTTGCCGCTAATTTTCACCAGCGGGCGACGCGGCAGCCGGGAGCCAGGACGTCGCGCCGCGCGGCTCGACGCGGCCTGCTCCGAAGCCCGGATCGCGGCATCGCCATCGACGTGCGCCGAAGGCCGCAGGATGCCCGCACAACACCCCCAGACGTGCTGACGCCACCACCACGACGCCGGCACGCACGCCAGGGCACCCGCGGCTCTCCGCTCGTGGGTGACCCCGATCGAAGGAGTGGACATGAAAGCCCTCGGTGAGGCTCGTCCCGCCTCTCGACAGAGACGTCGCTGGCGGTCAGGGTTGGCCGCGGCGACGGCCACGGTCATGGCCGCCAGCACCCTCGTCGCCGTCAACGCGGCGCCCGCGGCGGCAGCGACAGTGGACACCAACGCCTGGTACACCCTCGTGAACCGGAACAGCGGCAAGGCGTTGGACCTGTACGCCTCGGCCACCAACGACGGTGCGCGGATCAGCCAGTGGACGCGCAACAACGGCACCAACCAGCAGTGGCAGTTCGTGGACTCCGGGGGCGGCTACTACCGGGTCAAGTCCCGGCACTCGGGCAAGGTGCTCGACGTCAGCAACTTCTCCACCGCCGACGGCGGCGCGATCGTGCAGTGGTCCGACCTCAACGGGACGAACCAGCAGTTCCGGCTGGCCGACTCGGACGGTGGCTACGTCCGGCTGATCAACCGCAACAGCAACAAGGTCGTCGAGGTGCAGGGCGCGTCCACCGCCGACGGCGGCAACATCGTGCAGTACGCCGACTGGGGCGGCGCCAACCAGCAGTGGCAACTCGTTCCCGTCGGCGGCAGCAACCCCCCGCCGACCGGCGGCAGCGGGTGCGGCAAGGCGCCGACGCTGGCCAGCGGCACGCACACGATCCAGAGCAACGGCAAGAGCCGAACCTTCATCCTGCGGGTGCCCGCCAACTACAACAACAGCAACCCGTACCGGCTGATCTTCGCCTTCCACTGGCGGGGCGGCACCATGCAGGAGATATCCTCCGGCGGCACCAGTGGGGCCGCCTGGTCCTACTACGGGCAGCAGGAGCAGTCGAACAACAGCGCGATCCTGGTGGCGCCGCAGGGGTTCGGCAACGGCTGGGGCAACTCCGGCGGTGAGGACATCACCTTCGTCGACGACATGATCAGCCGGATCGAGAGCAGCCTCTGCGTCAACCCGAGGCAGCGGTTCGCGCTCGGCTTCAGCTGGGGTGGCGGCATGAGCTACGCCGTCGCCTGCGCACGGGCCACCGTCTTCCGGGCGGTCGCTGTCATCTCCGGCGCGCAGATCAGCGGGTGCAGCGGTGGCACCCAGCCGATCGCGTACTTCGGGCTGCACGGCATCTCGGACAACGTCCTGAACATCTCCCAGGGCAGGGCGTTGCGCGACACCTTCGTCCGCAACAACGGTTGCACCGCCCAGAACCCGCCCGAGCCGGCCGGCGGCAGTCGTACGCACATCACGACCGCCTACTCCGGTTGCCGGGCCGGCTACCCGGTGCAGTGGGCGGCGTACGACAACGGTCACATGCCCGGCCCGGTGGACGGCACCTACGCCGAGAGCGGCATCACGACCTGGACCAAGGGTGAGATCTGGAGGTTCTTCGCCCAGTTCTCGTGACACTGATCGGCGCAGCCGGCGGCGTCCGCTCCCGTACCCCGGGGGTGGGCGCCGTCCCGGCTGGGGTGGCGGTCAGCGTTCGAGGCGGGCGGGGCTCCCCGAGCCGTTGCGGCGGACCAGCCAGGCCTCGGTGATGTGGGTGAACATCGCCTCGGCGGCGCCGTTGGCGTCGTGGGCGGCGATGCGTTCGTAGATGCGTCGGTGGCCCTGGTTGGACGCCACGCACAGGGCGCGTTCCGTCCGGCCCATGTACCGGGCGGTGTTGATCACCTGGCTCTCCAGCGCACGGACGACGCCACGAGCGATGCGGTTCCCCGACGCCTGCATGATCGTGTCGTGGAAGGCCCGGTCGTGGTCGTGATAGGTGACGTGGTCGTCGACGAGCTCGTCCATCCGGTCGACCATGGCCCGCAGGCGCTCGATGGTCTCGGTGTCGGCGAGGCGGGCGGCGACGTTCGCCATGTCGGACTCCAGCACCCGCCGGGTGACGACCAGGTCGTCGAGGATGGCGAAGCTGTCGTCCACGGCGATGGTCGCGGCGAGGACGAGCTCGTCGAGCATGTCCCAGTGTGCCGGTGGGGTGACCATGGTGCCGGCGCCCTGGCGGACCTGCACCAGCCCCTTCTCCTGGAGGATCTTCACTGCTTCCCGGACCACGGTCCGGCTCACCCCGAAGGTCTCGCAGAGGATCGGCTCGGGAGGTAGGGACGTCCCGGACGGGTGTACGCCGCGGACGATGCGCTCCACCAGTTCGGCGGTGACCGCCCTGGCGAGGTTGGTCGGCCGACGCACCCACGCCGGGGTCGCCGGGCTGTTCAGGGCTGTCTCCCGTGGTGGCGTCATGTCCCCCTCCGAATGGCTCGCCGTGGCACGACGTCCGGATCAGTGTACGGCCGGGTGTTGACGTCACACGTCATACGAGTTACGTTCCCGTCAACATTGGCTCGCGGGGCACCCGCCGGCCACCCCCCATATAGAGGTGACAACATGAGACAGCGCGCAATGTGGTCGGCCGTCCTCGTTGTGGGCCTGGCCCTGGCCGGTTGTGGAAGTGCTAGCGATTCGGGCAAGTCAACCAGCTCGGACGGCAAGTTGGTGGTGTGGGACTGGAAGTCCGGCGAGCCGTTCGCCAAATCCTATCTGGACAAGGCCAAGGCCGACTTCAAGAAGAAGCACGCCGACGTCGAGGTCGAGTTCGTCGCACAGCCCTTCGATCAGTACTACACCCTGCTCGGTGCGGCGATTCAGTCCGGCAAGGGCCCGGACGTCATGCTGTTCAACGGTGGCGGCCAGATCCGCGACCGGGTGGACGCGCTGGTGCCCCTCGACGAGTACGTGGCCGAGGACAAGCAGCGGCTGGCCGGCTGGGAGGCGTTCACCAAGGACGGCAAGATCTACGCCGCCCCGGTGACGCTGCAGGGTTACCCGATCTACTACAACAAGGCGATCTACCAGAAGGCCAACCTCGACCCGGCGAGCCCGGCCACCACCTGGGACAAGTTCGTCGCCGACTGCGCCGCCATCGCCAAGGCCGGTTCCAAGTGCTTCGCCCTCGGCAACAAGGAGGGCGTCGGCATCCAGTTCTGGATCTCCAGCATGGGCTCGACGACCCTCACCGCCGCCGAGTACGACGCCTGGATCGCCGGCAAGCGCGACTGGAACTCGGCCAACGTCAAGCGGCTCTTCCAGCTCTGGAAAGAGACCGGCGACAAGAAGATGAACAGCGACGGGGCCAACTCGACCGCCATGTTCAACGACTCCTTCGCGCTCTTCCAGTCCGGTAAGGCCGCCCACGTCATGGGCCTGATGTCGGACGTGGGTCACTGGCAGGACTTCAACGAGTTCCTCACCCCGGAGAAGCTCGGCGTCATGAAGGCCCCGGTCGTCACCGCCGGCACCACCCCGAGCCTTCCCTACGACGGCGGCATCGGCTACGCGGTCGCCAAGTGGACGAAGGACCCGAAGATGGCCGCCGACCTGGCGCGCTCGCTGAGCTCGGCCGAGGCGTTGAAGGCCTTCTACGCTGACGCCGGCGCGATCGCCGCCGACACCACCATCGACGTGTCGGCGGGCGGCCCGGCGGTCTCCACGATCGTCGGTGAGCTCAAGAGCGGCAAGCCCGCTCTGCACGTGGCGCTCTCCTCGAAGACGATCGACCTGATGGGGCGCCTCTCCCAGCAGCTCCTCAGCGGTTCGATCACCGTCGACGAGGTGGTGAAGCAGTTGGCCGCTTCTGACCAGGCGGGCTGACCTCGTGCCAATGGGAAACACGCAACCATCGGTCCGTCCGGCTTCGGCCGGACGGGCCGGCGGGGCGGCAGTCACCCCCGCCGCCGCTCATCGCAGCGGCGTACGACAGCGTCGCGCCCGTGGCGGCCCGGGGGCCGAGCGTTACGCCCCCTACATCCTGGTCGCCCCGGCCGTCCTGATCATCGTGCTGCTGCGGCTCTACCCGCTGATCCTCGGCGTCAACTTCTCCTTCACCGGCGACGGCGCGCAGAACGGCACAGCGGTCGGATTCGGCAACTACCGCGAGCTGTTCGCGGACCCGCTGTTCCGGACCGCGCTGAGCAACGTCGGGCTGCTGGTGCTGCTGCTGCCGGTGGCGGTGGCGATCCCCGGTCTCCTCGCGACGTTCATCTACCTGCGGGTGCCGGGTCACCGCTTCTACCGCAGCGTCTACTTCTTCCCGGCGGTGCTCTCACCGGTCATCGTCGGTGCGATCTTCAACCTGCTGCTCGCCTTCGACGGCCCGCTCAACGCCGTGCTCGGGTCGGTCGGTGTCGGTCCGGTGGACTGGCTCGGAGACCCGGACATCGCGATGTTCATGGTGGTGGGCGTGCACATCTGGGCCACCTTCGGGATGGCGCTGGTGGTGTTCCTCGCCGGCTTCGCCACGCTGGACGCCGCGCTCCTGGACGCCGCCCGGGTGGACGGGGCGTCGCTGCGTCAGGTCGTCTGGCACGTGGTCATTCCGAGCCTCGCCCGGACCATCCAGTTCGTCTTCGTGACCACGATGATCGGGATGCTGACCTCGATGTTCGGGTTGCTCTTCGTGATGACCAGCGGCGGCCCGGAGGGCTCGACGTACCTGCCGGAGTACTACATCTGGATCCAGCAGGGCCAGATGAACCGCCCGGCCCTCGCGTCGGCAGCGTCGACGATCCTCTTCGTGATCATGCTGGTGGTGGGGCTCATGCAGATCAAACTGCTGGAACGAGCGGGGAAGGAGGACTGATGTCTCGCGTCCGACTGGGACGGTGGCTGATCGCCGTCCCGATGGCACTGCTCGCGCTGGCGACGATCTACCCCCTGCTCTTCACCGCCAACGTCGCGATGAAGACGCGGCGCGACTACATCCTCGACCGGTTCTCGCTGACCGACGCGCTGCGCTGGGAGAACATCAGCACGGCGTGGAGCAGCGTCGGCATGGGCCGCTACTTCGTCAACTCGCTGTTCGTGGTGACGGCGTCGGTGCTCCTGCTGCTGCTGTTCGGGTCGATGGCCGGCTTCGCCCTGAGCCAGCTGCGGTTCCGTGGCTCCTCGGCGTTGTTCCTGGGTTGCCTCGCGGGGCTCTTCATCCCGTTCCAGGTGATCATGGTGCCGCTCGCCCGGATCATGGCCGACACCGCACTCATCGACACCTACCCGGGCCTGATCCTGGTCTACGTGGCCCAGTTTCTGCCCTTCACGGTCTTCCTCATGACGAGCTACTACAAGGGCATCCCGCCGGAGATCGTGGACGCCGCGCGGATCGACGGCAGCACCGTGTACGGGGTGTACCGCCGGATCATGCTGCCCCTGGGCACCCCGGCGCTGCTGTCGGTCGGCATCCTCAACGCCCTGTTCTGCTGGAACGACGTCCTCATGGCGCTGGTGATGATGCCCTCGGCCGACCACCGGACGCTCATGATCGGGGTGACCTCGTTGCGCGGGCAGTACTCCGACAACATTCCCACCTTCGCCTCGGGTGTGCTGATCGCCGCGATACCCGTCCTGTTGGTCTACCTGTTCCTCCAGCGCCAAATTGCCGACGGCGTCGCCGCCGGTTCCACGAAGGGTTGACATGCGGATCACGGGATATCGGACGCTCACGACGGTCCAGGAGTGGGGGCGACCCGTCGGCGACGCCAACGGGGTGTTCGCCGACGGGGTGGTCCCCGTCTCGATCGTCATCGTCGACACCGACGAGGGAATCTCGGGAATCGGCCTCGGGCCGCACGTCGAGATAGAGCGGATCTTCGCAGCCGTCGAGGGCGAAGACCCCCGTGCCGTGACGTCCCTGTACGACCGCATGTTGCGGCACACCTTCAAGGCGGGCCACGCGGGGCCGGTGTTCGGCACCATCGGCGCGCTGGACACCGCGCTCTGGGACATCAAGGCGCAGGCCGCCGGCGAACCGCTGTGGCGGCTGCTGGGCGGAAGCGACCGGCGGGTCACCGCCTACGCGTCCGGTTTGGACATCGGGCTCACCGACGACGAACTCGTCGCGGAGTACGAGGTCTACGCGAGCCACGGCCTCCGGGCGGCCAAGCTCAAGGGCGGGCTCGACATCGAGCACGACAGGCGCCGCCTCGGGCTGGTCAAGGAGGTCCTGACCGAGGCCGGGAAGGGGCAGCGGCCGGGCCTCATGCTCGACGTCAACGAGGCGTGGACGCGCAAGCAGGCTGTCCGGCACGTCTGCGAACTGGAACGTACGCTGGATCTCATCTGGATCGAGGAGCCGGTCCGGCGCTGGGACGCCGAGGGTCTCGCCGCGGTGAGCCGGGGTGTGTCCGCGTCGGTAGCCACCGGCGAGAACCTCACCGGGCTCGAACAGTACCGTCCGCTGATCGCCGCCGGCGCTGTCGACATCGTCCAGATGGCGGCCGTCTGGGGGGTCACCCACTTCCTGCGGGCGTCCGCCCTGGCCCACGCCCACGACCTGCCGGTCAGCCCGATCGGCAACAGCCCGATCGGGCTGCTGCACGCCGCGACCTCGGTGCCGAACCACCTGACGAGCGAGTTGCAGGACCTGCACCCGCCGGTCGGCGTCTCCCTCGACCTGCACGTCGAGGATGGCGCCTTCATCCTCGGTGACACACCGGGGCTGGGGGTCCGAGTGGACGAGGACCGGATCCGGGCGGCCAACCGCCGCCCGCAGGCGCAGACGGCCGACAGCCCCAACGTCCGGCCGGAGCGGGCCGGTCGGCGGCTGCTGGCCGGTGTCGACGGGGTGATCCCCACACGTCAGGTGCCGGTCACGTCGCTGCACCCCCACAATGACGTGTCACCGACCGCACGGCACTGAGCTGACCGACAGAACAGGGAGACGTGGGTGCATCGCGACGGCGGTGCACCCACGACCATGCCCGGTCGGCACGACCGACGTACCGACCGTCGAGACGGAGGAACGATGAAGGCAGTCGTCTACCGGGGGGCGCGAAACCTCGGAATCGAGCACCGCGACCCGGAGCCACCGGGCCGGGGTCAGGTACGGATCGAGGTGGCGTACACCGGGATCTGCGGTACGGATCTGCACATCTACCACGGCGACATGGACGCCCGGGTTGGTGACTCCGCCGTCATCGGGCACGAGATGTCCGGCCGCATCGCGGCCCTCGGTGAGGGCGTGACCGGCTGGGAGGTCGGTCAGCCGGTCACCGTGATGCCGACCCGGCCGTGTGGACGCTGCGCCGCCTGCCAGCGGGGCAACTCCCACGTCTGCCACGCCATGAACTTCCTCGGCATCGACTCACCGGGTGCCATGCAGTCGTCCTGGACGGTGCCGGTGGAGCTGGTCCTGCCACTTCCGCAGGAGTTGCCCCTCGACCACGCGGCGCTCGTCGAGCCGGTGGCGGTCGCCGTGCACGACGTACGCCGGGGGAACGTGACCGCCGACGACCAGGTGGTCGTCGTCGGTGGCGGACCGGTCGGCGTCCTCATCGCCACCGTCGCGCGCAGCCGTGGCGCGCGGGTCCTCCTCGTCGAGCCGGACCCGTTCCGCCGCGAGGTGGCCGAAGGGATCGGGGTCGAGGCCGTCGACCCGCTGTCGACCGATGTCGTGGCGCTGGTCAACGACCGTACCGACGGCGCGGGCGCCGACATCGCCTTCGAGGTGTCCGGCTCCGCCGCCGGTGTCACCACGGCGGTCGACGTCCTCACCACCCGTGGGCGGCTGGTGATGGTGGCGATCCACCCCCAGCCACGGGAGGTCAACCTGCACCGGTTCTTCTGGCGTGAGCTGGAGCTCCTCGGCGCCCGGCTGTATCAGCGCGACGACATGGTGGAGGCGATCCGGCTGGTCGCCTCGGGTGCGATCCCGGCCCAGCGGCTCATCTCCCGGATCGAGCCGGTCGAGTCGGCCAGCGCAGCCTTCGCGGCGCTGGAGGGTGGCGGCGTGATGAAGGTGCTGCTCGACGTGCGGGAGGGTAACCAGTGACGGCCCTGTTCGACCTGTCCGGACGGACCGCCGTGGTGACCGGGGCGCGGCGCGGTATCGGTCTCGCCATGGCCGAGGCGCTGGCAGTGGCCGGTGCCGACATCGTGGGCGTCTCCGCGCAGCTCGAAGCCGACGGCAGCGAGGTCGAGCGTCGGGTGCGCGCCGCCGGCCGCCGGTTCACCGCGTTGCGGGCCGACCTCGGCGACCGGGCGGCCGTGCACCGCCTGGCCCGCGACATCATCGCGCTCGGACCGGTCGACATCCTGGTGAACAACGGCGGCACGATCGCCCGGACCCCGGCCGCGGAGCACCCGGACGAGATGTGGGACCAGGTGATCGAGGTGAACCTCAGCAGCCAGTTCATCCTCAGCCGGGAGATCGGCCGGACGATGGTCGAGCGCGGCCGAGGGAAGATCGTTTTCACCGCGTCGCTGTTGAGTTTCCAGGGCGGCATCACCGTCCCCGGTTACGCCGCGTCGAAGTCCGGCGTGGCCGGCCTCACCAAGGCGCTGGCGAACGAGTGGGCGGCCCACGGGGTGAACGTCAACGCCATCGCGCCCGGCTACATCGCCACCGACAACACGCAGGCGCTGCGCGACGACCCCGATCGCAACCAGGCGATCCTCGGCCGCATCCCGGCCGGGCGGTGGGGCCGGGCCGACGATCTCGGCGGCGCCACGGTGTTTTTGGCGTCGTCCGCGTCGGACTACGTCAACGGCGTGGTGCTGCCCGTCGACGGCGGCTGGTTGGGCCGATGACGGGCGCACCGGAGCCCGGCCGCGCCGGGATCGTCGACGCACACCACCACCTCTGGGTCCGGGCCCGGCACCCGCAGTCGTGGATCGACCCGGTAACCATGGCGGCCATCGACGCCGACTTCGAACCCGCCGATCTCGCGCCGCTGGCACGGGCGGCCGGGGTCACCGCGACCGTGGTGGTGCAGTCCATTCCCTCGGTGGCGGAGACGGTGGACCTGCTGGGCATCGCGGCCGAGGACACAGTGATCCGTGGGGTCGTCGGCTGGGTGGACCTGACCGCCGACGATGTCGCGGAGCGCCTCGACCGGCTACGGTCCGCCCGGGGCGGGGAGCGTCTCGTCGGCATCCGCCACCTCGTGCAGTCCGAGACCGACCCGGCGTACCTGGACCGCCCGGACGTCCGCCGGGGGATCGCCGCGGTGGGGGCCGCCGGCCTCGTCTTCGATTTGTTGGTACGCCAGCACCAGCTCCCCATGGCCGCGCGCCTCACGCGCGACCTGCCCGAGGTGAGCTTCGTCCTCGACCACCTGGCCAAGCCGGCGATCGGTCGTCCGGAGATGGCGCAGTGGAGCCGGGACCTGCGGTCGTTGGCCGCCTCGCCGAACACCACGGCGAAGCTCTCCGGGCTGGTGACGGAGGTGCCGGGTTCGGCCTGGACGCCGGGGGACCTGCGACCCGCCGTCGAGGACGCGCTGGACGCGTTCGGGCCGGACCGACTGATGTTCGGCTCGGACTGGCCGGTCTGCCTGCTCGCCAGCTCGTACCAGCGGTGGGTGGACACCGTGGCGGAGCTGCTGGACGGCCAGGACGCGGCCGACCAGGCGTCGGTCTGGGGCGCGACGGCACGCCGCGCCTACGGGCTGGAGACGTCATGATGACGCGTGCGCTGCCGCGCCGGCCGGGGACACGTCTCACCGAGCTGGGCTTCGGCGCGGCCCAGGGAGGCAACCTCTACCGGGCGACGACGGACGAGGAGTTCGCCTCGGCCGTCGACGCCGCGTGGGAGGCGGGCGTCCGGTACTTCGACACCGCGCCACACTACGGTCTCGGGCTGTCCGAACGCCGCCTCGGCGCCGCGCTGCGCCAACGGCGGCGCGACGAGTACGTGGTCTCGACGAAGGTCGGGCGGCTCCTGGTGCCCTCGCCCGAGGACGCGCACCTGCGGGACTCCGACGGGTTCGACGTGCCAGCGACCCATCGGCGGGTGTGGGACTTCAGCCGCGACGGCGTCCTGCGCTCCATCGAGGCCAGCCTGGACCGGACCGGGCTGGACCGGATCGACATCGTCTACCTGCACGACCCGGACGACCACTGGGAGCAGGCCGCGCACGAGGCCGTACCCGCCCTGGTCGACCTCCGCGACCAGGGTGTCGTGGGTGCCATCGGCGCGGGCATGAACCAGTCGGCGATGCTGGCGCGGTTCGTGCGGGAGGCCGACGTCGACGTGATGATGTGCGCCGGGCGGTACACCCTGCTCGAACAGGGCGCCGCCGGTGACCTGTTGCCGGCCGCCGAGGACCGGGGGGTGGGCGTGGTCATCGCGGGCGTCTACAACTCGGGGCTGCTGTCGCGGGACCGGCCGCCGGCCGACGCCGTCTACAACTACCAGCAGGCGCCGGCGGCGGTGATCGAGCGGGCGCGGCGGATCGCCACGGTCTGCGAGACGCACGGGGTGACCCTGCCGCAGGCGGCACTGGCCTTCGTTCGCCGGCATCCGGCGGTGGTGTCGACGGTGGTCGGCGTCCGCAACGAGGCGCAGGTGGCGGAGACGGTGCGACGGTCCGGGGTCGTCGTGCCGGAGGAGTTGTGGGAGGACCTGGCGGCGACCGGGCTGCTCGCCGAGCCGCCCGGTCGGCGCTCCCCGGCCCCGCCCGACTGACGGCTGCGTTCGCCTCTGCCGCCCACCAGTGGGTGCGACGGTGACGACGACGTCCCGGCCGGGACCGGTTCCGTTCCTCGGAGACCGGTCCCGACCGGGACGTCAGCTGTTACCGCGAGAGCGGCGGGATCACACTGCGGTGAACCGCCACTGCTGGTTGGCGGCGCTGTGGCAGGTCCACTGCAACAGCCGGGCGCCGTCGGCGGTGGATGCGCCGTTGACGTCCACGCAGAGCCCGCTCAGCACGTTGCGCACCGTGTACACGCCGGAGGTTCCGGTCGCGGTAGCGGTGAACTTCTGCTGGTTGCCGTTGTTGCAGGTGGCCTGCTGGAGGAAGGCACCCGCCGTGGTGGAGCTGCCGATCACCTCGACGCACTTGCCGCTGTGCACCGCCTTGAGGTAGAGCGCACCGTTACCGGCGTCGACCGCCTGCCACCTCTGGTTGTTGCCACCGGTGGCCGCCCACTGGTTGATCTGGGCGCCGTCGGCGGTGGAGACACCGCTGACGTCCATCAGCTTGTTGCTGTGCTGCGCCGTGACCGTGTAGGTCTTGCCGGCCAGGCCGGTGCCGGTGCCGGGTGTCCCGACGCCGTTGCCGCCGAAGGTGTGCGAGTCCAGATCGAACGAGTTGTTGGCGTTCTTGAACACCATGTAGAGCGTGTGCGTCCCGCCGAGGGCGGCGACGCTCACCGGTGTCGTGGACTGGTAGTTGTCCCAGCCACCCGTGCTCGGCACCGTGGTGGTGGCCAACAGGGTGCCGGTCGGCGAGTCGGCCCGCAGCTCGATCGATCCGCCACCGGAGGGCGACGACAGCCGGTAGCTGACCGTCGAGATCCCCGACAGGTTCATCGGGTTGAACGCGATCCAGTCGTTGCTGGAGATGTCACCGATGCGCTTGGTGCTCTCCGCGGCCGCCTGGTCGATCACCCGGATGCCGGACTGGCTGCTGAAGTACTCGGACTGCTTGTGCTTCGGCTGCAGGATCGCCTGTGCGGTGCCGGTGAGCGGAGACCCGCCGCCCGAGCCGCCGTTGTCGGTGTACCTGGCGTTCAGCACGTAGAACAGGTTGGCGCCATCGGGGTGCCCGCCGAGCAGGTCGGTGGAGATGGTGCCCGAGCAGCCCGGGTACTCGGTGGTCTCGTGGGCGTGGTCGTCGTGACCCAGCGCCGGGTTGAGGAACACCTTCGAGCAGTCGACTGTTCCGCCGTCCGGATCGGTCACGGTGATCTGGTACGGCACCTTGTCACCGAAGGTCAGCATGCCGCCGTTGCCCGGTGTGGTGATGGTGACCACCGGGGCGCTGTTGCCGACGGTGATCGGGACGTTGGCGAAGCCGGTCTTGCCGGTGCTGTCGGTGACCTTCAACTGGGCGGTGTAGTTGCCGTTGGCGGTGTACACCTTCGACGGGTTGGCCGCCGTCGAGGTGGTGCCGTCGCCGAACGTCCACAGGTAGGTCAGCGTGTTGCCGTCCGGGTCGGACGTGCCAGCGCTGCTGAACTGGACGGTCAGCGGTGCGCTGCCGCTGGTGGGCGTGCCGGTGGCCCTGGCGATCGGTGACCGGCCGCCCTGGTTGTAGTCGATCCGGTAGAGCCCGGAGTCGCTGTTGCCGCCGCCGAAGTTGGTGCCCCACTCCAGCATGTAGAGCGAGCCGTCCTTGCCGAACTCCATGTCCATCGGCTTGTTGAACCGAACGTTGGGCAGGAACGGGTTGGTGCGGGTCACCGCCGAGGAGGAGTCGAAGTGCACCTCCTTGACGTAGTTGCGCGCCCACTCGTAGAAGAAGTGCACGCCGTCGTAGTAGGGCGGGAACTTCGTCTCGGAGGGGTTCGCCGCGTCGTACCGGTAGATCGGCCCACCCATCGGAGCGGAGCCGCCGGAGCCGAGCTCCGGGAAGGTCGTCGAGGCGGGGTAGCCATACCAGATGTTGGGCATGACGACCGGCTTCAGGCTGGTCAGACCGGTGTTGTTCGGCGAGTTGTTGACCGGCGCGGAGCAGTTGAACTTCGCGCCGACGACGCCGGTGTCCGGGTTGAACGGGGCGTACGGCTGGTTGTTGCCGTGGCAGAACGGCCAGCCGTAGTTGCCGGCCTGCTTGATCACGTTGAGCTCGACCAGGCCCTCCGGCCCACGGTTGGTGGTGGGCGGGTTCCGGTCCGGGCCGTAGTCGGCCAGGTAGACCCAGCCGTTGGCCGGGTCGATGGAGAAGCGGAACGGGTTACGGAAGCCCATCGCGTAGACCTCGGGCTTGGTCTGCGCGGTGCCCTGGGGGTAGAGGTTGCCCGACGGGATGGTGTAGCCACCGTTGGCCGAGGGCCGGATGCGCAGCAGCTTGCCGCGCAGGTCGTTGGTGTTACCGGCGCTGCGAGCGGCATCCAGGTTGGACTTGCCCGACCGCCAGTCCAGCGGGGCGTAGCCCTGCCAGTTCGGGTCCAGGTTCGGCGGTGTGTCGTCGCCGGTGCCGATGAAGAGGTTGCCGTCGGGACCGAACTTGATGTAGCCGCCGGTGTGACCGGGCTCCGGGAACGTCCGGTCCCGGTACGCCGGGATGTCGATGATCGTCACGCCGCTGGACGTGTTCAGCGTGTCACCGCTGACCGTGTAGCGGGAGACCCGGTTGACGTCGGTGCTGCTGCTGGCCGGTGAGTGGTACAGGTAGATGTAGCCGTTGGTGGCGAAGTTGGGGTCCAGCGCCATGCCGGTCAGGCCGTCCTCGCCGCCGGTGTAGACGCTGAGCGTGCCGGCGGTGACGGTGCTGTTGGTGGAGGGCTTGAAGATCTTCACCTGGCCGCCGCGCTGGACGTAGAAGACCCGGCCGTCCGGGGCCACACCCAGCGCCATCGGGTCGACGGTGTTGTCGTCGAGGGTGCGCCTCTCGAAGTTGCCCCAGACGGTGCCGCCGCAGTCTCCGGCGGCGTTACCGGCCGCCCACCGGATGCCACCGAGCACGTGGTTCTGGAAGTTCGCCTCGCTGTAGGAGCCGATCGCGTGGCCCATCGCGGTGGCCCACACCCGCCCTCCACTGGTGTTGCGGCACCAGGAGATCGGGTGGTCCGGGCCCATCGCCCGGGATCCCGGGTTGTAGGTGCGCTCGTCGGCGGTCACCAGCACGTGCACGTTGCCGCGCGGGTTGGCGTCGAAGTTGTACCACTCCTCGCTGCGGGTCCACCGATCCGGCAGGCTGGCCGTCGACGGGTGCTTCTTGTCGGCGACGATGGCGGTGCCCTGGAGCACGCCGGGGGAGTGCTCGGGCATGTGGGCGCCACCGTTGATGGTCTGGTCCCACCACGGGTATTCGCCCTCGATGCCCATGTCGGTGGCGTTGTGGATGGCGACGATGCCCTTGCCGCTGGCGAGGTAGCCCTCCACCGCCTGGCGCTGCGCCGCCGAGGTCCAGACCATGCCGGAGGTCTGGAGCATGACGATCACGTCGAAGGTCGCCAGGTTGCTGGCGGTGAAGACGCTGGAGTCCTCGGTCGCCACCACCTCGAAGTTGTTCGCGGCGGCCTGCTGTTGGATCATGCTGATCCCGGCCGGGATCGAGTCGTGGCGGTAGCCGGTGGTCTTGGTGAACAGCAGGGCCCGGAAGGCCGGGGCCGCCGACGCGGGTGGGGCGAGTCCGAGCGCCAGTAACAAACCGGCGATCACTGATATGAGCAGTGTGTTGCGACGCATGGCGTCTCCTAGGTTGGACGGGCAACTCCGGTAGCGACCACGGGCCCCGCAGCACGTCAGGTTGTGCCTGGACGCGTGCGACGGCACGAGGGTGGTGGTCGGTCCTCGTGCCGCTCGCCGAAGACGGCAGTCAGACCCGTGGGACGTCACCCAGCGTGATGGTGGCTGAGGGCTTCGTCCGGTGATCCACGGGGTCAGGATGAGCTACAAATAGATGACTGTCAATCAAAGAAGCAAACGTCCGACGTCGCGCCCGGATGACGACGGCCGTGATCGACTCCCTCGCTGCGGCGTCGCTGCCGCTCAAGCTGCGGCCCTGGCAATCAGCCCCGGTCGAGGATTGCGGACCTCAATCCAAACATCTATCTTCATACGTGTGATGTTTCCTCGATGTCAAGGGAATGTTCGCACCATAAGAACGTAAGCATCCGTCGATGGCTACGAAAGTTCGATGCCCAGGGCCTCGAAGTCGCCGTAGAGTTTCATCGAACCTTGTTGATGACTACTGTCTGTGAGGGCTTTCGGGATGTCAGATCCGCCGCCGACGCCACTTCTCACCCTTCGGGGCATCGGCAAGTCCTTCCTCGGCGTACGTGTTCTCGACGGCATCGACCTCGACGTCGCCCCGGGCGAGGTCCACGCCGTCGTCGGTGAGAACGGTGCCGGGAAGTCGACTCTCATGAAAATCGTCTCCGGTGGCTACAGCCCGGACGAGGGCACCGTCGAGTTCGCCGGTGCCACGCGTAGCTTCCGCGGCCCGCGCGACGCGCAGCGGGCCGGCGTCGGCATCATCCACCAGGAGTTCAACCTCCTACCGGAGCGCACCGTCGCGGAGAACGTCTACCTGGGGCACGAGCCGGTCCGCCGCGGCTTGGTCGACCGCCGGGGCATGCTGGAGCGCACCCGGCAGCTGCTCGCCTCGATCGGCGAGACCACGTTGCCGGCCGACGCCCGGGTGGGGCAGCTCGGTGTCGCGCAGCAGCAGGTCGTCGAGATCGCCAAGGCGCTGGCCCTGGACGCGCAGCTGCTGATCATGGACGAGCCCACCGCGGCGCTGGCCGACCACGAGGTCGAGCTGCTCTACGGGCTGGTGCGCCGACTCCAGGAGCGGGGCATCGGGCTGCTGTACGTCTCGCACCGGCTCGCCGAGGTCTTCGACCTGTCCGGTCGGATCACCGTTCTCAAGGACGGCCGTCGAGTCACGACGGTGGCCACCGCCGACACCACCGGCGACGAGCTGGTGCGGCACATGGTCGGCCGGGAGCTGTCCAGCTACTACCCGGACCGGGCCGCCCCCGAGGACCGGGGCCCGGTGCGGCTCAACCTTCGCGACGCGGGAAACCGGAAGCTGCGCGACGTCAACCTTCAGCTGCGCGCCGGCGAGGTGCTCGGCATCGGCGGTCTGCAGGGCTCCGGGCGGTCCGCGCTGGCCCGCGCGATCTTCGGGGTGTCGCCGTTCACGACCGGCGACGTCACGCTCGACGACCGGCCGGTTCGGCTGCGCTCACCCCGCAGCGCGATGCGGGCCGGCATCGCCTACGTCACCGAGGACCGCAAGGGCGAGGGGATCGTGCCCCGGCAGTCGGTGCTCGACAACGCGCTGCTCGCCAGCCGGGCCGTCTTCGCCGCTCGCTCCGGCCGGGCGGCACGGACGATGCGGGTACGCGAGCTGCTGGCCGCCGTCGAGGTGCGCGGCGCCGGCGACGACCAGGAGATCCGCTTCCTGTCCGGGGGCAACCAGCAGAAGGTCGTGCTGGCCCGGTGGCTCGCGCTCAACCCGCGGATCCTGCTCTTCGACGAGCCGACCCGGGGCATCGACGTGGGCGCGAAGTCAGCCATCCACGATCTCGTCCGCCGCCTCGCCCGCGACGGCGCGGCGGTGCTGATGATCTCGTCCGATCTACCGGAGCTGCTGGGAATGAGTGACCGGATCGTCGTCATGCGGGACGGTCACGTCGCGGGCGAGCTGCCCGCCGGCGCGACCGAGGAGGAGGTCGTCGCGCTGGCGGTCGGCACCGCGCGTGAGGCCGTCGCATGAGCGTTTTGTCGCTGCTGCCGGCCCGGCGTCCCGTACCGGGTGTCTTCGTGGCCCTGACCCTGACCCTGACGATCGGTTGGCTGGTCGTCCTGCTCGACGGCGGTCAGCTCTTCAACCAGTCCACGACGGTGAGCCTGCTGCATGTCGCCGCCGGCCTGGGGCTGGTCGCGGTGGGGCAGACCCTGGTCATCCTGGGGGGTTCGCTCGACCTCTCGGTGGCGTACGTGATCAGCCTCAGCACCCTCGTCGCGGCCGAGACGATGAACGGCAGCGACGGTGCGGTGCTGCCGGCGATCGGCCTGGTGCTCGTCGTCAGCGCCGGCGTCGGGCTGCTCAACGGGATCCTCGTCACCAGGTTCCGGGTCAACGCGTTCATCGCGACGCTCGGGGTCGGGTTGCTGCTCAAGGGCTACCTGGACAACGGCTACGACGGTCCGGCCGGTACGACAGCACCCGCACTCGTGCAGGCGCTCGGCTACCAGCGCGTCGGGCCGGTCCCGGTGTCGTTCCTGCTGTTGGTAGCCGTCACCGCGGCGGCCTGGTTCGCGCTGTCGCGGACCCGCTTCGGCCATCACCTGGTCGCTGTCGGCGGGGATCCGGAGGTGGCCCGGCTCTCCGGTGTCCGCAACGACCGGGTCCTCGTCACCGCCCACGTCCTGTGTTCGATGTGCGCGGGGCTCGCCGGCATCTATCTCGCCAGTCGGCTCGGCTCGGGTGCCCCCCGGGTCGGCACCGAGGGTCTCTACGACCTGGAGTCGATCGCCGCGGTGGTGATCGGCGGGACAGCTCTCGCCGGTGGGCGCGGCGGCGTCGTCGGCACTGTCGGCGGCGTGCTGCTGCTGGCCAGCATCGACGCCATCTTCAACCAGCTTGAGGTCGACGCCTTCTTCAAGCAGGTGATCCGGGGCGTCATCATCATCGCCGCGGTCGCCGTCTACGCCCGCAGGGCCATGCGAAAGGCGGCCTAGTCATGCAGACCGTCCAACCCCGTTCCCTGCCGCTGCGGCTGCCGCGGGTACGTCCCGGTGGTGTCCTGCCGATCCTCGCGATTCTCGCGGTGTTGGTGGTGCTGGTCGGCATCCGGCAGCCCGACTTCCTGGCCCCGCCGTCGCTGATGTCGTTCCTGGGTCGGTCGGCGCCGATCATCCTGCTCGCCGCCGGTCAGTACTTCGTGATCGTCTCCGGTGAGTTCGATCTCTCGGTCGGGTCCCTGGTGACCGCGCAGGTGGTGGTCGCCGCCCGGCTGATCGACAGCGACCCGGCGCGTACCTGGCCGGTGGTGCTGCTCCTGCTCGCCTTCGGAGCACTTGTCGGGCTGGTCAACGGCCTGGTCACGACCCGGCTGCGGGTGCCGTCGTTCATCACCACCCTCGGCATGTTCCTGATCCTCGTGGGCGCTGTCTACCTGTGGTCCGACGGCGCTCCGAAGGGTGGGCTCTCCGAGGAGTTCCGGCGGTTCGGCCGGCGGGCCTTCGAGGACGTTCCGGTGCTGGGCCGGGTGCCGTACGCGCTGCTGGTTCTGGTGGTCCTGGCGGTGGCGGCAGTGCTGCTGATGCGGTCGGACTTCGGTCGGACGCTGGTCGCCGTCGGCGACAACCCGCGCACCGCCGAGCTGAGCGGGGTACGGGTGTGGCGTACCCGGACCTTCGCCTTCATCCTCAGCGGTCTGGCCGCGGCGGTGGCGGCGATCCTCCTGGGTGGCTACAGCGGCGTGTCGTTCCAGGCCGGCAACGGCCTGGAGTTCGGTGCGATCACCGCGGTCGTCCTCGGTGGGGTGGCGCTCGGCGGGGGTCGCGGCGCTGTCGTCGGGGCGATGCTCGGCGCGCTGACCCTCGAACTGCTGTTCGCTCTGATGAATTTCTACGGCGTCTCCGGCGCCCTCAGGTCGACCGTCCAGGGCGCGATCATCCTGCTCGCCGTGGCGGTCTCGGCAACGCGTTCTTCGTCCAGATAAGGGGAAACCATAGTGCGACGTTCCATGGCGGCACTGGCCGCTGTCACGCTGCTGTCTGTTGCCGCATGTGCCACCGACGAGCCGGCCGCGAGCCCGTCGGGGAGTGCGTCCGCCGCCACTGGTTCCGGCACCGGGGACCAGTCGAAGTTCTTCGTGCAGGCCGACTACGACGCCGAGTTGGCGCTGCTCGACGCGGCACCGACGGGCCCGGCCGACAAGCCGTGGGAGCAGGTGCTCAACCCGACGATGGTCGACACGGCCAAGTTCAAGAAGAACGGCCCGCACAAGATCTGCTTCTCGAACGCTGCCCTGAACAACCCGTGGCGTCAGGTCGGGTTCAAGACGATGCAGGCCGAGGTCGAGGCGCAGAAGAGCCGCATCAAGGAGTTCGTGCACGTCGACGCCGAGGGCAAGGACCAGAAGCAGATCGCGGACATCAACGACCTGCTCGGCAAGGGTTGCGACGCGCTCATCGTCTCGCCGAACACCACCGCCACGCTCACCCCGGCCGTCGAGGCGGCCTGCAAGGCGGGGTTGCCGGTCGTCGTCTTCGACCGTGGGGTCAACACGAAGTGCCCGGTGACGTTCATCAACCCCATCGGCGGTTACGGGTTCGGCCATGTCGGCGCCGAGTTCGTCAGCCAGAAGATGAAGCCCGGCGGCAAGGTCCTCGCCCTGCGGATCCTGCCCGGCGTCGACGTCCTGGAGACCCGCTGGTCGGCGGCGAAGGTGGCGTTCGACAAGGCGAAGGTCGACGTCGTGGGCGTCGAGTTCACCGACGGTGACCCGGCCAAGACCAAGAAGATCGTCGACGACTACATCCAGCGGTACGGCACGATCGACGGGGTCTGGATGGACGCCGGAGCGACGGCCGTCGCGGCGGTCGAGGCGTTCCAGGACGCGGGCAAGCCCGTTCCGCCGATGAACGGCGAGGACCAGCTCGACTTCCTGAAGATCTGGAAGGACAAGAACCTCACCGCGATCGCACCGACCTACCCGACCTACCAGTGGCGGACGCCGATTCTGGCGGTGCTGCAGATCCTCGACGGCAAGCAGGTGTCCAGCCCGTGGAAGCTGCCACAGCCGACCGTCACGCAGGACAACCTCGACAAGTATCTCGACCCGAGCATGCCGCCCCTGCACTACGCGATGTGCGGCTGCACCGACCTGCCCGGCTACCCGCAGCGCTGGAAGTAGGGTCCGATGTACGCCATCGGCGTCAACCCCTGGGTCTGGGCCTCGCCGGTCGACGACAAGGCCCTGGCCGAGCTGATTCCGCGGATCGCCGAGTTCGGCT
The DNA here is from genome assembly GCF_040649675.1 of Micromonospora parva. Lineage (NCBI taxonomy): Bacteria > Bacillati > Actinomycetota > Actinomycetes > Micromonosporales > Micromonosporaceae > Micromonospora > Micromonospora parva. The sequence continues at coordinate 129,799 of NZ_JBEZFX010000001.1, read as the reverse complement.
TCGACGCCGTCGAGTTGCCGATCGAGCAGCCCGGTGACTGGGACCCGATCCGTACCCGGGACCTGTTGGCGGCGCACGGCCTCGTGGCCGCCGGTGTCTGCGCGGTCACCCCGCCGGGGCGGGAACTGGTCGACGCCGCGCCAGCGGTGGTCGAGTCGACGGTGGCGTACCTCATGGGCTGCGTGGCGAGCGCGGCGGCCGTCGGCGCTGGATGCGTCGGCGGCCCCGCGTACGCCTCGGTCGGCCGCATCTGGCGGATGTCGCCAGCGGCCCGCGCGGCCTGCTACGCGGATTTCCGGCGCAACCTGGCGCCGGTGGCCGAGCGGGCCGGCGAGTTGGGCGTGAGTATCGGCGTCGAGGCGTTGAACCGCTACGAGACGAGCGTCGTCAACACCGTCGAACAGACCGTCGAGTTGATCGACGGGTTACCGTCCAACGTCGGCATCATGATCGACACGTACCACATGAACATCGAGGAGGCCGACCCCTACGCGGCCCTCGCCGTCGCCGGCCGGCACATCAAGCACGTCCAGGTCAGCGGCACCAACCGGGGCGCGCCCGGTGCTGACCACTTCGACTGGCCCCGCTTCTTCACCGTCCTGCGGGACACCGGCTACCAGGGCGCTGTCTGCATCGAGTCGTTCACGGCGGAGAACGAGACCATCGCCACCGCCGCGGCGATCTGGCGGCCGTTGGCCCCCTCGCAGGACCGTCTCGCCACGGACGGCCTGCGCTATCTCCGGGAGATCCTCGGGTAGCCGCCGCCCCCTCCTACCAGCCACGCCTCCCGCCCGTCGAGGCGTTCCGTCCCCATGCCCTCCGCACGTCAGGAGCACCGTCCCATGTCCTCTTCTCCTCCGCTGCGCCGGCTGCTGGCCGGCGCCGCCGCGACGGCGGTGACCGCAGTGGTCGCCGTGACCGTCGCGGCGTCCCCGGCCGTCGCGGCCACCACCACCCTGTACGCGTCGCCCTCCGGTGCCGGCACCACCTGCTCCGCCAGCCAGCCGTGTTCGCTGACCGGCGCCCAGACCGCGGTCCGGGCGATCAACAGCGCGATGTCCGGTGACATCGTGGTGGAGTTGGCCAACGGCACGTACCGGCTCTCGTCGCCGCTGCGGTTCACCGCCGCCGACTCGGGCAACAACGGCTACCAGGTGATCTGGCGGGCGGCCGCCGGCGCGCGTCCGACGATCACCGGCGCGCGGGCGGTCACCGGTTGGTCGCTCGTCGACTCCGGCAAGAACATCTGGCGGGCCAGCGTTCCCGCCGGTCTCGATTCCCGCCAGCTCTACGTCAACGGGGCTGTCGCCACGCGGGCGCGTACCGCGGTGAACCGCTCCGACTTCACCTTCACCACGTCCGGAATGCGGTTCACCAACAGCGCCCTCAGCTACCTCAACAACCTGGGCAACCAGAACCGCGTCGAGGTGGAGAGCGTCGGTTCGTTCACCGACCGGTACTCGCCCGTGCAGAGCATCAGCGGGAACTTCCTGACGATGCAGCAGCCCGCGTGGAACAACAACACCTTCGGGTTCGACACCCTCTCCAGCCCGCACCGCGCCGGGCCGTTCTACCTGACCAACGCGTACGAGTTCCTGGACTCAGCGGGGGAGTGGTATCTCAACCCGAGCAACGGCCAGCTCAACTACATCCCGCTCGCCGGGCAGAACATGAGTTCGGTCAGCGTCGAGCTGCCGCAGTTGCAGTCACTGGTCAACGTCGGGGGCAGCTACGACGCGCCGGCGCACCACATCTCGTTCAGCGGCATCACCTTCACCGGCACCAGCTGGCTCGGCCCCAGCAGCAGCAACGGCTTCGCCGACCAGCAGACCGGCGCCCACATCACCGGCACCTGGTCCCGCCCGTCCGACGCGCTGACCTCCTGCCAGGCCGGCTGCCCCCAGTTCGAGGCCACCCGACCGAACTGGAACCAGATGCCCGCCGCCGTGCAGGTCTCCGCCGCCAACACCATCACCTTCAGCGACTCCCAGTTCGTCAACCTCGGGCAGACGGCGATCGGCATCGGCAACGACGCCAACGCCCACGCCAGCGGGGTCGGCCTGGGGGCCAGCAACATCACCGTCACCCGCTCCGAGATCGCCCGCAACTCCGCCGGTGGCATCGTGGTCGGCGGTGTGCGGGCCGACGCCCACCACCCGAGCGACCAGCGGATGGTCAACCGCAACATCACCATCAGCAACAACCGGGTGCACGACCTCGGCCTGGAGTACCGGGGTGTGGTGTCGATCCTGACCACCTACGTGAACACGGCACTGGTCTCGCACAACGAGGTCTACAACATGCCGTACACCGGTCTGTCGGTCGGCTACGGCTGGGGCGCCAACGACGCCGGCGGCAGTCAGCACTACGCGAACCGGGGGCTGTACAACTACCAGCCCCGCTACACGACGGCGACCACCGCGGCCAACAACCAGGTGATCGGCAACTACGTGCACGACGTGATGCAGCAGATGACCGACGGCGGGTGCATCTACACGCTGTCGGCGAACCCGGGCGGGACCATCAACGAGAACTACTGCCTGCGGACCAACGGCTGGTTCGGGCTCTACTTCGACGAGGGTTCCCGCTACTACACCGCCCGTAACAACGTGTTCTCCTCCACCGGTACCTGGGCCACCGCCAACTACTGGTACGCGGAGAACATGGGCAACTTCACCGTCACCAACAACTGGTCGACGAACAACAGCACGAACGTGACCAACGGTGACCGCGGCAACGTCGTCAACGGCAACGTCACTGTCACCGGAGGCAGTTGGCCGTCGGGTGCGCAGACGGTGATCAACGCGGCCGGCGTGCAGAGCGGCGGCAGCACCAACCCGCAGAACGTGCAGATCGTGGGCGTCCAGTCGGGCCGGTGCGCGGAGATCGGCGGGTCGAGCACCACGAACGGCACGCAGGCCCAGCTCTGGGACTGCATCAGCGGGGCCACCAACCAGCGGTGGACCCACACGGCCAGCCGGCAGCTCATGGTGTACGGCACCAAGTGCCTGGACGCCTCCGGCCAGGGCACCAGCAACGGCACCACAGTGGTGATCTGGGACTGCAACGGCCAGGCCAACCAGCAGTGGAACGTCAACGCCAACGGCACGATCACCGGCGTGCAGTCGGGTCTCTGCCTGGACGCCAACGGCGCCGGGACGGCGAACGGCACGAAGTTGATTCTCTGGTCCTGCAACGGCGGCACGAACCAGCAGTGGCAGCTGCGCAGCTGACCTGCCAGCTGGGCACCGACGGGTCCGGGCCGGGGCGACACGCCTCGGCCCGGACCTGTCCGGTCTACTGCCCGACCGTCGCCCTCGCCGTGTCCACTGTCAGCCCGGTCGCGGCCCGGTAGCGGACCGGGATCGGGTCGGTGATCTCCCCGACGAACGTGTCGTCGACGTGGTCGAGGAAGCCGATGAGGGACCAGTCGTCGGCGGGTCCGTGGACCAGCCGGGGCGCGTACAGGTGCGGGTGGGTGAACGGCTGGGCGGACGCGATGTCCCACGGTCCGAGGGTGCTCTCGCCGGTCGCCACCCAGATCCGGTGGTCGTCGCGCCGGGCGCTGCCGGTGGCGTCGGTGGAGAACAGCAGCAGCGGTTGCCCGTCGAGGACCGCGACCTGGGGCACCTCGAGGTGACCGAAACCGGCGGGGGTCGACAGGGGTGGTCGCACCGTCCAGGTCAGCAGGTCGGTGGAGGTGGCGTGGCCGACGACGCCACGGGTGTTCGCCGGCCCGGTGTTGGCACGGGCGGTGATGAGCATGTGCCAGCCCTGGCCGTGCGGGTCGGGGAACACCCACGGGTCACGCCAGGCCTGCTCGTACCACAGGTCCGTGTCCAGCAGCTCGTACCAGGTGGGGTCGGCCTGGACGATCGGTTCGTTGCCGTGCCGGTGCCAGGTCATCAGGTCGTCGGAGACGGCCAGCCCGATGCGTTGGACGAGCCCGTCCTCGGCGCGACCGACACCGGTGTAGAACAGGTACCACAGTCCGTCCGGCCCGCGCACTGTGCAGCCCGTCCAGGTCGCCAGGTCGTCCCAGCCGGGCGGGTCGGCGGGGACCAGGGCGTCGGCGACCAGCCGCCACGAGCGCAGGTCCGTCGAGACGGCGTGGCCGATCGTGGCCCGGCGGTGGCGGCGGTGCGGGTCGTGCAGGGCACGTGACGCGCGCAGGAAGAACACGTGCCAGAGGCCGTTGTCGTCCCGCGCGTACCAGCTGTCCCACACCCAGTGGTCGGGTAGACGAAGCATGGTCGGAAACCTAGCACTAAACCGTTTTAGCGTCGGCCCAGGCTGCCGCGGCGGTGCGGCCGTGGGCCCGTTGGTCAGCCGGCCGGGGGTGCGAGGGACCGGCGTCGGCGCAGCGGCATCGCCACCAGCGCGGGCTCGGCGACGCCGCCGTCCAGGAGCAGTTCGACAGCACGCCGCCCCATCTGCTCGTGCGGCAGGGCCGTGGTGGCCAGACTGGGCCGCAACCAGGCGGCGATCGGGTCGTCGTCGAACGAGATGACCGAGATGTCCTCCGGGACGGTCAGCCCCGCCTCGCCGAGCGCCTGGTAGGCGCCGAAGGCCAACCGGTCGTTCATGCAGATGACCGCGCTGGGGCGCTTCGGCCTGCTCAACAGGCCGCGCATGGCGGCGTACCCGTGCTCGGGTAACCACTCCGTGCAGAAGCACTCGGCCAGCAGGCTGACGTCCGCCTCGTCCAGGGTCTGCCGGATGCCGTGCAGCCGGGCGCTGGCGGCGAGCGAGACCTCCGGGTCGTCCTCCTTGAGCCGGTTGCGGCCGATGAGCGCGATCGCGTCGCGGTGGCCGAGCTCCAGCAGGGCGGCGGCGACGGAGCGGCCGGCCCCCTCGTCGTCGGGGACCACGCTGGGCAGACCGTCGGGGCTGGTGGCGTTGAGCAGCACCACCGGTCCGCCGAGGATGGCCGCGGGCACCGAAAGCCGTCGGGTCGCCATCGCCGCGTAGATCACCCCGTCGACCTGTCGGTCCAGGACGGCCTCGATGGCGTACTGCTCGAAGGTGGCGTCGCCCTGCGTCTCGGTGATGAGCAGGACGTGGTCGCGTTCGCGGGCCGCGTCGAGAGCGCCACGGATGAGGTCACCGGCGAACCGGGTGGTGGCCACGATGTCGGAGACGAACGCGATGGTGGCCGTCTTGCGGGTGCGGAGGCTGCGCGCGGCGAGGTTGGGCCGGTAGCCCAGCTCCTCGGCGGCGGCGAACACCCGCTGGTGCGCCTCGGCCGAGAGTCGGGTGCCCTCCCTGCCGTTGAGCACCATCGACGCGGCGGTCTTGGACAGCCCGGCTCTGCGCGCGACGTCGGCGAGTGTTGCTCTGTTGCGGCCCATCAGTCCTCCGAATCAGGCGCGGTGCCGCAGGCACCGCTCCCGCCCATCATGATGCGTCGCCGCCCAGGATCCAGCGCCGGTCGTGTCGGTGCGGTGTGAACCCGACGTTTCCGCACCGTTGCCAAGTTGTCCTTGACAGCTTCCCGTGCCACGCGCATGCTCTGCTAAATCAGTTTAGCGACCACTTCTGGTGCATCCAGAGGCGCCTTCGGTGGCCGTGCCGGCTTCTTTTCCGCTGACGGTACGGGTGCTGCGCCCGGGCGGCAGGTCACGGCGTACGTGTCGTGGCCCCACCCGGTCGCGCTGGTCCCGGTGGAGCCGTCGCGCGGCCGTGGGTCGCGGGACGCGTGGAGATGTCAAGGAGTCATGAAATGGCAGAATTGCTGACAAAGTTTCCGCGACGGAGAACGGTGCTCCTCGCGTCGCTGCTGGCGGTCGGGATGACCGCGACGGCCTGCAGCGCCCCGGGCGAGGACCGGTCGTCGACCCAGAAGTCCGATGCCGCCGTCACGACGGAGCTGGGGACCGACCCGATCACCCTGGAGATGTACGCCGAGACCGGCTTCCCGCTGGCCAAGGCGTTGGCCGAGGAGTTCTCCAAGCAGCACTCGAACGTCAAGTTCAACATCCGTGAGGACCAGTTCACGGTGATCGTGGAGAACGCGCCCCGGGTGATGGCCTCGGACAACTCGCCCGACATCATCCGGCTCCCCACCATGGTCGACCTGGTCAAGGACGACCTGCTCAAGAACCTCGACCCGTACTTCACCGCGTACGGCTGGGACAAGTTCCCCGCCTCGCAGCTCGTGCAGCTGCGCGTCGGTGAGAACACCCGGGGCACCGGCTCGCTGTTCGGGATGGGGCTCGGCTACAGCGTCACCGGCGTGTTCTACAACAAGAAGCTGGCCAGCCAGATCGGCATGACCCAGCCGCCGGCCACCGTGGCCGAGTTCGAGCAGTTGCTGGCCAAGGCGAAGGCCGGCGGGGTCCAGCCGATCATGCAGTTCAACAAGAACACCGCCGGCATCAACTTCCCGCACCAGGCGCTGCAGAACCAGTTCGGTGACCCGGCCCAGGTCGCCGACTGGATCTTCCAGAAGCCGGGGGCCACGTTCGACACCCCGGCCGCCCTGAAGGCCACCCAGACCATCCAGAAATGGGCGCAGGCCGGCTACTTCCCGAAGGACGCCAACGCCATCGACTACGCCGGCATGGTGGGGGAGTTCCAGAAGGGCAACGGCCTGTTCATGTTCAACGGTGACTGGGAGTCGGCGAACCTCGACAAGTCGATGCCCGGCAACGTCGGCTTCTTCCTGTTCCCCACCGAGTCCCCCGGTGGAAAGCACGTGGCGATGTCCGCCCCGAACACCTTCGGCGTCTCCGCCAAGGCGAAGAACCCGGACGCCGCCGCGTACTTCCTGAACTGGGTGCACACCAACGCCAAGGCCCGGGAGATCTCGGTGACTGTCGGCGGCTCGAGCCCCGGCGGCCCGAGCGACCTGCCGGTGCCGGCCGCCGCCCCGAACACCGTGCTCGCCGAGACCCTCAAGGCGTCGCAGCAGCTCGGCGCGGAGAACGGCGCGGTCGACTTCACCGCGAACGCGACCGGCGGCATCTTCGCCGCCGCGATCACCCCGGAGATGCAGAAGCTGATCGCCGGCCAGCAGACGCCCGAGGGGTACGTGAAGGCGGTCCAGGCCGAGTACCAGAAGGAACTGTCCCGATGACGTCTGCCCTCGGCAGCGCACCAACCGGGCGCGACGCTCGTCGCGCCCGTCCGACCCCCACGCGGGCCCACCGTTCTCGGTGGGCCCGCGCGGCCGGGACCGGCTGGTTGTACGTCCTGCCCGCCCTGGTGATGTACGCGGTGTTCGTCCTGCGCCCGCTCGTCCTGACGCTGCAGTACTCGCTCTACGACTGGAACGGGATCGGGGTGGCCCGCTGGGTGGGCCTGGACAACTACCTCACCGTCTTCACCGACAGCGACCTGCTGAAGATCATCGGTAACGCGATCGTCCTGATCGTCTTCTTCAGCTTCATCCCGGTCGCGCTCGGGCTGTTGGTGGCGAGCATGGTCCGCCGGATCACCACCGGCCCGTTCGGCACCGTCGTCCGGACCATCCTGTTCCTGCCGCAGGTCATCCCCCTGGTGGCGGCGGGCATCGCGTGGAGCTGGCTGCTTTCCTCGAACGGTCTGGTCAACCAGGTGCTGCGGGCGGTCGGGCTGGGTGGCGTCGCCCGCGCCTGGCTCGGCGACTTCGACACGGCGCTGCCCGCCGTCGGCGTCATCGGGGCCTGGGTCCTGCTCGGCCTCTGCACGATCCTGCTGGTGACCGGCATGAGCAAGATTGATCCGGCGCTGTACGAGGCCGCCCGCCTGGACGGCGCCGGTCCGTTCCGCGAGTTCTTCGCCGTGACCCTGCCCAGCCTGCGCCAGGAGATCGGCGTCTGCCTCACCGTGACCATCATCGCGGCCTTGGCGAGCTTCGACATCGTCTACATCTCCACCAGCGGCGGGCCCGGCCTCCAGACCACGGTGCCGGGTCTGGAGATCTACCGGCTGGCCTTCTCGCAACGGCAGGTGGGCCTCGCCTCGGCGCTCGCTGTCGTGCTGATGCTGCTGGTGCTGGCGTGTGTGCTGCCGATCCAGCGGCTCAGCCGAGGGGAGAAGTCGTGAACCTGACCCGACGCGAACAGCTGACCGGGCGTGTCTTCCTGATCGCCCTGATCGTCGTGACCCTGCTGCCGTTCGTGAGCATGTTGTCGGCGGCGTTGCAGCCGCGTGGCACCGTGCCCAGCGGGCTCGACTGGCCGTCCGACCCGCAGTGGGGGAACTTCGCCGACGCCTTCACCGCCGCGAACATGGGCGCCCTGCTCCGGTCCAGCCTGCTCATCGTGGCCGGTGTCGTGCCGGTGTCGGTGCTCATCGCGACCATGGCCGGCTTCGGCCTCGGTCAGTTGCGGGTGCCCGGTGGCCGGCTCGTCTTCGGCCTCTTCCTGCTGGGTCTGACCCTGCCGTTCGAGGCCGTGGTGACGCCGCTCTACTACCAGATGCAGGATCTCGGCCTGCTCAACACGCGCTGGGCCATCATCCTGCCGCTGATCGGCCTGTACATGCCGTTCGCGGTGTTCTGGATGCGGGCGCACTTCACCAACGTGCCGGTCGAGTTGACCGAGGCGGCCCGGGTGGACGGCAGCAGCACGTGGCAGTTGTTCTGGCGGGTCCAGGTGCCGCTGGCCCGGCCGGCGATCGCCTCGCTGACCATCCTGATGTTCCTCTGGACGTGGAACCAGTTCCTGCTCGCCATCGTCCTGGTCGACGACGCCACCAAACGCACCATGGCCGGGGCGCTGGGCGCGTTCCAGGGCCAGTGGGGCACCGACCTGGTGCTGCTGTGTGCCGGGTCGCTGCTGATCCTCACCCCGACCCTCATCGTCTTCCTGATCTTCCAGCGACAGTTCATCAAGGCCCTGATCCAGGGGTCAGTGAAGGGGTAGGCAGTGGTCACACAGCCACAGATCCACGGCGACGTCGCCGACCGCTACGGGCGCGTCGCGGACGTCTTCCGGGACAACTTCACAGCGCGGGGCGAGGTCGGCGCCGCGGTCACCGTCTACGTGCGGGGCCGCAAGGTCGTCGACCTGTACGGCGGGGTCGCCGACACCCGGACCGGCCGGCAGTGGGACAGGGACACACCCGTCGTCGTCTTCTCCTGCACCAAGGGAATGCTGGCGATCTGCGCGTACCTGCTGGTCCAACAGGGCCGGCTCGACCTCGACGCGCCGGTGACGCGCTACTGGCCGGGGTTCGGACAGCACGGCAAGGCGCACATCCCGGTGCGCTGGCTGCTCACGCACCAGGCCGGTCTGCCCGCGTTGGACCGACCCCTGACCCTCGACGAGGTCCTGGCGTGGGACCCGGTGATCAAGGCGATCGAGGCGCAGGCCCCGTTGTGGGAGCCGGGCACGGCACACGGCTACCACCCGATGACCTACGGCTGGCTGGTCGGAGAGGTGATCCACCGCATCACCGGCCAACTACCCGGCGCGTTCTTCGCCGACACGCTCGCGGGCCCGCTCGGCCTGCGCACCTGGCTCGGGCTTCCGGCCGCCGAGAGTGACACCGTCGCCTGGGGCCTGGCGCCGCCGCCGGACCCGGACCCGTTCGAGGACCCGGTCGCCGAACGCGGCATCACCATGGGGGGCGCTTTCGCCTTCCCCGCCGACGCCGACGGCCTGGTGAGCTTCAACGACGACGCCATCCGGGCCGCCGGTGTTCCGGGCGCGGGCGCGGTGAGCACCGCGGACGGCCTCGCCCGCCTCTACGCCGCCTGCGTCTCCGATCTGCCGGGTCAGGCCGGACCGCTGCTCACGTCCGCGTCGGTGCACGACGCTGTCGTCGTCCGTTCGCGCGGCCAACAGCGACACGGTCCGCCGGACACCGGGCAGCGATGGGGCACCGGCTTCCTGCTGCACTCGCCGCCGGCCCGGCCCCTGCTCGGTGAGCGCAGCTTCGGCCACGACGGCGCGGGCGGGAACCTGGCCTTCGCCGACGCCGAGCACCAGGTGGGATTCGGCTACGTGGTCAACCAGATGCGGGGGATGGGCGACGAGCGGGCGAACCGGCTAACCGCCGCCCTCCGCACCTGCCTCGAGACCTGACCCGGGCCGCCCCACCCCACCCCGGCCCGCCACCGGGGTGGGGTTTCGGCGTGGCCAACCGTCCACTGTGGAACGGGGGGATGTTACGGGGATACTTCGGGCACGTTTCATCGATAGTCTTGACAGGTGTTGTTAGCGATAACACCATGGCCTTCACGCCGCTCTCGCGTTTGGAGCTCGTCTTGGTCGTGTCGATCCGCTCGGGTGTCCTGAACTCCTCCCGCATCACTCCTGTGAACAGCCTGAACGCCCTCGCACGCCGCACCGGGCGCGCGCTGAGCCGGCTGGTGTCCACAGTGCTGCCACGTCGGCTGCGCCCACTGTGCGCGTTCGCATCGGCGGCCACCCTGGTCGCCGCGAGCCTGATGGTCACCCCGGCCGCCGCGCACGACGCCGACGGCTGGTCGCCCCGGTCGTCGTACACCTCGACCGACACCGGCGCCGGCACCTACTCGGTGCCGCTGCTCAACGCCGACGTGCCGGACATCAGCGTCGAACGCGTACCGGCCGCCGAGAACGACGAGGGCCGCGACCTCTACTACATGATCAGCACGACCATGCACCTGAGCCCGGGCGCGCCGATCATGAAGTCGTACGACCTGGTCAACTGGGAGATCGTCAACTACGTCTTCGACCGGGCGAGCATCGGCGACTCCTTCTCGCTGCGCAACGGTCAGAACTCGTACGGCCAGGGCCAGTGGGCGTCGTCGCTGCGCTACCACGACGGCACGTTCTACGCCGTCTTCAACACCAACAACCTCAGCGGGGCGTACCTCTACCGCACCGACGACATCGAGAACGGCCCGTGGCAGCGCACCGCCCTCGGTCGTGGCCTGCACGACCCGTCGCTCTTCTTCGACGTCGACGGCACGCCGTACATCTTCTATGGCTCCGGCGGCACCAGTGCCGTCCGCCTCAACGCCGGCCTGACCGCCATCGCGCAGGACTACCCGAACATCTTCACCGCCAACAACTACGCCGGGCAGCCGTTCATCGGCGGTCTGTTCGAGGGCGCGCAGGTCTACCACATCGACGGCTGGTACTACGCCGTCATCATCACCTGGCCGTCCGGGCAGGGACGCCAGGTCGTCATGTTCCGGTCGAAGGACCTGCTCGGGCGCTACACCTCGGCCGGTGGAGTCAACACCTACGAGGCGCGCGGCGTGCTCAACTCCAACGGCTTCGCCCAGGGCAGCCTGGTGCCGATCAGCCGCGCGGACGGCCGCACCGACTGGCACGGCATGTTCTTCCGGGACACCTTCCCGATCGGTCGGATCCCGGCGCTCATCCCCGCCACCTGGCAGGACGGGTGGCCGACCTTCGGCGCAGGCGGGGTCGTGCCGGTCAACGGCCTGTTCGACAAGCCGATCCGGCTCAGCCCGGCGGAGGAGACGTTCGAGCGGCAGAAGAGCATCGTCGCCTCGGACGACTTCGCCAACGACGCGCCGCACCGGGCGTACCAGGACGAGCAGTGGACGGTCCCGGCGCCGCTCGATCCGGCGGAGATCGCCCCCAACGGGTCGCGGCTCGACCTGGCGTGGGAGTGGAACCACGCCCCGGACAACCGGTACTGGTCGCTCACCGACCGCGCCGGCTGGCTGCGGTTGACGGCCGGCACCGTCGTCACCGGCCAGTACGTCTACACGAAGCTGGCCAACCGGGCCGAGCTGGCGTGGTTCGAGGAGGCGCGCAACACGCTCTCCCAGCGGACGTTCGGGCCACGGCAGTCGGTCCAGACCCGGATGGACATCAGCGGGATGAAGAACGGCGACGTCGCGGGCCTGGCGGCCTACAACCGCGGATTCTCGTACGTGGCGGTGAAGCGCGTCGACGGCGTCAACACCCTCGGTGTGGTGAACCGGTCGCAGCCGTTCGCTGTCGACCTCGACCAGTCGACGCTGGAGAACTTCGTGGCGGGCACGACGGTGCCGCTGGGCGACGCCACCGACGTGCACGTGAAGGCCGACCTCGACTTCGCCTCGCCGGTGGGCCAACTGTGGACGACGTTCTACTACAGCCTGGACGGGGTCCAGTGGACCCGGCTGGGCAACCGCGTCGGCCCGCAGGCTCTCGACGGCAGCCTCGCGCACTTCATGGGCCACCGGGTGGGTCTGTTCACCTACGCGACCCAGGAGGCTGGTGGCCACGTCGACTTCGACAACTACCTGCTCAGCGACGTGCTGACCGCGCAGGCCCGATCGTTGGACACCACCGCCCTCGACGCGGCCATCGCCCACGCGCGGACGCTCGACGCGCGCCACTACCCGGCCGACGCCTGGGCCACGACGCAGGCCGCGCTCGCCGCGGCGAGCGCGGCACGGGCCGGTCACCTCGGCACCCAGAACGAGATCGACGCGCCGGAGCGGGCGCTGAGCTACCAACTGGCCCGACTCGCGGTGCTGGCCGCGCTGCCCGCCACGGCCACCGCCGAGGTGCGCTGCCTGGGCGGGAAGACGTACGTGGCGGTGCAGGCGCGCAACGACTCGACCGAACCGGTCGAGATCACCGTGCAGACCCCGTACGGGAACCGGTCGTTCGCGGCCGTCGCGCCGGGAGCGAACGTCTACCAGTCGTTCAACACGCGTACGGCGTCCGTGCCGGCCGGCTCGGCGACGGTCCGGGTCAGCGGCACTGTCGCCGGTCAGGACGTGAGCACCGTCCACTCCACGCCGCACCCCGCCAACGCCTGCGGCGGCTGACCCCACCACGAGCCCTCGGCTCATCGACCAGCACCACCGGCGACCGGCCGGACGGCGCGGAACAGCGGACCTGTCCCGCGCCGCCGGCCACGGCCCCGCCGGTGGTGACGGTCGACCCCTGATGTCCGGACCACCCACCGATCCCCCGTACACCGATGACCGCACGTCAGAGATGAAGGAGGATGTCTCGTGGAACAACGACTGCGACGGGCGACCCGAGGACGGGTAGCTGCGCTCGCGACACTGGGCCTGATGCTGGCCACGGGGTTCGTCGCCGGCGCGGCGCCGGTCCAGGCCGCCGACACGAACCTCGTCGTCAACGGCGGGTTCGAGGACGGCCTGGCCAACTGGTTCGTCAACAACGGAAACGCCGCCGACGGCGCCCAGTTGTCCGTCACCTCGGACGCCTTCTCCGGCGCGACCGCCGCGCACGTCACCAACCGGGCGACCACCGGATCCGGCCCGATGCAGGACCTCAGCGGCAAGGTGCAGGCCGGTCAGGCGTACACCCTGACGGCCCGCATCAAGTACGCGAACGAGAGCGGACCGGCCACGAAGCAGTTCTTCGCCACCATGCACTACGGCGGCGGCACCTACACCAACCTGGTCAGCGTGACGGCGACGAAGGGTCAGTGGGCGCAGTTCAGCGGAACGTTCACGATCCCGGCGACGCAGAGCGTGTCGACGGCACGCCTGTTCTTCGAGACCCCGTGGACGAGCACCCCGTCCACGGACCCGGCCCTGCACCTCATGGACTTCACGCTCGACGACGTGTCGGTGGTCGGCGCCGCGCCGCCTGCCCCGGCGTCGAAGACCATCGAGGTCGTCGGCAAGCTGCCCGGGGAGCACAACCCGTTGATCGGGCACAAGTTCGGCGCCGACGGCTTCGGTCTCGTGCACGACGGTCGGGTCTACATGTACATGACCAACGACACCCAGGGGTACGCCCCGAACCCGACCACCGGTGTCTCGCCGGGGATCAACTACGGCGACATCAACCAGATCACGGTGATCTCCTCCGAGGACCTCGTGAACTGGACCGACCACGGTGAGATCCAGGTCGCCGGCCCGAACGGGGTGGCCCCGTTCACCGCCAACTCGTGGGCTCCGGGCATCACCAAGAAGGTGGTGAACGGGGTGGAGAAGTTCTTCCTCTACTACGCCAACGGCGGTGGTTCCAGCAATGTGATCACGGGTGCGTCGCCGCTCGGCCCGTGGACCAGCGAGCGCACCAGCACGCTGATCGACGGCCGTACCCCCGGTGCCGAGGCCGTCGCGTGGAAGTTCGACCCGGCGCCCTTCGTCGACGACGACGGCCAGCCGTACCTCTACTTCGGTGGTGGCCCCGCGTCGACGAGCATGCCGCCGGCCGAGCGCTTCAACAACCCGAAGAACATCCGGTCGATCGAGCTCGGCGACGACATGGTGTCGACCGAGGGGACGGCCGCGGTGGTGGACGCCCCGGTCGCCTTCGAGGCCGGGCACGTCTTCAAGCGCCAGGGCAAGTACTACTTCTCGTACTCCTCGCACTTCGGCGGGAACGACTTCGGTGGCAGCCAGCAGCCCCTTCCCGGTTACCCCGGCGGTGGGCAGATCGGCTACATGATCTCCGACGGCCCGATGTCGTGGCCGAAGGAGGCGTACGCCGGTGTGCTCTTCCCGAACCAGTCGCAGTTCTTCGGTGCCGGCACCGGCGGCAACAACCACCAGTCGGTGTTCGAGTTCGGTGGCAGGTACTACTTCACCTACCACGCCCCGACGCTGAACAAGCGCATCAACGGCAACACCACCCAGGGGTACCGCAGCCCGCACATCCAGGAGTTGACCTTCAACCCGGACGGCACGATCCAGCAGGTCGTCGGCACGTACGCCGGCGTGGACCAGGTCCGGGACTTCGACCCGTACCGCGTCTTCGAGGCCGAGACCTTCGGCTGGAGCAAGGGCGTCGCGACCACGAAGGTCGACGGCGGCTCCGCCCAGTTCGGTGGTGCGGCACCGAATCTGGTGGTCCGCGACGTCGACAACGGGGACTGGACGGCGCTGTCCTCGGTGAACTTCGGGGACAGCGGCGCGCGCAGCCTGACGGCGCGGGTGCGTGCGCTCGCCGCCGGCGGGCAGGTCCAGGTCCGGCTGGACGACGTCAACGGTCCCGTCGTCGGCACTGTCGCCGTGGACACGCCGGTCGGACAGTGGGCCGAGGTGAGCGCCGAGCTCACCGGCGTCAGCGGCGTGCACGACGTCTACTTCACCTACACCGGCCCGGCCGGCGCGGATCTCTTCGAGATCGACACCTGGGCGTTCCAGTCGGCCACCGTCGACCTGCCCGTGACGGTCACCGCGTCGACGCGGTGCGTCGGTGGCACGGCGTACGTGGCGGTGCAGGTGCGCAACGACCATGACGCGCCGGTGGGCGTGAGCATGGAGACGCCGTACGGCACGCGGTCCTTCGCGGCGGTCGCGCCCGGCGCGAACGCCTACCAGTCCTTCACCACCCGGGCCGGGTCGGTGCCGGCGGGTTCGGCGACGGTCCGGGTGACCGGGGCGATCGGCGGACAGGACGTGACGACCGTCCGCACCGTGCAACACCCCGCCGGCACCTGCGGCGGATAACCCCTCATGCAGAGAACGGAGCTCACATGAACACAGACAAACGGCGGCAGTTGCTGGCGGCCTGCTCGGTCGGCGCCGTGCTGACCGGGGCGGCGGTGCTGCCGTCGCCCGCGCTGGCCGAGCCCGGTGACGACGCCAGCGTGCGGGTCACCGTCGACATCGACGAGATCCGGGAACCGGGCGTGCTCGCCCTGTCGATCGCCGGCGACGCCGTCGCGCTCTCCGAGGACGGCTCGACCCTGCTGGTACGCCAGTTCGTCGGCACCCTGCCGACGGTGACGGTCACCGACACCCGGGTCGCCGACGAGGTGCCCGACGGCGCCAGCTGGGCGGTGCTCGGCAGCGCGACCGACTTCGCGGGCGCCGCCGGTCAGGCGCCGATCACCGCCGACCACTTCGGTTGGAAGCCGCGCCTGCTCGACGGCGGCGAGACCGGCCTGGTCACCGAGGGCGAGGAGGTGGTGACCAGCCTGGACGAGCCGACCCAGCCGGGCAACAATGTCGGCCTTGTCGACCAGGAGCTGTTGGTCTCGGCCTTCGACTCCGCTGCCGTCGCCAGCGACTCGTACTCGGTCAACGCCGACCTGTACCTGCGGACCCCCGCCGAGGTCGCGGCCGGCGAGTACAGCTCCACCCTCACACTCTCACTGTTCGAGTAGTGGCCTGGGCGGGGCCCGGACCGGGCCCCGCCCAGCCCCGTGCCGAAGGGCCACCTGAATGACCGTCACCCCGCTGCGCCGGGCGCTCGCTGTCCTCACCGTCGTGTTCCTCGCGGTTGCGGCCACGCCGGTCGCGGCGGCGGCGGAGCCGGACCCCAAGGCCCTGACCTGGACGGTCCAGCCGGCCACCGCGAGTGGCCCGGACCAACGCCGATGGATCACCGCCAGCCTCGACCCGGGGCAGGCAGTGACCGAGCACCTGGCGGTCCGCAACTTCAGCCGCACCGCCGTCACGTTCGCCCTGAAGGCCGCCGACGGGTACCTCACCGACAAGGGCCGCTTCAACATGCTGTCGTCCGACCGGCCCTCGGTCGACGGCGGCACCTGGATCGACGTGCAGGACAAGGTCACCGTCGGCCCGAACGAGACGCGGGTCGTGCCGTTCACCATCACCGTGCCCAGGAGCGCCCCACCGGGCGACCACCCGGCCGGCATCGCCGCGACCGTCAGCAGCGCCGGAGGCACTGTCACCGTCGAGAGTCGGGTCGGGTTCCGGGTCATGCTGCGGGTCAACGGCTCCGCGCGGGCGGCCCTGGCCGTCCGGGGCCTCGACGCGACGTACTCCCCGTCGTGGAATCCCTTCGCCGGTGGCACGGTGCGGGTCCGCTACACCGTCGAGAACGACGGCAACGTCTGGGTCAGCGGCACCAGTCGGGTGGCGATGTCCAACCTGCTCGGCCGCAGCAGCCACGACGCCACCAGCGCCGTCGAGGAGCTGCTGCCCGGCGGCAGCCGGACGGTGCGGACCCGGGCCGACGGCCTGTGGGCCCTGGGCCGCCTCCGCACGACCGTCACCACGTCGCCGACGCTGCTGGGCGACGGCCAGGCCGGGGCCGACCTCCGTCCGGCCTCCGCCACCGTCACCACCTGGGTCGTACCGTGGGCGCAGCTCGCACTGCTCGCTCTGCTCGCCGGCCTGCTCCTGGGGCTGCGGGCGGCGGCCCGGCACCGGCGGCGTCGACTGGCCGGCCTGCTGGCCCGCGCCCGGCAGGAGGGCCGGCAGGAGGCTCAGGAGTCCGTGCTCGTCGGGGGCGCGGCAACCGCTGGCGAGCCCGACCCGGGCGACGCCCACCGGTGACCCGTCGACGCGAACAGATCGCGCCGTCGGGTCGAGGCGTGGCGTCGCCCGACCCGCGACCCTACGGCTTGGCCTGGTCGAGCAGCCAGCGCAGGATGCCGTCGTCCTCGTAGGTCGGCCCGAACGCCGCGTGGTAGTCCGGCACCGAGAACGCGGCGTCCGCGTACTCGGTGTAGCGCACCAGGTCGGCGGCCTGCTCGGGCGTCTTGCCCCGGGCGGCGTACGCCTGCCGCAGCACCGCCGTGGAGTTGCGCGCGCCGGAGACGTTGAGCAGGTGGTCGTGCTCGCCGTGGGTGATCCACACCGGCACCTCGGCCGCCGCGATGGCGCTCGCCTGGGTGGCGTTGACCGGGAAACCACCGGTCACCAACCCGCCGGCGAACAGGTCCGGACGCTTGGCGAACGCCTCCCAGAGCAGCTGCGAGCCGTACGACACGGTGGTCGCGTACACCCGACGGGTGTCCACCGCGAACTGGTCGACGAACTGGTCGAGCAGTTTGACCAGCAGGTCCGCCTCGGCGGCTCCACCGACCCGCTGGTGCTGCGGGGCCAGGACGATGACGTCCTCGGAGGTGCCGGTCCACTGCGGTTGGAGCCACGCGGTCGCCGGGATGTCGGCGGCGAGCTGGACACCGAGGTTGTCGCCGTCCCAGCCCATTCCGTGACCGGGCAGGACGACCATCAGCGGGTACGTGCGGCCCGGCTGGTAGTTCTTCGGCAGGTGGTAGTGGTACGGCAGCACCATCCCACCGCTGAGGAACGAGCCGTAGGTGAACTCGTCGACCAGGTGGTTGACCGGCTTCGCGGTGACCGGTCGGGACTCGCGCGGGGTGGCGCGGGCGAGCACCGGCCCCTTGCCGGCCCCTCGGCCGGGCTGGCCGTGCACGTCCTCGCGTTGCACGACCCGGGTGGGCAGCTCGGGGTTGACCTTCACGGTGCAGAGGAACGTCGGGCACTTGGAGACGATGACCGTCGAGCCGCCGGTGTCCGCGGGGTCGAGTTCGACGATGACGTACCTGCCCGGCGTCGACCGGTGGTCGTCGCGGGTGTCCGGTGCCGAGTTGGTGTAGGTGCGGGTGACGGTCCGCTCGGCGAGCTTCGGCAGGTCCTCGATGGGGTTGAAGCGGAAGTTGTAGATGGTGTCGGTCACCGCGAACGTGTCGGTGTCGAGGGTGCGGGGGTTGACAGTGGCCCCGTACTCGATCGCCACCGCGGAGACCTTCTGGCCGTACGTGTAGACGGTGGTGATCGGGGTGATGCTGCGGATTCCGTCCGGGCCACCGGGGCTACCGGTCGCGCTGCCGTACGCCGTGCCGGAGGCGGTGGCCAGGACGACGGCGGTGGCGAGCGGGATCAGTCCTTTTCGCAGTCTCATGCGGGTCCTTTCTCGGGGGTGGTGCGCTCAGTCGACGAGCCTGCCCGGGACCGGGAGGGGGACGGGTCGGAGCGAGCCGGTCGCTAAACTGATTTAGCAGAGCATCGATGGCCGGTCCGGCGCTGTCAATACCGCGCGTGCGCCAACCTGCGGGCCGGGCTCGGGCGAGCGCCCCGCCCGCTCGCCCGAGCGTCCGGGAGCACTGCAACAAACCTGCAAGCGTCAGCTATTGCCTTCAGGGAAACCGCTTTCCTACGATTGCGTTACATCGATGTTTCGATTAACGGTCGGGCGAGTGGCGTCACCAGGAGCGCCGCGCTCACCCGACACATCAGTGCTTCCACCAGGGCACGAAAGATCTCGATGACATTCTCGCGATTGACTGCCGTCAATTCCTGAACGACGTCAGTCGGCAGGTGTGATCGCGGTGTCCGTCGAGTCGAAACCTGGTACGAGACGAATGCGAAGGTGAGACGACATGAGACGACGAGTCGCGTTGCGACGTCGGGCGGTGCTGGCCACCGCGGCCGTGCTGGTAGCGGTCGGGGTGACAGTGCCGACCCCGCAGGCCTCGGCGGCGGTCGGCAACGCCACCGGCTACGCCACCCAGAACGGCGGGACCACCGGCGGCGCGGGCGGGCAGACGGTGCGGGCCACCACCGGGACGGCGATCCACGCGGCGCTGTGCGGTCGGCCCAGCAGCAGCACCCCGATCACCATTGAGGTCAGCGGGACCATCAACCACGGCAACACCAGCAAGGTGTCGGGGTCGAGCTGCAACACCGCGGCGGGCGTGATCGAGCTCAAGCAGATCAGCAACGTCACCATCATCGGGGTCGGCAGCGCCGTCTTCGACCAGCTCGGCATCCACATCCGGGACTCCAGCAACATCATCATCCAGAACGTGACAGTGCGGAACGTCAAGAAGTCGGGCT
Organism: Micromonospora parva; assembly: GCF_040649675.1. NCBI lineage: Bacteria > Bacillati > Actinomycetota > Actinomycetes > Micromonosporales > Micromonosporaceae > Micromonospora > Micromonospora parva. Next base: position 110,370 of record NZ_JBEZFX010000001.1, on the reverse strand, counting down.
CGCCCACCTCGAACGGTGGGGACGCGATCGGCATGGAGAGCACGGTCCGCAACGTCTGGGTCGACCACGTCACCCTGGAAGCCTCGGGTGGGGAGTCCGAAGGGTACGACGGCCTCTTCGACATGAAGGACAACACCCAGTACGTGACGCTGTCCTACAGCATCCTGCGCAACTCTGGTCGCGGCGGCCTCGTCGGGTCCAGTGAGAGCGACCTGTCGAACGGCTACATCACGTACCACCACAACCTCTACGAGAACATCGACTCCCGGACGCCTCTGCTGCGCGGCGGTGTGGCCCACATCTACAACAACCACTACGTGAGCCTGCACGAGTCCGGCATCAACTCGCGGGCCGGCGCCAGGGCCAAGGTGGAGAACAACTACTTCCGCGACTCCAAGGACGTCCTGGGCACCTTCTACACCAACGAGCGCGGCTACTGGCAGGTCGGCGGCAACATCTTCGACAACGTGACCTGGTCCAGCGCGGGCAGCGAGAACTACCCCGCCGGCCCCAACCCGACCTCCACCACCACGGTCAGCATCCCTTACCCGTACAGCCTCGACGGCGCGAGCTGCGTACCGGAGATCGTCCGTCAGACGGTCGGCGCCAACACGGGCCTGAAGGTGTCGAACGGCAGTTGCTCGCCGCAGACCCCGCCGCCCACCACCCCGCCACCCACCACGCCACCGCCCACCACGCCACCGCCGACCACGCCGCCGCCCTCCGGTGGGACCAACCTCAGCCTCGGCGCCGGCGCCGACGGCTCCAGCAAGGCCAGCGGGACCAGCTACGGCAACGTCCGCGACGGCGATGTGAGCACCTACTGGTCGCCGGCCGGGTCGACCGGCACGATCTCGATCAAGTGGGGCTCGGCGACCCGGGTGTCCCGAGTGGTGATCCGCGAACCGTCCGGCACCCAGGGCTCCATCGGGTCCTGGCAGCTGATCAACAACGACAACGGCGCCGTCCTGGCCGCCGGCAGCGGGGCCGGAACGATCACCTTCTCCGCGACCTCGTTGAGCAAGATCAACTTCAAGATCAACAGCTCCGGCGGTACGCCACGAGTCGGTGAGTTCGAGACGTACGCCAGCTAGGGCCGATGCGGTTCTCAGCGGTATACCTCAGGGGCATGTTCATGCCCCTGAGGTATACCGCTGTTCGGCAGTTCCGCACGGCTGGTCAGCCGAGCGCGGCCGTCACGAATCAGTCGACGGCAGGGTGTCCATGAAGGAGCTGACCGAGAAGACCGCTCGCCCCGGCCCGGCCGGACCGTAACCGGGCGGGCTGGAAAGACCGTGCGCCTCCATCGTCGCCCGGTAGACCTCCAGTAGGCGGACGTGGTATTCGAGCGGCGCGCCCTGCGGGTTCGTCCGCCCGAGCGGGGTGGTGGGCTCCGGGCACCAGGTGGTGAACCGGGGCGTGATCCCCCGGGACATGAAGTAGTCGAGCCCCTCAGCGGTGGAGGCGATCGCCTCGTCGACGCTGGTGAAGCCGTGCGGGGCGGCCATCTCGACGCCCGCCACGAAGTTCGGGATCACGTTGCGCGGGCCGAACACCTCGGCGGAGTCGAGGATGCGCCGGTGCCACTCCTCCCGACCGACGTAGCGCTCCTTACCCGGGCAGTACAACTCGAACAACCGCTTGTCCCACACCTCGTAGTTGGGGTGGTAGATGCGGATCCCGTAGTCGTGGAACCGCTGCACATCGGCTCGGGGCAGCGCCTGGGCCACCACCTTGCCGATCCAGCGGCCCGGGAAACGCTCCTCGATCGCCTGCGCGTACCGGCCGTAGAAGTCGGCCTCGGCCAGCCCGTTGACCTGCGAGGTGATGCTGCCGCCGGTCAGCGTGTACGCCTGCGACGCGCGGTCGGTGTCGTGCCGGTTGATGATCTCCAGGGCCTCAAGGACCTCGTCCACGGGCTTGACCCCGGTGTAGGGGCGGCCGGCCTGCTTGTGCTGCCGCCAGTTGTGGTTGATGTCGCAGTACTGGCACTCCTCCTTGGCGCCGAAGTACTGGCAGACCCGGAACGCGGTGAGGTAGATGAGATAGCCCCACTGGATCGTCGGGGCGACCTCCATCACCGACTTGCCGTTGGCGAGGGTGTGGCGGTAGTACGCCGGCATCGGGGGCAGCCCGACATCGGCGATCGGCCGCCCGTCCAGGAACAGGCGCAGTCGACCGTCGCCGTCGGTGGCGACCCGGTACGGCGAACTGGGGTTGGTGCGGACCGAGACGACGGTCCGGCGTAGCTCGTACGGACCCCCGGTGAGCACGATCTCCTCCGGCGGTCGGCGCAGCGCGGCGGTCCCCAGCTCCGGCAGCGTCCGGTGGTCGAAGGAGAAGATGAAGTACGACTTCGGCTTGACGTCGCCGTGTTCGTTGTCGGTCAGTGCCGCGTCGTCGAAGGCGAGCCCGCCCCGCAGCAGGTCCTCCTTGAGGACCGCCTCCCGCGGCACGTGTGGGAAACGGCTCATCAACTCTTCGACGAGGTCGGTGCGCGACGTCATGCGGTTCCTCCCGAACGTGGTACCCCGAACCGGGTGGCCTGCGCCACCCGGTACCGGCTGCTCAGCTCTGCTTGGTCTCCCAGAAGATCTTCGAGATCTCCTCGATCTTCCCGAGGAGCTGCTCGGCGACCGCCGGGTCCGCGGCGCCCTTCGCGCCGCCGGCACCCGCCAGCTTCGTCGCCTCGTTGAACAGGCCGTGCAGCTGGGGGTACTTCTCGAAGTGCGGCGCCTTGAAGTAGTCGGTCCAGAGGACCCAGAGGTGGTGCTTGACCAGCTCGGCTCGCTGCTCCTTGATGAGCAGGGAGCGGGTGCGAAACTCCGGGTCGTCGCTGGCCTGGTACTTCTCGGAGATCGCCTTGATCGACTCGGCCTCGATGCGGGCCTGGGCCGGGTCGTAGACGCCGCACGGCAGGTCGCAGTGGGCGCTCGCGACGGTACGCGGGCGGAGCGGGCGGGGCAGGTGCATCAGATTCCCTCCGACGGTGGCGCTCGGCTGACGGACGTCCGGACGCGACGGCCCGGACGTGATCATCTAGGGACGCTAGAACCTCAACCCCACTTCATGTCAAGTGTCATGCTGGTCCGGGGCGCTGCCTCCGGACGAGTGTCAGCAGGGCGGCGTGTGTCCGCTCGTCAGCGGCCACCACGAGACCGTTCCCACCGGTGTGCAGCGGTTCGCCGTCGAGCCCGGTGACCACGCAACCGGCCGCCTGGCAGAGCGCGATTCCGGCCGCGAAGTGCACGCTGCGGCTCAGGTCGTGGCGGTCCGTCAGGTAGGCGGCGCGGCGACCGGCGGCGACCCACGCAACGGCCAGGCTGGTGGAGACCACCCGGGGGTGGAACTGCTCGATGAAGTCCTCGTCGGCGAGCATCCGGGCGGCCAGGAAGACGTCCCGGCTGGGGAACGGCGGGTCGAGGTTGACGTCGACCAGCCTCGACTCGGCCGACGGCACGAGCCGCTCGTCGGTGCCCGCGAGGCGGACGTACGCGGCACCGCCGTCGGTCCAGAACACCTCACCGCTGAACGGGTCCGCCGACGCGGCCACGGCGCAGCCCGTCCCGGTGAGCAGCGCGACGTTGACCGACACGAGCGTGGTGCGGGCGGCGTAGTTCGCCGTGCCGCAGAGCGGATCGACAAGCCAGGTGCGGCCGTTGTCGCCGGTGCCCGTGCGCCCGCTCTCCTCGCCCACCACGAGGTCGTCGGGGCGCGCCCCGCGCAGGACGCCGAGGATGGCCTCCTCCGCCTCGATGTCGACGGTGGTGGCGAAGTCGTTTCCGATCTTCATGAAGCGGGTCAGCGGCGACCCGAATCGCGCGCGGACGACTGCCGCGCCGGCCTCCGCCGCCGCGATGGCCACGGCCTGGTCGGTGATCGACACGTGTCACTCCGGCAGTTCGGTGATCGCGAACCGACTGACCACCCCGATCATGATCATCGGGGCGTCGCCGTCGCACTGGTTGACCGAGACCGCGACCCACCGGCCCTCGGCCGCCGTCGGCCCCCACACGGTGAGGTCGCCGTAGCAGTCCATGTCGCTCAGGGACTGGAACAGCGCCGGCATCGGTGCGCCGGCCTGCTTGCGGAACAGCGGTACGTGCATGGACACCCTGCGGTGCGGGCCCCAACGGCGGTCAAGTTCACCGACGACAAGGGTCAGGTTCGCCGTGGCGACCTCCTCGGCCTCGTTCCACTCGGCGCCGTACACACCGACGAGGTCGTCGCTCTCCCAGAGCGGAATGATCTGGAAGCCCGCCCCCCGGGTGCCGGTCCACTCACCGGTGGCCGGGTCGCCCTCGCTGACCGGCTCGCCGTCCGTGGGCAGCTCGACGGCGAGCAACGACTCGACGTGGGAGACCGCCCGAGCGGTGTCGAACGCCTCACCCGCTCGGGCCGTCACCGGGCTGCTCGTGTCGCCGCTGACGGTCCGCGCCACATCGTCCGCACTGTGTCTCCCTCGGTCGCCGGCCCCGATCATCGCTCACCTCTGGCCGCTCGGCCACTGCGGTCGCCCCGATCCAGGCGGTTAGCGGGACGATCAGGAAACCGCTGCCCGCACCAGCTCGGTGATCTTCTTCTCCACGGTGGGGCTCCACTTCTGCAGCGCGTACGACGCCGGCCACATGTCGCCGTCGTCGAGGTTGGCGGTGTCCTGGAAGCCCAGCGTCGAGTACCGGTAGTTGAACTTCCCGGAGTCCTGGAAGAAGACCACGATCTTGCCGTCCGCGTTCGCGTAGGCGGGCATCCCGTACCAGGTCTTGGGCGTCAGGTCCGGGGCGGCGGCGGTCACCGTCACGTGGACGCGCTCGGCGAGCGCCCGATCCTCCGGCTCCATCTGCGCGATCCGGTCGAGGACCGCCTGGAGCCCGTCGGCCTTCTTGGCACCCTTCTTGCCCTCGGCGCGCAGCTCGGCGGCGCGCTCCTTCATCGCGGCGCGCTCCTCGGCGGTGAAGCCGTCGGACTCGGTGGTGGTCTTCGTGGACATGGGCGGTCTCCCTCTCGTCGTCCGGCTCGGCGTGCCGCCGGCCGTTCTGGGAAAAGGCTAGGCCGGACGTCGGCCCCGGGGCTTCTCGATTCCTGATCGGTACGGAGCACCGCCGGATGCCCGAATCGTCACGTTTGCTGGTCTAACGGATTGCTGGCTAGGTTGACGGACTCGTCAGGACTAGTTCCATGGGGGAGACCAGGCATGAGCACCACCGCCGACCGGTTGGCGACGGCGTACTCCGACGCCATCGAGACACTCTGCCGGGTGACACCGAAGGGCTGGTACGCCGAACGCGGCACCGCTCGCGCGGGGGTCACCCACACCGGCGTCGCGTCGCTCAACGGGGTCTTCGACCTGACCACGGACCCGGACCTCGGCTCGCTCGACGAGTTGGCAACCGAGGTCCGCGCGCAGGTCCCGCACTGGTCGATCATCGTCCGAGGTGAGCCCAGCGCCGGGATCGCCGAGCTCGCGGCCCGGCACGGGCTCACCGAACGCGGCGCCCTCCCGCTGCTGGCCTGCGCCACCGACGACATCGTGTTCCGGACCGGCTCGACCCAGCAGACCCTGGTACGCCCTGTCGGCGCCGCCGAGAGCGACACGTACACCGCTGCTTTCGCCGAGAGCTTCGAGGCGCCCGTCGGTGTCTTCGGCTCGCTGATGGGCGGCGCGGTGCTCGACACCGACGGCGTGACCGGCTATCTGGCCGAGGAGTCCGGCCGTCCCGTCGGCACCGCCCTCGGCATGAGGGCCGCCGGCGTGGTCGGTGTGTTCAACATCGGCGTCGTACCGTCCGCCCGGGGTCGTGGCCTCGGCCGGGCGCTCACCGAAGCGGTGCTGCGCGACGGCATCGCGGCCGGCGCGGACATCGCCTACCTGCACAGCAGCCCGATGGGCCGGCCGCTCTACGAGTCGATGGGCTTCGCGCTCGTGCAGAACTGGACCATGTTGACGGCGCGACCGAGCGAAGCGTGACGGGGGAGAAGGCCATGAGCTTCAGTGAGAACGTGCGTTCGGCCTTCCGGCGGGGCGAGACCGACGCCGTGGTGCGGATGAGCGAGGCCGAGATCGAGCGGGCGCGGGCGGCCGGCGACCCGGCGGGTGAGGTGGAGGCCCGCTACAGCCTCGCCCGGGTCGCCATCCGCGGCGGCGACCTGGCGGGCGGGGAGGCCCGGGCGCGGGAGGCCCTGGCGGTGGCGCTGCGCTCCGGCGACCGCGCCCTCGAGGAACGGCCGAGGCACGTGCTGGCCGGCGTCGCGCGGATGTCCGGCGACCTGGTTCGGGCGCGGGAGCTGTACCGGGAGAGCATCGCGCTCAACGAGACGCTCGGCCAACCCAAGACCGTCAACTCCGAGTATCACAACCTGGCGTTCTGCGAGCTGGGGCTGGGCAACCTCGACGTGGCGCGGACGCTGTTCGCCGAGAACCGCGAGCGGGTGTTCGACAACGGCTGGGCCGACTTCGTGCCGTACGTCTGCGTCGCGGGCGCCGCGCTCGCGACCGCCGAGGGAGATCACCTGCGGGCGGCGCGGATGATCGGCGTCGCGGATGCCGCGTTCGCGGCGCTCGGCCAGGTGCCGGACCCGGACGACGCGGCGGACCTCGCCCGGATGCGCGCCGCCGCGGTCGAAGCGCTCGGCCCGGCCGCCTTCGACGAGGAGTACGCCGTCGGCCAGCTCCTCGAACCGAGGGCGGCCTTCGCCGCGTAGCCGCGCTAGGCGGCCCCGGGTGAGGTCGAGGCTCGGGCGGCGGTGACGACCCGTCCCCGCTCCGACTCCGGGAAGCGGTCGAGCATCGCGCGGACCTCGTCGGCGCTCACGTTGGCGCCGAACAACTCGCTGCCCGGTTCGAGTCGTACCCCCTCGGCCAGCGGGCCGGCGACGACCGGATCGAAGCCGAGCGCGTCCACCAGTGTCGACACCTCGGCGACGTCGGCGCTGTCGTCGCCGGCGATCGCGATGGCCTTGCGCCCGGCCACCCCGGCCGGTCGGGCCTCGTCCTCCAGGTCGTGATAACCCATATGGTTGAACGCCTTCACCACCCGGGAGCCGGACAGGAACGCCTGGACGATCTCGCTCGACGAGGTACGCGGGTCGGTGAGGTCGTCGCGGATGCCGTCGATCTCCCACCAGTAGTTCATGGCGTCGACGACGAGCTTGCCACGCAACGCCTCGGCGGGGATGCTGCGGTGCTTGCCCAGGGGTAGGGCGAGGACGACGATGTCGGCGTCGGTCGCCGCGTCCAGCGCGGTGGTGGCCTCGGCCCCCGGGGCGAGCACCTCGACGGTGAGGGCGATCTTCGCCGGGTCGCCGGAGCCGGCTACCCGTACCCGGTAGCCGGCGGCGACGGCGAGCCGGGCGAGCACGTTGCCCACCTTGCCGGCACCGAGGATGCCGAGGGTGGCAGGCCGGCTTCGGTCGTTGTCGGTCATGTCGTCCTCTCGCGGGGAAGTGGCGGTCAGGCCAGCAGTTCGCGGACCATGGGGATCACCTTCGAGCCGTACAGTTCCACGGCGCGCATGCGGGCGCTCGCCGGCTGTGCTCCGGCCGAGTAGATGAGGTCGAACCGGCCGACGCCGAGGCTGCGGATCGCCCGGGCCATGCGGCGGGCCACCGTCTCCGGTGAACCGATGTAGAGGGAGCCGTTCTCCACCTCGGAGTCGAACTCCTGGCGGCGGATCGGCGGCCAACCCCGCAGTTTGCCGATCCGGTCCCGCATGATCCGGTAGTGCGGCCAGTAGATCTCCTTGGCCTCCTCGTCGGTGTCGGCGATGAAGCCGGGCGAGTGCATCCCGACCGGGTGCGCGGTGGTGCCGAGTTGCGCGGCGGCCCGGCGGTAGAGGTCGATGTAGGGCGCGAAGCGGTCGGGAGCGCCGCCGATGATGGCGAGCATGAGCGGAAGCCCGTACTGGGCGGTGCGGACGACCGACTGCGGCGAGCCGCCCACGCCGACCCAGGTGTCCAGGCGACCCGACTCGGTCTTCGGGAAGACGTCGGCGTTCTCCAGCGGGGCACGCAGGGTCCCGCTCCAGGTGACCGGTTTCTCGTCCAGCAACTTCACGAACAGGTCGATCTTCTCCTCGAACAGCGTGTCGTAGTCGCGCAGGTCGTAACCGAACAACGGGAACGACTCGGTGAACGAGCCGCGGCCGAGGATGACCTCGGCCCGGCCGTTCGACAGCGCGTCCACGGTGGCGAAGCGCTGGAACACCCGCACCGGGTCGTCCGAGCTCAGCACTGTCACGCCGGAGGCCAACCGGATCCGCGAGGTGCGGGTGGCGATGCCGGCCAGCACCGTCTCCGGTGTGGAGACGGAGTACTCCGGACGGTGGTGCTCGCCCAGGGCGATGACGTCGACCCCGAGCTGGTCGGCGAGCACCGCCTCGTCGACGACCTGCCGGATCGCCGCCGCGTGGGAGACGAGCTTGCCGGCGTCGTCCTGCGGTACGTCACCGAACGTGTCAAGGCCGAACAAGAGATCAGACATGGTTGGGCTCCTTCGCCAGCAGCTCCCGGACCCGTGGCGCGACCGCACTGCCCAGCAGGTGGATCGTGCGCGCACGGGCCTCGCGGGGCAGGTGCATGATGTCGTACTTCAGGTCGAAGCGGCTCAGCCGCAGGTCGCGAGCGACAGTGGCGATCTTCTGCGCCACCGTCTCGGGTGAGCCGACGAACAGCGCCCCGTGGTCGATTTCGGCCTCGTAGCGCGCGCGGTCCGGTTTGTAGAAGCCGCGTTCGGCGGCCAGGGCCGTCGCGACCGGCTGCCAGTACCGCCACCACGTCTCCACCGCCTCCTCGTCGGTGTCCGCGACCAGGCCGAGGGAGTGCTGCCCGATTGGCGGCAGGGTATGCCCGAACTGTTCGAGCGCCCTGGTGTAGAGGTCGACGTGGCCGGCGAAGCGCTGCGGACGCCCGCCGATGATCGCGAGCATGAGCGGAAGTCCGTGCCGGGCGGCGCGGATGACCGAGTTCGGGCTTCCCCCGACCCCGATCCAGGTCGGGATGCCGCCGGCGGGCATCCGTGGGTGCAGCCGCTGCGCGGTGAGCGGGCTTCGTACCGTGCCGGACCAGGTGACCGGTTCGTCCTGTCGCAGCCGCAGGAAGAGGTCCAGCTTCTCTTCGAACAACCGCTCGTAGTCGGCGAGGTCGTAACCGAACAACGGGAACGACTCGGTTGCCGAGGCGCGGCCGAGGATCACCTGGGCGCGGCCGTTGGAGACAGCGTCGAGGGTGGAGAACTCGTGGTAGAGCCGTACCGGGTCGTTGGTGCTGAGCACGGTGACCGAGGTGCCGAGACGAATTCGCTCGGTCGCCGTCGCGGCCGCCGCCAGCAGCACGGGTGCCGCCGAGTCGTTGTGGCCCTCGCGGTAGTGCTCACCGACGCTGAACACGTCGATTCCGGCCGACTCGGCGAGCCGTGCCTCGTCCACGAGTAGCCGTACGGTCTCGGCGTCGCTCAGGGTCCGGTCGCCGTCGGTGGCGACCTCCCCGAACGAGTTCAGCCCCAGCTCGAAGTCTGCAGCTGCCATCGTCTCCTCCTCGGTGCTCAGCCGGCGAGCTGCGAAAGCAGACCTACCGGTTGACGTGTCAATGATGCTAACTTGGCGATTGACACGTCAATTCCCAGGAGAGTGAGATGACGGACGCCACACCGACCCGGCGGGGGCGCCAGCTCCCCACCGCCGACGAGCTGCGGATCTGGCGGGACTTCATCGAGACGACGGCAGCGCTCGGCTCCCGGCTCGAGTCCCGGTTGCAGAGCGACTCCTCGCTCTCGACGGGCGACTACGCCGTGCTCCTCGCCCTCAGCGAGGCGCAGGGTCAGGCGATGCGGTCGTCCGAGCTCGCCGCGCACATCGGGTGGGAGCGGAGCCGCCTCTCGCACCACCTCGGGCGGATGGAGCGGCGCGGCCTGATCCGCCGCCAGGAGTGCGCGACGGTGCCCCGGGGCGCCGAGGTGCTGCTCACGACAGCCGGCGCCGAGGCGTTCAAGGGCGCCACCGTTCCGCACCTGCGCGCCATCCGTGAACTCTTCGTCGACGCCCTCACCCCGGACCAGATCGTCGCGGCGGGCGAGATCGCCACGGCGCTGCGAGCGCGCCTCGACGCCCTGCGCGCGGAGTGACACGCCAGGGCGGCTCCCCGGCACTATCGCATTCATAACTGTAAGTGCGCGGGCGATTGCCGACAGCTACGTCCGGGTGGTCCAATCCTCCAGAAAGCCGCCACCCCGCCCGCCCGCGGGGGACGGCGTCGGCCGCGCCGCCCGGGAGGTACGTCCATGAGCGAGACCGCCACCGCAGAGGCCCACCGGGTCGGGCCAGAGCAGTCCCGCCCGGGACGTACCGAATCGGTGCTGCCGGAACTGCGGGAGATGTGGTGGGAGACGGGGGTGCGGGCGCGCGCCGAGGCCGGCGTCTTCGCCGTCTTCGCGGAGTTGCCCAGGTTGGTGTGGACCGCACTCGGCATCAGTTGGCGCGCGGACCGGCTCCGTACCGGTGTGGTGGCTGTGGCCACCGTCGGCGCGGGGGTGATGGCGGCCTTCGGACTGCTGGCCACGCAGCGGGTGCTGGTGGAGTTGTTCGCCGGCGGGCCGACACCGGACAAGGTGCGGGCGGCACTGCCCGCGCTGGTCGTGCTGGCCGTGACGGTCGCGCTCCGCGCCGGGATGGGCATCGCCACCGGGTACGCGCAGAACGGGCTGACGCCCCGGGTGAGCCGGGAGGTGGAGCGGGGCCTGTTCGAGGTGTCCACAGCGGTCCGGTTGGAGGCGTTCGACGCGGACGCGTTCGCCGACGACATGGAACGCGCCTCGCGGGGCACCGAGTCGACGATCGGGCTGGTGCAGGCGTCGATGAACCTGCTCGCCGGGCTGGCCGGCCTGCTCGCCGTGGCGGCTGCCGTCATCATCATCCATCCGCTGCTGCTGCTGGCGCTGCTGGTCGCCACGGTGCCCACGGCGTGGGCGTCGTTGCGGGCCGGGCATCTGCGCTACCAGACGTACACCGCCGGATCGGTGCGCCGACGTCGACTGTGGCTGCTGCACAAGTTGATGGCCGAACGTGCCTCGGCACCGGAGTTGCGCTCGTACGGTCTGCGCCGGTTCCTGCTCGACCAGTACGACCGGGTGATGCGGGTGGAGACCGACATCCAGCTCGCCCTGGCCCGGCGCGTCACCACGACCACCACTGTCGGAGCGATCATCGGTGGCCTCGCCACCGGCACCGTCTACGCCCTGCTCGGGTTGCTGCTCCTGGACGGGCAGATCCCGCTCGCCGCGGCGGCGACCTGCGTCATCGCGGTGCAGTCCGCGCAACGGTCCCTGGCCATCGCGACCTTCCAGGTCGACCACGTCTACACCGAGGGGCAGCACTTCGGCGACTACACCGGCTTCATGACCCGCGCCGACGCCTACCTGCCGGGCAACGCCGACGACGAAGCCGGGGCCGCGCCGGACCGGCTGCGGGAGTTGACGGTCAACGGGGTGAGCCTGCGCTATCCCGACCGGGACACCCCGGCCGTCGACGGCGTCACGTTGACGATCACCGCCGGGCAGACGGTCGCGTTCGTCGGGGAGAACGGCTCGGGCAAGACCACCCTCGCCGCGATGATCGCCGGCCTGCGCGTGCCCACCGCTGGCGGTATCGAGTGGAACGGCCGCCTGTTGTCGGAGCTCGACGTCGACGGGCTGCGGGCCCGGATCGCGGTCGTGACGCAGGAATACCACAAGTGGCCGTTCACCGCGGCCACGAACATCGCCATCGGCGACGTCGACAGCGAGGCCCGGCAGGATCGCATCGAGGCCGCCGCCGGCCGCGCGGTCGCCCACGACATGATCAACGAACTTCCACACGGGTACGAGACGCTGCTCGACCGAACCTTCGCGCGAGGCCAGGACCTCTCCGGTGGGCAGTGGCAGCGGATCACCGCCGCCCGCGGCTTCCTGCGCGACGCCGAACTGCTGATCATGGATGAGCCGTCCTCCGCGCTCGACCCCCGCGCCGAGGATGCCCTGTTCCAGGCCATTCGGGACCGCAGAGGTCGCGCCACCACGATCCTCATCACGCACCGGCTCGCCAACGTCCGGCACGCCGACCGGATCTTCGTCCTGCACCACGGCCGACTGGTCGAGGCCGGCTCACACGCCGACCTCGTCGCCACCGGCGGCCGGTACGCCGAACTGTTCGCCCTCCAGGCCGCCGGCTACGACGCGAAGCTGAGGGACGGCCACCGGCCCGCACCGAGCTCCCACTGAGGACCGCCACCGCCGGCCCCGGGTCAGACCTTCTCCCGTTCCCCGCCGAGCGGCTAGGCTTCCGCTCATGTCAGGGTGGCGCGGCCGTTCGGCGAACGCGGCCCTGGTGCTCGTCGTCGGCCTGATCGCCCTCGTGGGCCTGGTGGTGCAGTCGCGCGGCCTCGACACCACCGCCGAATGGGCGGCCCTGCCGGTGGTGCTGCTCTCGTCCGGCGCGCTGTACGTCCGCCGGCGTCACCCGGTGCCGGTGGGCGTCGTGGCGCTGGCCGCCGTCGGCGCGTACGGGGCGCTGCTGCACCGGCCCGGCCCGATCATGTTGGTGTTCGTCGTGGCGCTCTACACCGTCGTCGACGAGGGGTATCTCGCGGTCGCCATCGGGCTGGGTCTCGCCTCGGTGATCGCCTTCGCCGTGGCGGACAGCTACAACCGGTCCCCGACCAGCATGAACGGGGCGACACTGCTGCACGCGGGCTGGCTCGTCGCGGTCATCGTCGGGGTGACCCGCAACCGTCGCGCCTATCTCGCCGAGGCGCAGGCCCGAGCCGTCGTCGCCGAGCAGCGGGTGGAGGAGGAGGCCCGCCGACGGGCCACCGAGGAGCGGCTGCGCATCGCCCGGGAACTGCACGACGTGCTCGGCCACCACCTGTCACTGATCAACGTGCAGGCCAGCGCCGCGCTGCACCGGCCCGACCCGGCCCGGTCCGAGCAGGCCCTCACCGCGATCAAACAGGCCAGCAAGGAGACCCTGCACGAGTTGCGCGCGACGCTCGGCGTACTGCGGGAAGAGGGTGCGGGGGCGGCAGTGCCCGCACCCGGTCTGTCCCGCCTCGACGATCTCGTCAGGACGGCCGGTCGGCCGGAGTTGGAGATCCGCACCGAGTTGGCGGAGACCCGGTCGCTGCCACCGGAGGTCGACCTGGCGGTGTATCGGATCGTCCAGGAGGCGCTCACCAACGTGGCACGGCACGCGGGTGCCACCACGGCCGTGGTCCGGGTCCGACCCGACCACGACGACGTGCTCGTGGAGGTCGAGGACGACGGCACCAGCCAACCGGGTACGCCGGGCAGCGGGATCGTCGGGATGCGTGAGCGGGCGCGGGCACTGGGCGGTTCGTTGAGCGCGGGCTCGCAGCCGGACGGCGGCTTCCGGGTCTGTGCCCGGCTGCCGGTGCGGTCCGGCCCGGCGGGGGAGCGGGAATGATCCGGCTGCTGCTCGTCGACGACCAGACCCTGGTCCGCGCCGGTTTCCGGTCCATCCTGGACGGCGAGGACGGCATCGAGGTGGTCGGCGAGGCTGCCGACGGCGCGCAGGCGGTGCGGCTCGCCCGGCAACTGCGGCCGGATGTCGTGCTCATGGACATCCGGATGCCCGGGCTGGACGGCCTGGCCGCGACCGGGGAGATCGTCGGGAACTCCGACGCCCGGGTCATCATCCTGACCACGTTCGACCTGGACGAATACGTCTACGGGGCGCTGCGCGCCGGCGCCAGCGGCTTTCTGGTAAAGGACACCGAACCGGCCGAGTTGATCCACGGCGTGCGGGTGGTGGCCCGGGGCGACGCGCTGATCGCGCCGTCGATCACCCGTCGGTTGATCGCCGAGTTCGCGGCCCGGGCCGGGCATCCCGACCCGGGGCCGCGACTGAGCGTGCTCACCGAACGGGAGCGGGAGGTGCTGGCGCTGGTAGCGGCCGGCCTGTCCAACGACGAGATCGCCGCGCGACTGGTGCTGAGCCCGGCCACCGCCAAGACACATGTCAGCCGGATCATGACCAAGGCGGCTGCCCGGGACCGGGCCCAGTTGGTGATCCTCGCCTACGAGTCCGGCCTGACCGTGCCCGGTTGGCTCACCCGCTAGCGACCACCGCCTCCGGGCTGGCCGGCAGAGCCACCGGCCGGCGTCCTGATCGGTCAGGCGGTCAGCCGGTCGGTGCGGCGGGCGCGGGCCAGCGCCAGCCCGCCGAGGGCCGCGCTGATCACCCCGACCACCACTGCCACGTAGGCCCCACCCAGCCCGTTGCCGGTGCCGACACCGCCGTCGGAGGTGACCACCACCAGCGCGCCGAGCGCCAAGCCAATCAGGCCCGCCGCCAGGGCCAGGACGGCTCCGAGGCTGCCCGAGCCGGTGCCGATGCGACTGGCGGGGCGGGCCAGAGCCAGCCCCCCGACGACGGCGCCGGCCAGGCCCAGCAGGACGGCGGCGCTGGCACCGAGACGCCCGGAGCTCATGGAGAGCGCAGCGGCTGCGGTCGACTGGGCCGAGGCGTGCGCGGCTGCCGGCGCGCTGAGCGTGATCCCCCCGATTGGGACGGCTACGGCGGTGGCGAGCAGGTGGCGGACGGACATCGTGGTTCCCCTCGGTCGGCTGACGACTACATGCGGCAGCGTAGGAACGGGACCGCCCGCGAGTCGTCATGCCGGAGTTGCCAACGGGCCTACCACCCGGGATGTACGCGCTCGCAACGGCGTACCGCCGCGGTTGTCTCCCCGGGCTTGACCGGCCCCACGACCCCGGCGCGAGCTGAGCGGGAATGGCCCTTGACCTGGGGTTTTGTCGGATCCGAGCAGTGGCGTTCACGGTCTGCGAGTGGTACGACTGATGCATCGGACCAGGTGGTGCGGGTTCAGGAGGTGACATCCATGCTTCTCACAAGCACCCCGCCTCGACACCGGCCCTGCCATCTGGCGGCCGTGGAGATTCCGCCCCAGCGGGGGATCGCGGCGCCGTCGTCGACGCCGAGGGCACCATGACAAGTCCGGAGAACACCGAGGAAAAGGCGGCTGCCTACGCCCGCGGTCTCGACGCGGGTCGGATCGAGCAACGTCTACAGGGGCACGATGAGCACCTGCGAAAGATCAATGGTTCGATCGACTCGATGACGCAGGCTCTCCAATTTCTCACCGAGGAGCTCCGCGCCAACGTCGCCCTGTTCAGCGCCAACATGACCGCAGACCGCCGGGACACCAGCGAGCGGGAGAGGATCGCAGCCGTGCGGGTGGAGGAGGCGGGCATCGTCGAATCCCAGAGGACGGTCCGGTGGACGGCGTGGCAGCGCTGGTCTGCCGTCGCCGGCGCGATCATCCTGGTGGTGAACTTCGGCCTGGGTCTCTACCTCGCGTTCGGCCGTTGACCGGGTGGCAGCGCTGGTAGCCCGGTGGACCCGGGGTGTTGAGGTCAACAACCGCGTCACTGCATTGAGGAGTCGCCACCCGGTCTGGGCTCCAGCACCACCACAGTGGTTTCCGACGATCGCCGCGCCGCATGGGCCTCGAAGTTCTTGTCGGCCCCGCGCCAGCGTGGCCACAGTCGCGTCCGCTCGTCGGCGGTGGCGGCCCGGCCGCGGACCAGCCGCCGCCCGTCAGCCAGGTCCACTGACGCGTCCGGGTGGGCCTGCAGGTTGAGCCACCAGGCGGGGGCGCCCTCGCCCCACCCGTTCATCGCCACCCCGACCAGGTTGGGGCCGTCCTCGAAGTACGCGAGGATGACGCTACGTTGCTGGCCGGTGCGGCGACCGGTGGTGGTCAGTCGCAGCGTGCCCCAGCGGTGCTCGCGCGGCCGCCACAGCCCGACCCGGCTGCCGGTGACCCGGTACAGACCCCGGTGCACCGACCAGGCCAGCCGGATGAACCACCGCGGCGGCAGCCACGGTGCCTTCGTCTCCTGAGCATCGGACATGACGACCTCCTCCACCGACCACTGCTGATGGCCCGGCAGGCTGCCGTATCCGGTAACCCCACTGTGGACCGAGAGCCCAAGGTCTCCCGGCGTGAGCACAGCTTGCGTCCTGTTGTCCATGATCCGACCGAGGAACGGACCGATCGGTGGAAGCCCCGTCTCGGCGGCAGCCGGGTGAGCTACCGCTGCCAGGCGTCGATGGCGCGTACGCCGTCGCGCACGACCCGGTCCAGGATGGCCGGGTTGCCGCTGGTGCCCTCCCACCCCTGGTCGTTGAAGACCGTCACCGCGCTGTCGACGCGGGCCACGGCGATCTGGCTGGACGCGGTGCCGCCGGTGCGTTCGCCGTTCAGGCTCGTCTCCGGCCAGGTCCGGGTCAGCAGCAGCCCCTCGCCACCGACCCCGGTCAGCACCTCGCTCTTGACGGTGACCCGGTTTCCGGCCTGCTCGTAGGAGGGACACGCCTGCACGGCGGTGCGAAGCCGGTCCAGGTAGGCCGAGGCTCCGGCGCCGTCGAAGGTGAAGATGGTCTGGTGGATCATCCCCTGCGGCACGTTGCTGGCGGGCTCGCCGGCCGTCTGGTAGGTGACGGTCATCGCGGCGCTCGCGGTGACCTGCCGGCCGCCGGTGCCGAACTCGTTGCCGCACAGCGTCGGCAGGGCCTCCTCGACGGGTGTCGTCCGTCGTGGAGACTTCCGCAGCTCGGCGGGCAACTCGACGAAGGCCGAGGTCGGGATGGTCACCCGGGGGCTGCTCGCGCTCGGAGACGGTGCGCCCGTCGGGGGCGCCGACGCCGACGTGGTGGTCGGCGCGGTGGTCGCCGGGGCCGAGTCGGGCGGTTCCCCGGTGGTGGTGCAGGCGGCGGCCAGCGCGATGGTGCCGAGCAGTGGGAGCAGCGCGAGCGAGCGTCGGGTACGCGCCGGTGGCAGTGGTACGGATCGGCTCATCATCACCCCTTGTCTGTGCCGGGAAGGTGCCCAGCACCGCGCCGACCGAAACGATCACCAGGCGGCGCGGGGATCGACCGGGCCACCGGAATTGAGGTGTCGTCACATCGACCGGGCCACTAGGCTGCCCCGCATGACCAGCGTAATCGCTCACCGCACCACCGGACTGTCGGGTGACGTCCAGGTCGGTGCGGAGCGACGCCGGCGACCCGTCGCCCGCCCGCGCTGACCTGTTCCTGCGACCGGCGGATCGAGCCGCCGGTCGTTCGCTGGTCGTCCTCGGTCCGCCCGCATCTCCCCGTCAACGGCTCGCGTGACAGCGCGGGTCCGAGCGAGATCGGCGTACCCATGGATCTTGAAAAGTTGTTGTCCGACCGGCTGGCACCGGCGTTCGCGGCGGTGGCCGGCGGCCCGGTCGACCCGCTGGTGCGGCGGTCCGGGCGCGCGGACTTCCAGTCCGACGCGGCGCTGGCGCTGGCCCGGCGGCTCGGTCGCCCGCCGCGGGACATCGCCGGCGCGGTGCTGGCCCACGCGGTGCTCGACGACATCGGCGTGTCGGCCGAGGTCTCCGGGCCGGGTTTCATCAACCTGACACTCGCCGACCGGGCGCTGGCCGACCTGGTCGCCGGGCTGGCGGGCGACGCCCGGCTCGGCGTGCCGCCGACGGCGACGCCGCAGACCGTGGTGGTCGACTACTCGGCGCCCAACGTGGCGAAGGAGATGCACGTCGGGCACCTCCGCTCGACCGTCATCGGTGACGCGGCGGTGCGGCTGCTGACCTGGCTCGGGCACCGGGTGGTGCGGGTCAACCACCTGGGTGACTGGGGGACACCGTTCGGCATGCTGATCGAGCACCTGATCGACCTCGGTGAGGCCGAGGCCGCGCAGCACCTGTCGATGGGCGACCTGGACACCTTCTATCGGGCGGCCCGCGTGAAGTTCGACGAAGACGAGGCGTTCCGGGAACGGTCCCGGCTGCGGGTGGTCGCGTTGCAGGGCGGCGACGAGCGGACCCGGCGGCTGTGGCGGCTGCTGGTGACGCAGTCCGAGCGGTACTTCCTGACCGTGTACGACCTGCTCGACGTGGGGTTGTCCGGCGACGACTTCCGGGGCGAGAGCGCCTACAACCATCTGCTCGCTGGTGTCGTCGACGACCTGGACCGGCTGGGGCTGCTGCGGCCCAGCGGTGGGGCCGAGTGCGTCTTCCCGCCCGGGTTCACCGGCCGGGACGGCGCGCCGTTGCCGCTGATCGTGCGCAAGAGTGACGGTGGGTACGGCTATCCGGCCACCGACCTGGCCGCGCTGCGGCAGCGCGTCGGCGAGCTGGGCGCGACCCGGCTGCTGTACGTCGTCGGCCTGCCGCAGCGGCAGCACTTCGCGATGGTGTTCGCCGTCGCCGAGGCGGCCGGTTGGCTCCGCCCACCGGTCCGGGCCGAGCATCTGGGCTTCGGGTCCATCCTCGGCGCCGACGGTCGGATGCTGCGTAGCCGGGCCGGTGAGTCGGTGAAGCTGGTCGGCCTGCTGGAGGAGGCGGTCGCCCGCGCCACCGACCTGGCCCGCAGCAGAAACCCGGACCTGGACGCCGAAGCCGCCGCCGAGATCGGCCGCGCGGTGGGCATCGGCGCGATCAAGTACGCGGACCTGTCCGTCGACCGGACCAAGGATTACGTCCTGGACTGGGAGCGGATGCTCGCGCTGGACGGCAACACCGCGCCCTACCTCCAGTACGCGTACGCCCGGATCCGGTCGGTGCTGCGGCGGGCCGGGACCGCCGCGCAGCCGGATGCGCCGATCGTCCTCGCGCGGCCGGACGCGCCGATCGTCTTCGCGCAGCCGGCGGAGCGGGCGCTCGCGGTCGAGCTGCTCGGCTTCGCCGGGGTGGTCGGCGAGGTGGAGCGGAGCCTCGAACTCCACCAGCTCGCCGGGTACCTGCACCGGCTGGCTACCGCGTTCAGCGCGTTCTACGAGCGCTGCCCGGTGCTGCGCGCGTCGGACGAACTGCGGGAGAGCCGGCTGCTGCTGGCCGGGCTGACCGCCCGGACCCTGCGGCAGGGGCTGGACCTGCTCGGCATCCGAACGTTGGCGCGGATGTGACGGGCCGGCTCCCCGGCCCCGGTCAGCGGGCCCGCTTCGTCGCCCGCTTCCGGGGTGGCGTCAACAGGTCGGCGATCTGCGCGATCGCGGCGGGCACCAGGCGGTAGTACGCCCAGACCCCACGCTTGTCGCGTTCGAGCAGGCCGGCCTCGGTGAGGATCCGAAGGTGATGACTCACCGTCGGTTGAGAGAGATTGAGCGCCGACGTGAGGTCACTCACTGACGCCTCACCCTCCGGCGCGGACTGGATCAGGCTGAGCAACCGGAGTCGCGCCGGATCGGCGAAGGCCTTCAGCACCCCCGCTAGCCGCTCGGCATCGGCCCGCTTGATGGGATCGCCGGTGAGCGGCGAGATCGCAGGCATGGCAGTTTTCGCAGTTCCCACGCCTGCCATAGTGACACCAACACCATCAATAAACCGGCAGAAACCGACACCAGCCCTCCGATGGCGTCCAGATGGCGCAACGACGCCACCGAACGTGAGTCGAACGCCGACGTCCGTGGTGGCGGACGGGCCGTGTGGAGCTTCGGCAAGCTCCACACGGCCCGTCCGGCGAGATGCGTGTCAGCGGCGCGGTTTGGGGGCGACGCGGGGCAGGACGTACGGCGGCCCGGCGAAGATCAGGTCGGACTTCAACTCGTGGTAGGCCCGCTTGGGCTGGTAGTTCTCGTCGTAGATGGTGGCCAGGCCCTCCGGCGGGTCGCTGAACCAGCCGGGCACCCACGAGTGGTTGTCACTGAAACCCCAGACCGTGTACGACAGGCAGCTCCGCACGGCGAGGCACGCCTTCATCAGCACGCTGAAGTTGGCGGCCGACGCCTGGAGCCGCGGGTTGATCTCCTCCGAGTTGCCGGCCTGGACACCCGCCGTCAGTTGACTGCGGACGTCGACCTCGGTGAACGCCGTCGCGACGCCGAGCCCGCTGAACTTCTTCAGCGCCGCCGTCACCTGGAGGGTGTCGAAGTTGCCGTACTGGGTGCCCAGGTGGCCCTGGGCGCCGACGCCGTCGATCGGGACACCCTGAGCGCGCAGGCTCCTGGTCATGTCGTACACGAACTGGGTCTTGTCGTCGGCCGGGTTGCCCGAGCCGAACGCCTCGATGTTGTAGTCGTTGTAGAACAGCAGCGCCTTCGGGTCGGCGGCCCGTGCCCAGCGGAACGCGTCGGCGATGTAGCCGGGCCCCAGGTTCTGCGCCCAGAAACCCTTGTAGTGCAGTGTCGACGGGGTGTCCCAGGGGTCGCTGACCGCCTCGTTGACCACGTCCCACTGCCAGATCTTGCCCTTGTAGCGGTTGACGACAGTGGTGATGTGCTTGCGCAGCAGCTCGCGCAACTCCTGCTTGCTGATGGAGCCGTCGGCGACGCCACTGGTCAGCCAGGCGGGCAACTGGTTGTGCCAGACCAGCACGTGACCACGCACGCTCTGCCGGTTGCGCTTGGCGAACTCCACGAACTCGTCGGCCGGAGCCCAGTTGTAGGTGCCACGGGTGGGCTCCAGGCTCTCCCACTTCATCACGTTCTCGGCGGTGACCGAGGCGAACTCGGTGGAGGCCAGCTTGCGGTACTGGGGGTCGCTGGCGTCGTTGAGGGCGTCCATGTCCACCGCGGTGCCGACGTGCAGACCGTGGCGCAGGCCGAGGGTGGCGAGGCTCTGCGTCGTGGGGTCGTACGGCCGGCTCGCGGTGGCCGGCACCGTGTTCAGCGTCGCGACGGTCGCGACGGCGACCAGGCCGACGGTCGACCACTGCCTTAGCTTCATGTGCCTTCCTTCCAAGCGATCAATGGGAATGTGTCGATCAAGGAGGCGAGGGTCCGGTGCTGGCCGGCGGGAACGTGGTCGGGTGGGCGGGCGACACCGGTAGTTCCGGCCGGAAACCGGAAACCCGCTCGAAACGTTAAGCCGATCGATGTCTGGGCGTCAACGGTGAAAACTTCCGGAAATTCATCACATGACCTGCGCAGCCCTGGGCCACCAAGCGTCGAAACTTCCGGGATCAGCTTCCGGCCCCGGCGCACGCCGGTGGCATCGTCGACGCGGTGGTCGACGATGCCAGGGTGCCGTTGGGTAAGACCGGTCAGCGCAGGCCGGCGAAGAGGTCGTCCTCGGGGGTCGGCGCGCCGGTCCGGTCCCGGACCCGCAGGAAGGTCTCCACGCCCATCAGCTCGGTGAACCGCTCCTGACCGAGTTGCAGGAAGAAGATGTTCTCGGTCTGACTGGCGTGCGTGGCCAGCGCGTTGAACTTCTGCGCGCCGAACTTGCTCGTGTCGACCCAGGTGGTGATCTCGTCGTCGGGGAGGCCGAGCTGCGGCTGCGACGCGTCCGGCTCGGCCCAGTCGACGCCGAGCTCCTTCATGATCCGACCGAACTCCGCGAACGCCGTACGCGGCACCGTGGTCCAGTAGACCTTCGCCGGGACGTCCGTCTGCTCGACGGCGGCCATGGTGATCCGATGCGCCTGGATGTGGTCCGGGTGGCCGTAGAAACCGTTCTCGTCGTACGTGACGATCACGTCCGGCTGGTACTGCCGGATCAGCTCCGCGAGCCGGGTCGCCGCCTCCGCCACCGGGGTCGTCCAGAACGCGCCGGGCTGGTCGTTGGTCGGCCAGCCCATCATCCCCGAGTCGGCGTAGCCGAGGGTCTCCAGGTGGGTGACGTTCAGCGCCGCGCAGCTGGCCTCCAGCTCGGCCTGACGCATCGCCACCACGGCGGCCGGGTCGTGCCCCTCCTCGCCCGGCTTGACCCCACCCGGGCCGTCCCCACATCGCCCGTCGGTGCAGGTCACCAGCACGGTAGTGACCCCCTCGGCGGCATAGCGGGCGAGGACGCCGCCGGTGCTCGTCGCCTCGTCGTCGGGGTGGGCGTGCACCGCCATCAGGGTCAGAGGTCGCTCAGCCATGCCAACACCCTACGGTTCCGCGGCTACCACCCCACGACCTCCACCCGCAACGACGGCGGGGAGCGGGCATCCTACCCAGTTCGGCATCCGCGCAGCGGTCCTTGTGTGAACGGTGATCACGTCCCGGGCGGGTCGCTAGATTCGGCCGTGATCAGCCCAACCGAGCAGGTCCGGACGTGGGGAGAGAGCCGATGGCAAGAGCCGCTGGCGGGTTCACCGACCTGCGACAGGTCGAGGCCGGACTCCTGAACGTGGGGTACGTGGACGCCGGGCCGCCCGACGGGGACCCGGTGATCCTCCTGCACGGGTGGCCCTACGACATCCACAGCTTCGTCGACGTCGTACCGCTGCTCACCGCTGCCGGTCACCGGGTCGTCGTCCCGTACCTGCGGGGTTACGGCACGACCCGGTTCCTCTCCGACGACACCATGCGCAACGGCGAACCGGCGGCGATGGGGCTCGACCTCATCGCCCTGATGGACGCCCTGAAGATCGACACCGCGAAGCTGGCCGGCTTCGACTGGGGCGCGCGGACCGCCGATGTCGTGGCCGCGCTGTGGCCCGAACGCTGCCGAGGGCTGGTCTCGGTCAGCGGCTACCTGATCGCCAGCCAGGAATCCGGTAAGGCGCCGCTGCCGCCGAAGGCGGAGTTGGCGTGGTGGTACCAGTACTACTTCGCCACCGAGCGCGGGCGGGAAGGTTACGACAAGAACCGGCGCGCCTTCAACAAGCTGATCTGGCACACCGCGTCCCCCCGGTGGACCTTCGACGACGCGACCTACGACCGCAGCGCCGCGGCGTTCGACAACCCCGACCACGTCGACATCGTGATTCACAACTACCGGTGGCGGATGGCCCTCGCCGACGGCGAGGCACAGTACGACGAGATCGAGCAGCGCCTCGCCGGGCAACCGAAGATCAACGTGCCCAGCATCTCCATGGAAGGCGACGCCAACGGTGCGCCCCACGTCGAGCCCACCGTCTACGCCAAGCAGTTCACCGGGCCGTACGAGCACCGGACCGTGGGCGGCGGCGTCGGGCACAACCTGCCGCAGGAGGCGCCGCAGGCCTTCGCGGACGCGGTGCTGGAGGTCTGAGTCGCTAGCCTCCCGGCCGCCGGGGCGTCGGACGTTCCACCCGCACCGGGTCGCCGCGGACCAGCCCGTCGTGGATGCGCCAGCGGGCGGTGGTGACGGCCCGCCGGGCCGCCTCGTCGCCCTGCTCGACGCGTTGGCGCAGCAGCTCCACCGCGATCCGGCGGTTGAGACTGAACTGCCGCTCCTCGTCCACCACGACGACGATGCCCGAGGGGCGGTGCGTCGCGCGTACCGCGGTGCTGGCCTTGTTCCGGTGCTGACCACCCGGCCCGCCGGTGCGGCAGGCGACGACGTCGACGTCCGCCTCGCGGAACGTCGTGGGTCGGGCGTCGCGTTCGGGTGGCTGGGCGGTGACGTACCAGTTCTTCCGGCCGCTGCCCGACCGGTACGGGCTGGGGGCCTGCCAGCACAGCGTCCCGGTCCACGACGCCGCGAACGCCTCGGCGTCGGCGCCGGAGATTCGGATCAGCACCGACCGGTAGGTGCCGGCGCGGTCACCGGGCACCGCGCGCACCTGCTGGATCGTCAGACCTCGGCGGGTGCCCTCGCCCCGCAGGCGGTGCAGCAGCTGACCCAGTGCCCAGGCGCACTCCTGCGGCCCCCGTCCCGCCGACAGCAGCAGGAACACGTTCACGACCGGCCCCGCCTGCCGCGGTGACCCCGCCGGTCCGCTCGGGCGGCGGACCCGGGATCGGGCGTCTTGTAGGTGACCACTGGCGTCGTGGCGAGCACCGGCGTGGCCAGGCGGTGCTCGACCAGGTCGGCGATCACCTGCTCGATGCGCTTGTACGCGGTGGGCGCCTCCTCGAAGAGCAGCTGCCGGTCACCGCACACCACCAGCGACCCGACCGGGGTACGCCGCAGCTCCTCGACGGTGTGCTTGGCCCGGCCCCGCCGCAGTGCGTCGGCGCGCGACATCTTGCGGCCCGCGCCATGGGCCACGGAATGGTTGGCGTCCGGCCCGGCGTGCGCGGCCACCAGGTAGGACGCCGTGCCCCGGGTGCCGGCGATCAGGACGTCGCGCCCGTCACCCGGCGCCGCGCCCTTGCGGTGCAGGTAGATTCCGTCCCGAACCTCAACCAGGTTGTGGCACTGGTCGACGATCGGCGCGGTGGGCTCGGCCCCCAACGCGTGCGCCACCCGGGCGGCCAGCACCCGGCGGTTGAGCGAACCCCAGCGCACGGCGTCGTCGTGGCTGCGCAGGTAGGCGGCGGGGTCGACAGCCGGCCCGGCACCGTGGACCTCGGTGTGCGCCCGCAGGATCCGCTCGCCCAGGCCACGGGAACCGCTGTGCACGATGAGCACGAGGTCGCCCGCGTCGAGCCCGAGTCGGCCGGCGTGCCGCCCGTCGAGGATGCTGTCGACCCGGGCCAGCTCCACGAAGTGATTGCCCCGGCCGACCGTCCCGAGCCCGTCCAGGTGACCGGCCGGAACATCACCGTCGACGGCGGCCCAGGCCGGGTCGTCGGCGTCGCGTACCGGGTCGAGCGCCTGGTCGAGGTCGGGGAACCGGGCGGCGAGCCGTTCCGGTACGGCCCGTTTCAGCTTGATCGGAAACACGGCGATGCCGCAGCCGATGTCGGAGCCCACCAGGAACGGGTACAGCACTGTCGACGCCATGGCCGCGCCGATCGGCGCGCCCTTGCCGGGATGCAGGTCCGGCATCGCGGCGACGTGCCGCATGCCGTCCAGGGCGGCGACCTGTCGACACTGGGCGAGCGCCGCGGACTCGATCCAGCTCGTCGGTGAGGCGAACACCGTGACGGTGGCCGGGGTGGACGGGGGCAGGGGCTCCCGAGGGAGGTGGTGCTGGGACAAGGAGGCTCACTTCTCGCTTGCGAACGTGGGAACGGACGGCGTCACGGCCCCGGGAGGCGTCACCGGTGGCGCGGAGCAGGGGGTGGTGTCCGTCAGTACGTCATGGCCGTCACTCTGGCCCAGGCGGGTCGGCCCGACAACTGATTTTCCTTCACGACGTACGCTGCCGCGATGAGCGCACCGCGTCGCGTCCTGGTCTACGGGGTGTACGGCTCCGGCAAGTCCACCCTCGCGGCGCGGCTGGCCGACCACCTCGGACTGCCCTGGTATCCGGTGGACGATCTGCTCTGGCAACCGGGCTGGGTCGAGGTGCCGGTCACCCAGCAGCGCAGCCGGATCGAGGAGATCTGCCGACGGGACCGCTGGATCATCGACGGGGCGTACCACGGGTGGCGGGACGTCCCGCTGGCCCGCGCCGACCTGGTCGTCGGCCTGGACTATCCACGGTGGTGCTCGTTCGGACGGTTGCTGCGCCGCACCGCCCGTCGGGTGGTCACCGGCGAGGTGATCTGCAACGGCAACCGCGAGTCGCTGAGCAGTGTGCTGTCCCGGGACTCGATCCTGCTGTGGCACGTCACCGCGTTCGGCCGGGCCCGCCGGCGGATGCGGGCCTGGCAGGCGGACCCGTCCGCGCCGCGAGTGGTGTTACTGCGCTCCCCGGCGGAGCTGGACGCTTGGCTGGCCGGCCTGCCCGGTCGGTGAGGTCGCGCGGAGAGCCGCCGAACTGAGCTCTGACCGAGCTCGCACCGGGTGCCGCACTCATTCGACCAGGTGGACGCCGCCGGCCCGCTCCATTGGGGAGCGGGCCGACGATGTCACGTGGCCCGGCCGTACTCGCGCCGGCCGGGCCACCGGTCAGGACTCCTGGCGTCGACGCCGGGCGAGGAGGAACGCGAATGCGCCCAGCACGACCATCACACTTCCCACGCCGGTCATGGTCGGGACCACACCGCCACCGGTCACCGGCAGGACCGGGGCTTGGCCGCCTGGGCCACCGGGTCGACCGGGTGCGCCAGGCGCGCCCGGGCTGCCAGGCGCTCCGGGGGGCCCGGACGGACCAGGTACGCCGGGCGCTCCGGGTGCTCCAGGGCTACCGGGCGCTCCGGGTGCTCCAGGGCTACCGGGCGCTCCGGGTGCTCCGGGGCTGCCGGGGGCACCAGGGCTGCCGGGGGCACCAGGGCTGCCGGGGGCACCAGGGCTGCCGGGCGCACCGGGGCTGCCGGGCGCTCCGGGGCTGCCGGGCGCTCCGGGGCTGCCGGGCGCTCCGGGGCTGCCGGGGGCACCGGGGCTGCCGGTCGGCCCGGGCGGGCCGGTGGGTCCGGGCGGGCCGGTGGGTCCGGGTGGGCCGGTCGGCCCGGCGCAGACCGGTGCGGTGATGACGTTGGTATCCAGGGTGACGGCGGCGGTGCGTGCCAGCGCGCGGCCCTGCAGGGTCGCGCCCGTGGCCATCGTGATCGCGGCCTGCGCCATGATTGTGCCGACGAAGGTGGTGCCCGTGCCGATCGTCGCCGAACTGCCGATCTTCCAGAACACGTTGCAGGCCGAAGCCCCGTTGATCAGGACGACGCTGCTGTTCGACGCCGTCGTCAGCGAGGAGTCGACCTGGAAGATGAACACGGCGGACGGGTCGCCCTGGCCGTTGAGCGTCAACGGTCCGGTGAGTTGGGCGGCTCCGATCCGGTAGACCCCTTCGTTGAGCGTGTTGCCGCCCAGCTCCGCCGGGAGGTTGGTGAACGGCGTCCGGCCGGCGGCATCGTTGAAGGCGATGGTCAGGTCGCTCTGAGCCTGTAGAGCGACAGCGTCACCGAGGTGCACCTCGCCGCCGATGGTTGCCGTCTCGAATCCGGACGCGGTGTTTCCGGGGTACCGACCGAGGCTCTGAGCCAGGAAGCTGGGCCCGGTGTTGGTGGGTTCCGCTCCGGCCAGGACGGAGAAGTCGGCCGCCGTGCCCAGGTTGACCGGTGCTTCCTGCGCGTTGGCTGCGGTCGAGCTGAAGAGCAGCAGGCTGGCTGCCACTGTGGCGGCTGCGCCGGCCGCAAGCGCCGGCAGGACCACCTGTCGCCGTAGCCAGTGTTTGGGTTTAGCTGTCACAGAACACCCTCCGTGGGTACTACTCGCAGGAGACGTCAAGCCAGTGGCGTCCTGCGTGATATGGCCTGTATGGCGCCGATAAGCGCGTTGACTACCACATCACGGCGGGTGTTCAAATGGGGGCAAATTGGCGCAATGACCGACGCGCATCTATCTGAATAGGACAGATATTCGCATTCTTGTTCGCCGGTTTCGACAAGCGGGCGGGTGCGCACCCGGGGCGACCGAGCAGATCTCGGCCTATCGCCGGACGGCCGGGACCGGCCTGATCGCACGGCCGAGGACGCAGGGCGAGGATGGGCTGTTGCTGGTGGCCGGGAAGCGGAACCGGCGCAGCTGCGTCACCTCGAAGCCGGCCGCTGCGATCGCCGCGACGGTGTCGCGGTTGGTGTGGCAGCCCGCGAACAGCCTCGGCCACACGGTGGCGTCGACGAGACGTTGGGCGCGGTGCAGGCCGGTGGCCTCCTCGGCGGCCACGTGCTCGAAGAACCGCACCTGGCCTCCGGGGCACAGCACCCGGCTGATCTCCGCCAACGCGCTCGCCTGATCGGGCACCGTGCACAACACCAACGCGACCACGGCCGCGTCGAACTCGCCGTCCGCGGCGGGCAGCGCCTGGGCCAGAGCGTCGACGACGGTGACCGGAATCGGCGCATCCGCGGCGGCGCGCTCGGCGGCGGCCCGCAGCCGCCGTTCCGGTTCGACAGCGAGGACCTGGGTGACAGACGGCGGGTAGTGGGCGAACATCCGCCCGTTGCCCGCACCGATCTCGATCACCCGGCCGGACAGGCCGGCGACCAGCTCCCGCCGGAACGCCGCCGTGCCGGCGCGGTCCATGGCGACGCTGAGTCGCTCGTACACCCGGGCGAACACGGGGTGGGACACCGTGGCCACGTCGACCTCCACTGATGGCGTGATCTCCGTAAGACGCTTTCTCCGGCGATTGTCCTGCATCCGCGCACGCTTTCCGTCTTACTGATGGGCAGCACGACTCAACCCAGTGCAGACAGGATGTGGTCCGACCATGAAGATCGTCGTCATCGGGGGCAGTGGCCTCATCGGTTCCAAGGTCGTGGACCGCCTCGGCGCCCAGGGCCACGAGGCGGTGGCGGCATCGCCGAAGACCGGCGTGAACACCCTGACCGGCGAGGGCGTGGCCGATGCGCTCGCCGGCGCCGAGGTCGTCGTCGACACGTCGAACTCGCCGTCGTTCGAGGACGCCGCCGTACTGGAGTTCTTCGAGACCTCGACCCGGACGCTCCTCGCCGCCGCGTCGGACGCCGGGGTGAATCACTACGTGGCGCTCTCCATCGTGGGGAGCGACCGGATCCCGGACAGCGGTTACATGCGCGCGAAGGTCGCTCAGGAGAAGCTCATCGTCGCCTCCGGAATCCCGTACTCGGTGGTGCACGCCACCCAGTTCTTCGAGTTCCTCCAGGGCATCATCGACGCCGCCACGGACGGCGACACCGTGCACCTCGCGCCGGTGCTCATCCAGCCGATGGCCGCTGACGACGTGGCGGCCGCGGTGACCGAGGTCGCGCTCGGCGCGCCGACGAACTCCGTGGTCGAGGTCGCTGGTCCGGAGCAGTTCCAGCTCGACGAGTTGGGCCGCTCGCTCCTCGCCGACCAGCAGGATCGCCGCACGGTGGTGGCCGACCCCGACGCCCGGTACTTCGGCGCCAGGCTGAACGAACGCTCGCTCGTTCCGGCCGACGGCGCCCGCACCCCCGGCACCGCCCTGGCCGACTGGCGTGCGGCGGCTGGCCGGGGACGCTGAGCCGGCCCCGCTACCTCGGCGTCGTGGTCGGGCCAGCCCGCCCGCCGAGGCGCCGCACCAGCTCCCGAACCGCCTCGGTGAACGGCTCGTCGGACTCGTCCGGCCAGTGCCCGTGGATGGGTGGGGCGACGCTGTCCCCGGGGGGCGTCACCACATCGCGGGGATCGCGCTGTCGGCGATCGACAGCTGCTGTCGGGTCGCCGGTGGTATCCGGCGCGGGTGACGGATTCGGGGAGAAGATCCAGCCACCGATGGGATCGGTGTCGCGCCACAGGTTCACCCAGCGCCACCCCACCCGCTGGCCGATCTCCTGTAGTGCCGCGTCGTCGAGGTAGGCGGGGAAGGGCCGCGCGCAGAAACGGCGCAGCGGTGATCCGTGGGTGAGCAGGGCGACCCGGTCGCCGATCTGCGGCCGCAGTTGGAGCACCGCGGCGGCGAGCAGAATCGAGCCGTGGCTGTGCCCGGTCAGCAGCACCGCGTCGCCGCGCTCGACCAGGTAGGTGATTCGGCGGGCCAGTTCCGGCACCGCCCGCCTGGAGTAGCAGGGTGGCGCGAACGGGTGGGCGGCCCGGGGCCAGAAGGTGCCAAGGTCCCAGAGGACGCCGATGTAGCGGCGGTACGGCTCGGTCCGGTACGCGAAGATGGCGCCGATGACCAGGCCGAGGATGATTGCCCCGATCACCCAGCTGCTGAGCGCGATGGCGAACGTGATCGCCTCCGCCGGCAATCGGATGTTTCGCTCGATCACGTCGCCCGGCAACTGGCCGAGCAGGCCGACCGTGGTGGTGGCCGTGGCGAGTCCGGCGAGGCATCCGTAGACCACTGCCAACGGCACCAGTTTCTCGGTGAAGCGGGCCCGAGCTATCGCGTCTCGGACCTGCCTCAGGCGGAGCTCGGCCTCGGCCGGCGCGTTCGGGAAGTCGCGCGCGACGATCGCCGCCGCAGCCCGGCGTCGACTCCGGCGGGAGATCAGGATGACCAGAACGGCGACGATCGCGGTGACCACCACCGCGCGGAAGAAGCCGTAGATCGCCCAGGTGAAGGCCCGGGGCGGGCCGGTGGCGATGCCCTCCCCGGTCGGCACGCCGCGATCCAGGAAGTCCGCCACCCGGCAGACCAGCTCTGCGGAGTACGCCACCGCCGTACTGATCCCGGTGGCCGCGACAACGAGAGCGCCCAACCCGAACAGCGGGGTGGCGTCGCGCTCCCGGCTCCGGTACCAGAGCAGCACCACGCCCAGGGCGGCCATCAGTGTCGTCTGAGCCGCGAACACACCGACCACTGTCGGGTCGTAACCGGGCAGCCCGCGCTCCTGCGGCCACGGCTGCGAACTGGTCGACACGTGTGCCACGACGACCACGGTCAGGATGATGGCAGCGGTCCGGAGGGTGCGGGTGACCCGGTCGAGCCGCTGGTCGGCGGGGTACCGGTCCATCAGTGGCGGGGTGCAGAGCATCCCCACGCAGCTCGTCAGGATCACCCCCGTGATCGCCGTCAGCGCGATGGTGGCCGCCGAGGCGTCTCTCGCACCCTGGGCGAGGAGCAGGACGAGGTCCAGCGTCGCGAACGCGGCGGCGACATGGATGGCCCGCAACCGGCCCACCAGCGGCTCGGCGTCCCACTGGCCGACGGTGTCGAGCCGGCAGGCGGAGCCGCCCTGATCGGGTGCGCGAAACGCCTCGAAGGCTCGCCCCGGACGACAGCTGATCAGCCAGATCAGGCCGATCGCGGCGGCCGGGACCAGCGCGAGCACCGCCAGCCGCGGCCCGATCGTCCGCCCACCCAACCAGGACAACCAGCTGCGTCCGGTGAGGCAGCTCGGCGAGGCCAGGCACTTCCAACCGACGAGGTCCAGGGCGACGCCGGCGATGGCGAGCACGTACAGCACGGTGAGCGTGAGCCCCAGCACCCGGCACAGGGACTTGACCGCCGCCTCGGAAGCCGGGTTCGCCGGGCGCATCCAGATCGCGACGTTGACAAGCATGAAGGGGAGCAGGAACACCACCGCCAGGGTGCGGGTCACGGTGCCCGACGGCAGGTCACCCCAGCGGTACGCCTCCAGCGTCACCCCCGGCACGCTCGCGCTGTCCGAGGACCGGAGGCGCGGCCGGTAGAACCCGCCACTGCGGTCACCGGCGACCTGCCCGGTCTGCTGCAGGCCCAGCACCTGTGCGGGACTCGCGCCGGAGACTCCGTGCACCCGTAGCTCCACGACGCCACCGGAGCTGTCCGGCCCGCTCAACCGCGCTGATCCATCCGACGTCCCCCCGAGGCGTCCCGCCGCCCTTGTCCCGCTACCCCACCTCGACGACACGCGCCGGGGCCGGCGGCCGAGCGGGTCTACCCGAACCGGACCCGCTCAATCTCGGCCGTCCCTGGTGCTGCCACCCGATCGGCGCGCTGTGGTCGACCGGCCCGTGCGTGCGAGGGTTGAGCCGGTCGTGGCGGGGTAGGTGCCGCCATGGTCGCTGCCGGTCGGCGCGGAGCGGACGCGGGCCCGTCGACAGCGCGGCGCTGGGAACGCCTGCTGGCCGCCTGGCACGACCGGGTCCGTCGGGTACGCGCCATCGGCGGCCTCGCCCTGCAGGCCGGCCTGGCGGCGGCACTGT
The DNA here is from genome assembly GCF_040649675.1 of Micromonospora parva. Classification (NCBI taxonomy): domain Bacteria; kingdom Bacillati; phylum Actinomycetota; class Actinomycetes; order Micromonosporales; family Micromonosporaceae; genus Micromonospora; species Micromonospora parva. The sequence goes on along the minus strand of NZ_JBEZFX010000001.1, from coordinate 79,115 downwards.
CCTGGTTCGTGGCGCACTCGCTGCTGCACGTGTCGCAGCCGGTCTTCGCGCCGATCTCCGCCGTCTCGACGCTCGCCGCGTCCGTCGGCCAGCGGTTGCGTCGCACCATCGAGCTGATCATCGGTGTGACCGTCGGGGTGCTGATCGGCGACCTGCTGCTCCTGGTGACCGGCACCGGGTGGTGGCAGCTCGCCCTGATCGTGGTGCTGGCGATCGTCGTCGCGCTCTTCCTCGCCGGCAGCGCGGCGGTGGTGATCCAGGCCGGGGCGACGGCGGTTCTCATCGCCACGCTCAGCCCAACCGTCCGGGACCTGGAGATCCCGCGGTTCGTGGACGCGTTGATCGGGGGAGGGGTGGCGTTGCTGGTCACCGCCGTGTTGCTGCCGCTGAACCCGCTACGGGTGCTCAACCGGGCCGCCCGGCCGGCGTTCGATCTCCTGCTGACCCAGCTCGACGCCACCGCCGAAGCGCTGGCCGAGCGGGACGCCGCGCGGGCCCGTACCGCCCGGGGTGAGCTGCGGCAGAGCGCGGGCCGGTTGAAGGCGTTCGTCGAGGCGGCCCAGGGCGCCCGGGAGGCGAGCACCCTGTCGCCGGTGTACTGGCACCAGCGGCACGGACCGGTGGGCCGGTACGCGCAGGCGGCGGAGCTGATCGACCGGGCGACGCGGAACAGCGGCACCCTGATCCGACGGTCGGTGACGCTCATCGAGGACGGCGAGCCGGTGCCGGAGTCGTTGTCGAGGGCGGTGGCCGAGCTGGCCGAGACCGTCCGCCTGCTCAAGCGGCAGTTCGCCGCTGGCGCTGAGCCGAATCGGGCGCGGGAGCAGGCACTGCGGGCGGTCGCGACGGCCGGGAACGCCTATCGGGACGGTGTGGGCTTCTCCGGTGCGGTGGTGGTGGCGCAGGTCCGGACCACGGTCAGTGACCTGCTTGTCGCCACCGGCCTGACGCAAGAGGGCGCGAATCACCTGGTCCGGAGGGCTTTCGGCGATCTCTGACGGTCCGGCGGCGCCCATCGGCGCCAGTTGTTGGCGCATATTTGAGCCATCGCTGTTGCCATCTGAGCCAAAGTGGTGCCATCATGGTGCCATGGAGCTGAGGTCATACGTCGAGAACCTGCGTAACGAGTTCGCCGTGGCGGCGGAGGGTGTGGACCCGGAGGCCCGGGTGCTGGCCGAACGGCTCTTCACGCAGTTGGAGGCGGCCACCCGTCTCACGCTGCTCGAAGCGCTCTCCGACGCGGCTGACGAGATCACCCGTGACCTCGCGCCGGGCTCGGTGCACGTCCGGTTGCGCGGGCGCGAACCCGACTTCGTGGTGACCCCGGCCAGCCCGCCGGCCGAGCTGGCGAGCGAGGCCAGCGGCCCGCCACCGCTGGCGGTGCCGGTGTCCGCGCCCGACGGTGACGAGGGCGGCACCTCGCGGATCAACCTCCGGCTGCCCGACCACCTGAAGGCCAGCGTCGAGGAGGCCGCTGGGCGCGCCGGGCTCTCGGTCAACGCCTGGCTGGTGCGCGCCGTCGCCGGTGCCGTCGGGGCGGGCGACCCGGAACGTCGTCCGCCGCGCCGGGTGGAGCCGACCTCCGGCCAGCGCTTCACCGGCTGGGCCCGCTAACTTCCCGTACCCCCATCCGCCGCGCCGCTGACCAGCGGCAACCTTCGCCGACCACCTTCCGGGAGACCACCATGCCTGTTTTCGAGACGCCAGAACCGATTGCCGTCCAGATCGAGCTGCCGATCGGCGACGCCTGGATCGCCGCGAGCGACCGCACCGACACGGTGGTGACCGTGCGTCCCCGCGACCCGTCGAGCAAGGCCGACGTGAGCGCCGCCGACCAGACCACCGTCGAGTTCGCCGCCGGGCAACTGGTGATCCGGGTGCCCAAGAGCTGGCGCCGCTACGGGTTCGGCCCCGGGCCGTCGGTCGACGTCCTGGTCGAGCTCCCGACCGGGTCGCGGGTGCACGCCGAGGCGTCGTGGGCGGCGTTCCGCTGCGAGGGCCGGCTCGGCGAGTGCCGGATCAAGACCGGCAGCGGCATCCGGCTCGACGAGACCGGGCCGTTGGAGATCGACAGCAGCCACGGCGAGGTCGCGGTCGAGCGCGTCCTCGGACCCGCCCGGGTGAAGGCCTCGTCCGGCAAGGTGCGCATCGGCGCGGTCGACGGCACCGCCGAGATCAAGAATTCGTCCGGCGACTGCTGGATCGGCCGCAGCGGCGGCGACGTCCGGATCAACACGGCCTACGGCGACATCACCGTGGACGCGGCGCTGGGCTCGGTGACGGCGCGTACCGCCTACGGCAACCTTCGGCTGGGTGAGGTCGCCCGCGGCGCGATCGACGTGCAGACCTCCTACGGCGCCATCGAGGTCGGCATCCGTCGCGGGACCGCCGCGTGGCTCGACGTCAGCTCCAAGCACGGCCGCGTGCACAACGCGCTGGAGTCGACCGGCAGCCCGGCGCAGACCGACGAGACGGTCGAGGTCCGGGCGAACACCTCCTACGGCGACATCATGATCCGCCGCGCCTGACCCCCACCGCGCCGACCACGAATGAGGAGACCATGACCAGCTCCACGAACCCCGCGATCGTCGCCACCGACCTGCGCAAGTCCTACGGCGACAAGGTCGTCCTGGACGGCGTCGACCTGATGATCACCGAGGGCACGATCTTCGCCTTGCTCGGTCCGAACGGGGCCGGCAAGACCACCACCGTGCAGATCCTCTCCACCCTGATCAGGGCCGACGGTGGCGATGCGCGCATCTTCGGCCACGATCTGACCCGGGAGCCCGACGCGGTACGCGCGCTGATCGGCGTCACCGGCCAGTTCTCCGCCGTCGACAACCTGCTCACCGCCCGGGAGAACCTGACCCTGATGGCCGACCTGTGCCACCTGGGCAGGGCCGCCGGCCGGCGTCGGATCGCCGACCTGCTCGACCAGTTCGACCTGACCGAGGCGGCGGCCAAGCCGGTGTCGACGTACTCCGGTGGCATGCGCCGGCGGCTCGACCTGGCGATGACCCTGGTCGGCGAGCCCCGCGTCATCTTCCTCGACGAGCCGACCACCGGCCTCGACCCGCGCAGCCGCCGGGCCATGTGGCACATCATCCGGGCGCTCGTCGCCGAGGGCGTCACCATCCTGCTCACCACGCAGTACCTGGAGGAGGCCGACCAACTCGCCGACCGGGTGGCGTTCCTCGACCACGGCCGTCTGATCGCCGAGGGCACACCACGCGAGCTCAAGCGGCTCATCCCGGGCGGTCACGTCGTGTTGCAGTTCGCCGACCAGGAAGGGCTCGACTCGGCGGCCCGGACGTTGCAGGCCGCCACCCGGGACGACGCGGCGCTCACCCTCCAGGTGCCCAGTGACGGTGGGGTCGGGTCACTGCGATCCCTGCTCGACCAGCTCGACAGCGCCTCGATCAGCGTGGCCGGGCTCTCCGTGCACACCCCCGACCTCGACGACGTCTTCCTCACCCTCACCGGTCAGCCGGACACCCGGGCCGGCCGGACCCATCACGAAAGGGCTTCCGCGCGATGAGCACCATCTCCCTCGCCGTCCGCGACTCCAGCACCATGCTGCGGCGCAACCTGCTGCACATGCGGCGGTACCCGTCGATGACCTTCCTGCTCATCGGCATCCCGATCATCATTCTGCTGCTCTTCGTCTACGTCTTCGGCGGCACGCTCGGCGCCGGCCTCGGCCCGTCCGGCGACCGCTCGCAGTACGCCAACTACGTCACGCCCGGCATCCTGCTCATCACTGTGGTCAGCGCCGCGCAGGGCACCGCCATCTCGGTCGCGATGGACATGACCGAGGGGATCATCGCCCGGTTCCGGACGATGTCGATCTTCCGACCGTCGGTCCTGACGGGTCACGTGCTGGGCAGCCTGGTCCAGACCATGCTCAGCCTCGCGGCCGTCACCGTCGTGGCGCTGCTGGTCGGGTTCCGGCCCACCGCCAACCCGGTCGAGTGGCTCGCCGCCCTCGGCGTCCTCGCCATGGTCACCTTTGCGCTCACCTGGCTGTCGGTCGCCCTCGGTCTGGTCAGTGACAGCGTCGAGACGGCCAGCAACCTGCCCATGCCGCTGATCCTCCTGCCGTTCCTCGGAAGCGGGTTCGTCCCCACCGACTCCATGCCGGCCGCCGTGCGGTGGTTCGCGGACTACCAGCCCTTCACGCCCGTCATGGAGACCCTTCGCGGCCTGCTCCTGGGCACCGGGATCGGGAACAACGCCACCATCGCCGTCGTCTGGTGCGCCGTCATCACCGTGGCCTGCTTCCTCTGGGCCAAGGCGCTCTACAACCGCAACCGGACGAGCTGACCCGACCGGCGCGCGGTCTCGCCATCAGCTCGCGGAACCGGCGGCTCGGCCCAGGGGGCCGGGCCGCCGGCTCGTGGTGTCGCGCGGCCTGCGGGGGCGGCGGCGCGCGCACCTGAGCGGGCTGTGGACCGGGTGTCCCGTCGCTGTCCGACCCGGGCGGCCAGAGCGCCTCAAGACGTCGAATGTTATCGATAACACAGCCGCGTCGCCCGGTTGCGCGCGGCGTGGGCAGCCGGTGCGGAGCGCTCACCCAAGAGCCCGCAAGGTCATTGACGGCAGTGGTGCGGATCCGAGCGGGGGAACGCGCGAGCCCGATGATGTTATCGCTGCCATTGCCACCGAAAGTTTAGGTGGTCGCTATCGGACGGTCGTCCCGCAGTGTCCGGCGCACCGCACCTGTCGCCTCGCCTGTCGACGGCCATCTGGTGGGCATCCGGTCCGCGCCGAGGCCCCGTTCGGCACCTGATCGGCGCACTTGCCGTCGGAATGGTGTGCTTTGCACCGGTCCGCTATCAACCCTCCCGAGTCGGTCCGCCTTCCGCGTTCCGTTACGGAGCTGTTGCGGGTAGATGTCTTGACGAGGCTGGATGTGAGCGTTAACACTATCCCCGTTAACGGTGGAGGTGAACATGAACCGTGTGGACGGAGCTGACGACCGCTATGTCGTCGGTGTCGATTACGGCACCCTGTCCGGGCGAGCTCTGGTGGTCCGTGTCGGCGATGGTGCCGAACTGGGGACCGCGGTGCACGAGTATGGCGATGGCGTGATCAGCACGGCGCTGCCGGGAGGTCGAGCGCTACCCCCGGACTGGGCCCTGCAGAACCCGCAGGACTACCGCGACGTGCTGCGGTACGCCGTCCCGGCGGCGGTGTCCGCCGCAGGGGTGGACCCGGCGGCGGTGGTCGGCATCGGCATCGACTTCACCGCCTGCACCGTGCTGCCGACGCTCGCCGACGGCACTCCACTGTGCGAGACGCCCGAGCTGCGCGACCGACCGCACGCCTGGGTCAAGCTGTGGAAGCACCACGCCGCGCAGCCGCACGCCGACCGGATCAACGCGCTGGCCCACGAGCGGGCCGAGCCGTGGATCGGCCGGTACGGCGGCAAGATCTCCGCCGAGTGGCAGTACGCCAAGGGCCTGCAGCTCCTGGAGGAGGACCCGGAGGTCTACGACCGGGCCGAGCGCTTCATCGAGGCGGCCGACTGGATCGTCTGGCAGCTCTGCGGCACCGAGACCCGCAATGTCTGCACGGCCGGATACAAGGGCATCCTGCAGGACGGTCAGTATCCCGCCAAGGACTTCCTGACCGCGCTCAACCCCAACTTCGGTGACTTCGTGGCCAAGTTGGACGGTCCGTTGCTGCCCCTCGGCGCCCGCGCCGGCTCGCTCACCGCCCAGGCCGCCGCATGGACCGGCCTGCCGGAGGGGATCGCGGTGGCCGTCGGCAACGTCGACGCGCACGTCACCGCGGCGTCCGCGCAGGCGGTGCAACCCGGTCGGCTGGTCGCCATCATGGGCACCTCGACCTGCCACGTGGTCAACGGCGCGGAGGTCGCCGAGGTGGCCGGCATGTGCGGTGTCGTGGACGGCGGCATCAGCCCCGGCGCGTGGGGTTACGAGGCCGGGCAGAGCGGCGTCGGCGACATCTTCGGCTGGTTCGTCGAGCACGCTGCCCCGGCCGGCATCGACTCGCACGAGCGCCTCACCGAGCTGGCCGCGAGTCAGCCCGTCGGCGCGCACGGCCTGATCGCGCTCGACTGGTGGAACGGCAACCGGTCCCTGCTGGTCAACCACGACCTCAGCGGCATGATCGTCGGGATGACCCTGGCCACCCGGCCAGCGGACATCTACCGGGCCCTGCTGGAGTCCACCGCGTACGGCACCCGGATGATCATCGAGGCGTTCGTCGACGCCGGAGTCCCGGTGAACGACCTGGTGATCGCCGGTGGTCTGACCAACAACGCGCTGCTGATGCAGATCTACGCCGACGTGACCAGGCGTCCGCTGAACATCATCGCCTCGTCGCAGGGTCCGGCGCTGGGCTCGGCGATCCACGCCGCGGTCGCCGCCGGTGAGTTCCCCTCGATCCACAAGGCGTCGCAGGCGATGGGTCGGGTGCACGAGGCCGTCTACCGCCCGGACCCCGAGCGGGCCCGCGCCTACGACGCCCTCTACGCCGAGTACCGGGCGCTGCACGACCACTTCGGTCGTGGCGGCAACGACGTCATGCTCCGCCTGCGGGCGATCCGCAACGCGGCGGTCGAGACCGCCGCTACCCCGCACGAGACCCCGCTGGAGGTGGTGGCGTGAACGCCGAGGTGACCCGACAGATCGCCGAGCTGCGCGAGACCGTCGCCCGCCTGCACGCCGAGCTGACCCGGTACAACCTGGTCGCCTGGACGTCCGGCAACGTCTCCGCGCGGGTTCCCGGCCAGGACCTGATGGTGATCAAGCCGAGTGGGGTGAGCTACGACGACCTCACCGCGGCCACGATGGTGGTGTGCGACCTCGACGGCGTTCTCGTCGAGGGCGACTTCGCCCCGTCCAGCGACACCGCCGCCCACGCCTACGTCTACCGGGCCATGCCCGAGGTCGGCGGCGTCGTCCACACGCACAGCTCGTACGCGACCGCCTGGGCGGCGTGTGGCGAGCCGATCCCCTGCCACCTCACGGCGCAGGCCGACGAGTTCGGCGGGGAGATCCCGATCGGTCCGTTCGCGCTGATCGGCGGCGACGACATCGGCAAGGGCATCGTGGCCACGCTCGCCGGGCACCGCTCGCCGGCGGTGCTGATGCGCAACCACGGCGTGTTCACCATCGGCCGCGACGCCCGCGCGGCGGTCAAGGCGGCGGTGATGTGCGAGGACGTGGCCCGGACCGCGCACCTGGCCCACACCCTCGGGCGGCCGGTCCCGATGGCACAGGCCGACATCGACTCACTCTACGACCGCTACCAGAACGTCTACGGCCAACAACCAGTCGCACCGGCGGGTTCCTGACCCTCACCGAAACCCCGGGACCCGTCGGTCTGCACCACGCGCACCAGCACGCACCACCCGCGTACGCCGCTCTTTCGCACCTCGGCGGCCGGCGCGGTTACCCACCACATCCACCAAGGAGATTCGATGGGAAAGATGCGAATGCAGTCCGCTCCGTGGCGTGCTGCCGCGGTCCTCGCCAGCGTGCTGCTGGTCGGCGGCGTGGCGGCCTGCGGTAACAGCGACACCGGCGGCGGCGGGTCCAAGGACGACGGCAAGATCACGATGGGCTTCTCCCAGGTCGGTGCGGAGAGCGGGTGGCGTACCGCGAACACCACCTCGATCAAGGAGTCCGCTGCCGCCGCGGGGATCGAGCTGAAGTTCGACGACGCTCAGCAGAAGCAGGAAAACCAGATCAAGGCGATCCGCAACTACATCCAGCAGAAGGTCGACGTGATCGCCTTCTCGCCGGTGGTGGAGTCCGGATGGGACACCGTGCTCAAGGAGGCCAAGGACGCCGGCATCCCGGTCATCCTGACCGACCGCTCGGTGGACTCGGCCGACAAGACCCTGTACAAGACCTTCCTCGGCTCGGACTTCGTCAAGGAGGGCCGGCTCGCCGGTGAGTGGCTGGTCGAGCAGAAGAAGAGCGCCTCGGGCCCGGTGAACATCGTCGAGCTGCAGGGCAACACCGGTGCGGCGCCGGCGAACGACCGCAAGAAGGGCTTCGGTGAGGCGATCGCCGCCAACCCGAACCTGAAGATCATCGCCTCGCAGCCGGGTGACTTCACCCGGGCCGGCGGCAAGCAGGTCATGGAGCAGTTCCTCAAGGCGTACCCGAAGATCGACGTGCTGTTCGCGCACAACGACGACATGGGTCTGGGCGCGCTTGAGGCGATCACCGCCGCCGGCAAGGAGCCCGGCAAGGACATCACCATCATCACCGTCGACGCCGTCAAGGATGGCATGCAGGCTCTCGCCGACGGGAAGTTCAACTTCATCGCGGAGTGCAGCCCGCTGCTCGGCCCGCAGCTGATGGACCTGGCCAAGAAGGTCCACGCGGGCGAGGAGGTGCCGCCTCGGATCGAGACCGAGGAGACCACCTTCACGACTGAGCAGGCGAAGGAAGCTCTGCCCAACCGTAAGTACTGATCGACGACGGGGTCGCCGCGCTCGCGTGGCGGCCCCGCCGCGTCGCCTCCCTACCCGAAACGGACCGGGCTTGGCCCGCGACGACCCCGAGTACCACGCCCGCCCGAGCGACCCCCAAGGGCGACCGGGCGGGCGTCGCGGGGACGTGGCGGCCCTTCCGTGTCGACAACCCAGAAGAGGTCTGATGGGATGACGGATAGCCGTCCGGTCCTGACGATGACCGGGATCAGCAAGTCCTTCCCCGGGGTGCGCGCACTCCACGACGTCAACTTCCGGCTCTTCCCCGGCGAGGTGCACGCCCTGATGGGCGAGAACGGCGCCGGCAAGTCGACCCTCATCAAGGTGCTCACCGGTGTCTACGACACCGACGAGGGCGCGATCACCCTCCACGACGAACCCGTGTCGTTCACCGGGCCGATGCAGGCGACCGCCGCCGGTGTGAGCACCGTTTTCCAGGAAGTCAACCTCTGCACCAACCTCTCGGTGGCGGAGAACATCTTCATCGGCCGTGAGCCCCGCCTTTTCGGCGCGGTCCGCTGGGGCGAGGTTCGCCGCCGCGCCCGCGCCCTGCTGGCCCGCCTCGACCTCGACCTCGACGTCAGCGCGCCGCTCGGCTCGTACTCCCTGGCGATCCAGCAGATGGTCGCCATCGCCCGCGCGATCGACATCAAGGCCCGGGTGCTGATCCTGGACGAGCCGACGTCCAGCCTCGACGCCGACGAGGTGGCGCAGCTGTTCCGGATCATGCGGCAGCTGCGCGACGAGGGCATCGCCATCCTGTTCGTGACCCACTTCCTCGACCAGGTCTACGAGATCGCCGACCGGATCACCGTGCTGCGCAACGGCGGGCTGGTCGGCGAGTACCTCACCACCGAGCTGCCCCAGCTTTCCCTGGTCGAGAAGATGATCGGCAAGGAGCTCGACGTCCTGGAGGGCATCGAGGAGCACTCCCGGCGGGACCTGGCCACCCTGGAGGAGGGCACCCCCCTGGTGGCGGTGTCCAACTTCGGTCGAGGGGGCGCTGTCGAGCCGTTCAGCCTCACCATCCACGCCGGCGAGGTGGTGGGCCTGGCCGGCCTGCTGGGCTCGGGGCGTACCGAGGTCGCGCGGTTGTTGTTCGGGGCCGACCGGAGCGACGGGGGTCAGGTAGCTGTCGACGGCACGGCGAGCAGCCTGCGCACCCCCGCCCAGGCGATCGACCACGGCGTGGGCTTCTGCTCGGAGAACCGCCGCGCGGAGGGGATCGTCGCCGACCTGTCGGTGCGCGAGAACATGATCCTCGCCATGCAGGCGGCGCGCGGCTGGCTGCGGCCCATTCCGCGTCGTCGCCAGGACGAGCTGGTCGACAAGTACGTCAAGGCCCTCAACATCCGGCCCGCCGACCCGGAGGTTCCGGTCCGCAACCTCTCCGGCGGCAACCAGCAGAAGGTGCTCCTGGCCCGGTGGCTGATCACCGAGCCCCGGCTGCTGATCCTCGACGAGCCGACGCGGGGCATCGACATCGGCGCGAAGACCGAGATCCAGAAGCTCGTGACGCAGCTGTCCGACGGCGGCATGGCGGTGCTGTTCATCTCCGCCGAGCTGGAGGAGGTGCTGCGCCTGAGCCACAAGGTGGCCGTGATGCGGGACCGGCAGATGGTCGCGCAGCTCGCCAACGACGAGAGCCTCGACGCCGACCGCATCATGCAGACCATCGCCAGCGGATCCCACCGGGAGGAGGCAGACCGATGACCGACACCATGAGCCGCTTCCGGACGATGACCGGTCACCGGCTGTTCTGGCCCGCCGCCGTGCTGTTCGCCATGCTCGCCGCGAACACGATCTACCGGCCCGGGTTCCTGTCCATCGAGCTCAAGGACGGGCACCTGTACGGGACGCCGATCGACATCCTGCGGCTGAGCGCACCGCTGATCCTCGTCGCGCTGGGCATGACCCTGGTCATCTCGACCGGCGGCATCGACCTGTCGGTCGGCTCGCTCTGCGCGATCAGCGGCGCGATCGCCTGCATGTACATCAGCAAGCAGCCCGACCAGAGCAGCATTGCCGTGGTGGCGACCGCCCTCGCGATGGCGATGGGGGTCTCGCTCGTGCTCGGCGCGTGGAACGGGGTGCTGGTGGCAGTGATCGGCATCCAACCGATCATCGCCACCCTGATCCTGATGGTCGCCGGCCGGGGTCTCGCCCAGCTGATCACCGAGGGTCAGATCATCACCATCAACTCCGAGCCGTACCGGGCGATCGGCCTGGGCCACGCGTTGACCCTGCCGCTGGCCATCTTCATCGCTCTCGCCGCGGCACTGCTCGTCGCCGCGTTCACCCGTCGCACCGCGCTCGGCATGATCATCGAGTCGGTGGGCGGCAACTCGGTGGCCAGCCGGCTGGCCGGCATCCGGTCCGGCCGGGTCATCTTCCTCGCGTACGTGATCAGCGCCGCCTGTGCCGCGGTCGCCGGTTTCATGATGACCGCCAACGTCTCCAGTGCCGACGGCAACGCCGCCGGCCTCTGGGTCGAGCTGGACGCGATCCTCGCTGTCGTCATCGGCGGTACTTCGCTCGCGGGCGGCCGGTTCTTCCTCAGCGGCACCATCATCGGCGCGCTGATCATCCAGACCCTGACCACCACCGTGTACGCGATGGACATCTCGCCGCAGACGTCGCTGCTGTTCAAGGCGGTCGTCGTCATCGCCGTCTGCCTCATCCAGGCGCCGGCCTTCCGGGCCCGGTTCACCCGCCGCAGGCGCAACGCCCCGCCGCCCGCCCCCGTCGCCGACAAGCCGAAGGAGCAGGTGCCGGCATGACCACTGGAACGCTTACCGCCGGTCGTAACCGGTTCCGGCTGCCGAGGAAGCAGATACCGGTCCTGGCGACGCTCGCCCTGCTGCTGGTGATGTACGGCATCGGTGTCTCGCAGTACACGGCGTTCTCCAACGTCCAGGTCATCTTCAACGTGTTCATCGACAACGGCTTCCTGCTCGTCGTCGCGGTGGGCATGACCTTCGTGATCCTCACCGGTGGCATCGACCTGTCGGTCGGTTCGGTCGTCGCCATGACGGCGATGGTGTCGGCCGCGCTGCTGCAGGACGGCATGCCGGCGGCGCTGGTGCTCGTCATCGCGCTGCTCATCGGCCCGACGCTCGGCCTGCTGATGGGCTGCGTCATCCACTTCTTCGAGATCCAGCCGTTCATCGTCACGCTCGCCGGGATGTTCTTCGCCCGGGGCATGTGTACGTTCATCTCCGGCGCGTCGATCCCGATCACCGACGGCTTCTGGACCGCGATGTCGCAGGAGCGGATCGGGAACCCCCGCGGCAACTTCGTGTCGATCAGCGTGCTGATCGCCTTCGTGGTGGTCGCCATCGCCGCGTACGTGCTGGCCTACACCCGGCTGGGGCGCAACGTGTACGCCATCGGCGGCAACCCGCAGTCGGCGCTGCTGATGGGCCTGCCGGTGGGGCGGACCCGGATCGCCGTCTACACGATCAGTGGTCTGTGCTCGGCCATCGGCGGGATCCTGCTGTCCTTCTACACCCTCTCCGGCGCGCCGCTGATCGCCGTGGGGATGGAGCTGGACGTCATCGCCGCCGTCGTCATCGGTGGCACGGTGCTCACCGGCGGCGCGGGTTACGTCTTCGGCACGGTACTCGGCGTGCTGGTCCTGGGCGTGATCCAGACCCTCATCACCTTCGATGGGAGCCTCAACTCCTGGTGGACCAAGATCGTGATTGGCGGCCTGCTCTTCGCGTTCATCCTCCTACAGCGCCTCATCGGAATCCGTTACAAGTGACCGCCCCTCTCGCGGAAGGCAACCCCATGGCACCACACACCGAACCCGAGATCTGGTTCCTCACCGGCAGCCAAGGCATGTACGGCGAGGAGACGCTCCGCCAGGTGGCTGAGCAGTCCCGCCAGATCGCGGCAGCACTCGACGACTCGCCGCAGATTCCCGCCCGCGTGGTCTGGAAGCCCGTCCTGACCAACAGTGGTGAGATCCTGCAGGTCTGCCGGGATGCCGCCGCCCAGGGTGCCGTCGGGGTGATCGCCTGGATGCACACGTTCTCGCCGGCCAAGATGTGGATCTCCGGTCTGGACGCGTTGCAGACACCGCTGCTGCACCTGCACACCCAGGCGAACGTTCTGCTGCCGTGGAACGACATCGACATGGACTTCATGAACCTGAACCAGGCCGCGCACGGCGACCGCGAGTTCGGGTACATCCAGACGCGCCTCGGTGTGGCCCGTAAGACGGTGGCCGGGCACGTCAGCGACCCGCGGGTGACCACTCGCATCGGGGCGTGGGCGCGCGCCGCGCTGGGCTGGTCGGCGATGCGGTCGCTGCGCCTGGCCCGCTTCGGCGACAACATGCGCGACGTCGCGGTGACCGAGGGCGACAAGGTCGAGGCCGAGCTGCGGTTCGGCGTCTCGGTCAACACCTACGGCGTCAACGACCTGGTCGAGGTGGTCGGCGAGGTCACCGACGCGCAGGTGGACGACCTGGTCAAGGAGTACCAGGACACCTACCGCATCGTCGGTGAGCTGCTGCCCGGCGGCGATCAGCACGACGCGCTGCGCTACGCCGCGCGCCTGGAGTTGGGCATGCGCGCCTTCCTGGACGCGGGTGGGTTCCGGGCCTTCACGACGAACTTCGAGGACCTCGGTGGGCTGCGTCAGCTGCCGGGCATCGCCGTGCAGCGGCTGATGGCGGACGGTTACGGCTTCGGCGGCGAGGGCGACTGGAAGACCTCGGTCCTGGTCCACACCCTCAAGGCGATGTCGGTGGGGGTGAGTGGCGGCACCTCGTTCATGGAGGACTACACCTACGACCTCACCCCGGGCAACGAGCTGGTGCTCGGCGCCCACATGCTGGAGGTCTGCCCGACCATCGCGTCGGACGTGCCCAACGTGGAGATCCACCCGCTGAGCATCGGTGGCCGGGAGGACCCGGTCCGGCTGGTCTTCGACGCCGCACCCGGTCCGGCGGTGGTGCTCGGGTTGGCCGACATGGGGGAGCGGTTCCGGCTCGTGGCCAACGAGATCGACGTGGTGTCCCCGCCGCAGCCGCTGCGCCGGTTGCCGGTGGCCCGGGCGGTGTGGCGTCCGCGCCCCGACCTGCCGGTCTCGGCCGAGGCGTGGATCACCGCCGGCGCCCCGCACCACACGGTGCTGTCGCAGGCGGTGGGCGTGGAGGAGCTGCACGACCTGGCGGAGATGAGCCGCACCGAGCTCGTCGTCATCGACGCCGACACGCAGCCGCGCCGCTTCGCCGACGAGATCCGCTGGAACCAGGCCTACTACCGGCTGGCCCGCGGCTTCTGATTCGCGCGCTCTGATCGCGCTCGACACGGGTGGTCCATCCCTGCCTGCGGCTGGGGTGGACCACCCGTTCGCGTGTGGTCCCGGCGTACGTGAGGCGGCCGTGTTACGGCTTGACTAACAGCATGTTATCGCTCACAGTCTATAGCCAAGATGGTCGATGTCTTTGACTGTCCGGCCACGCGCGCGTTCCACCTCTCTCGGTTGCGGCAGCTCATCGCCGCGACCGTCGGGATGACGGTGTTAGCGATCACATGGCCGGACGTCGGTCAGCTCGGTGCCCCGCCCGGTGCCGCGGACGCGACCCAGATCGCTCGGTTGACGTCAGCAGAGGAGGATCATGCTTTCCATCGGTCGGGTTCCCCGGGGTGCGCCACGTCGGCGCGGGTGGCTGTCGAGACTTGCTGTCGCCGCGATGACGCTGGTGGTCGGTGGCGCCGCCGCAGCCGTCGCCTCGGCGCCCGCGTCAGCGGCGACTGTCGACACCAGTGCCTGGTACGTGTTGGTGAACCGCAACAGCGGCAAGGCCCTGGACGTGTACAACCTGGCGACCAACGACGGCGCGCGGATCACGCAGTGGACCCGCAACAACGGTAACCAGCAGCAGTGGCAGTTCGTCGACTCCGGTGGAGGCTACTACCGGGTGAAGTCGCGGCTGTCCAACAAGGTGTTGGACGTCTCGGGCTTCTCGACCGCCAACGGCGGCGCAATCGTGCAGTGGAGCGACAACAACAGCACCAACCAGCAGTTCCGGTTGGCCGACTCCGACGGCGGTTACGTCCGGTTGATCAATCGGAACAGCAACAAGGTGATGGAGGTGCAGGGCGCCTCGACCGCCGACGGCGGAAACATCGTGCAGTACGACGACTGGAACGGCACCAACCAGCAGTGGCAGTTCGTCCGCGTCGACGGCGGGACCGACCCCACCACGCCACCCCCGTCGAACGGCACCTTCTCGAACCCGGCGATCTGGCAGGACTTCGCCGACGTCGACATCATCCGGGTCGACAACGCGTACTACCTCACGTCGTCCACCATGCACTACTCGCCGGGCGCGCCGGTGCTGCGCTCCTACGACCTGGTGAACTGGGAGTTCGCCGGGCACGCCGTGCCCCGGCTCGACTTCGGCTCGAAGTACGACATGAGCGGTGGCAACGCGTACGTCGACGGGATCTGGGCGTCGACGCTGAACTACCGGCCGAGCAACCGGACGTACTACTGGGCCGGGTGCATCGACTTCGCGCAGACCCACATCTACACCGCGTCCGCCGTCGACGGCGCGTGGAGCAAGCACGCCACCATCCCCAACTGCTACTACGACGCCGGGTTGCTGGTCGACGACAACGACACCATGTACGTGGCGTACGGCAACAGCACCATCAGCGTGGCCCAGCTCTCCGCCGACGGAAAGTCCCAGGTCCGCGCCCAGCAGGTCTACCAGACGCCGTCGAGCATCGGGACGCTGGAGGGCGCCCGCTTCTACAAGCGCAACGGCGCCTACTACATCTGGCTCACCCGCCCGGCGAACGGCCAGTACGTGCTGAAGTCGACGAACGGTCCGTTCGGCCCGTACGAGCAACGTCAGGTCCTGCTCAACCTGCCCGGTCCGATCTCCGGCGGCGGTGTGCCGCACCAGGGCGGTCTGGTGCAGACCCAGAACGGCGACTGGTACTACATGTCCTTCGTCGACGCGTACCCCGGTGGTCGGATGCCGGCCCTGGCGCCGATCACCTGGACCGGCGACGGTTGGCCGGTGTTGCAGACGGTCAACGGCGCGTGGGGCAGCTCGTACCCGAAGCCGAACCTGCCGGCGCCGCCCCGGGCGGTCAAGCCGCTCACCGGCACCGACACCTTCGCCGGCACCACGCTGGGCCCGCAGTGGGAGTGGAACCACAACCCGGACAACAGCAAGTGGTCGGTCAACAACGGCCTGAACCTGCAGACCGCCACCGTCACCGGCGACCTGTACAAGGCGCGCAACACGCTGACCCACCGCATCCAGGGCCCCACCTCGACCGCGACCATCGAGTTGGACTACTCCACCATGCGCGACGGTGACCGCACCGGCCTGGCGGTGCTGCGCAACTCGTCGGCCTGGATCGGCATCCGACGGGACAACGGGTCCACCCGGCTGGTCATGCAGAACGGCCTGACGATGGACGGCAGCTGGAACACCACCAGCACCGGCAGCGAGGTGGCGAGCACCGCCGTCTCCGGTGGCCGGATCTGGTTGCGCGCCAACGCCGACATCAGACCCGGCTCCGGCCGGCAGGCCCGTTTCTCGTACAGCACCGACGGGGTCAACTTCACCTCGTTCGGCAACGCCCTGACGCTGGCGAACAACTGGCAGTTCTTCATGGGCTACCGGTTCGCCATCTTCAACCACGCAACACAGGCGCTCGGTGGCGCGGTCACCGTGCGGCGATTCGACCTGACGACGCCGTGACACCAGTCACACGACGTCCGGTCTGACCGGTGGCGCCGGCCGCGCACGCCGTACGGCATGTCGAGTCGGCGCCACCGTGTCGGGCCCGCGCCGGCCTGCTCCACGCTCTGTCCAGGAGCGCGGGCGGGCCGGCGTACCACGTCGGGGGCCGCGCGCCGCACCGGCTGGCGCGCACCTCCGGCGGGGACCGGGTGGTACGGCGTGGGCGGGTTGCGCAGACCCGACAGAGCCATGCCGTGTTCAGGACGGTTGCTGGCGTAGACTGTCGGCGATCCAGCGCTGGTCACCTGGGATTCAGCACCGGCGTGGTGACTGAGCGAGGGGGATCGGGCCGGGCCGCTCCAGTCGACGTCGACGGGCCGCGGGCCGGAGATGTAGCGGGGGGAGTGAAATGGCCGTCCACGGTCCCGCGATGACGGACGTTGCTCGTCTCGCCGGTGTCTCCCATCAGACGGTGTCGCGGGTGCTCAACGGGCACCCCAACGTCCGTGAGCAGACCCGGCTTCGGGTGCGCGCGGCGATCGCCGAACTCGGCTACCGCCCCAACGGCGCGGCGCGCGCCCTGGTGACCGGTCGATCACAGGTCATCGGGGTGGTCGCGCAGAACACGACGCTCTACGGTCCGGCGTCGCTGCTGGCCGCGTTGGAGCAGACCGCCGCGGAAGAGGGTTTCGCGGTCAGCGTCGGCAGCGTGCGCAACCTCGACCACCGGTCCATCTCGGCGGCCGTCGAGCGGCACCTGTCGCACCGGGTCGCCGGCATCGTGGTCATCGCCCCGGTCGAGTCGGCCGGTGAGGCGTTGGAGCGCCTGCCCAAGGACGTCCCGCTGGTCACCGTCGACGGCGACCCGAGCCGGCCGGTGCCGCTGGTGACCGTCGACCAGGTGGCGGGCGCCCGGGCGGCCACGCAACATCTCCTCGACGCCGGGCACCGCACCGTCTGGCACGTCTCCGGGCCGACCGACTGGTTCGACAGCGTCGGCCGGATCGACGGCTGGCGGCAGGCGTTGCTGGCCGCCGGGCTGGATCCGCCGCCGCCGATGCCGGGGGACTGGTCGGCCGCGTCGGGCTACCGGTGCGGGCAGATGTTGGCGCGGATGCCGGAGGTCACCGCCGTCTTCACCGCCAACGACCATCTCGCGTTGGGCGTGCTGCGGGCGCTGCACGAGTTCGGCCGGCGGGTGCCGGACGAGATCAGTGTGGTCGGCTTCGACGACGTGCCGGAGGCGGCGTACTTCATTCCGCCGCTGACCACCGTCCGACCGGACTTCGACGCGGTGGCGCGGGCGAGCCTGCAGATGTTGCTGTCGCAGATCGAGTCGGGCACCGGCGGGGCGCTGCGGCAGACCGTCGCCCCGGCCCTGGTCGCCCGCCAGAGTGTCGCCCCACCGCGCTGACCATCAGAGGTGCCCCCGCGGCGGGCATCGGTCCCGCCGCGGCTGCCCGCTGAGCGGGTGCGGGTGCGGCCGGGGGTGCGGGCCGACGTCGGCGTGCGGCAATTTCCGGCATCGTCACCGATAAGACGTGCCTCGATGCGTTGCGCAGTGTAGTCAATCGACCTCGGGCGATACGACCTCGTGAAGGTATTGAACCTCGTGAAATGTCGCCGTAACATGATGGGCGTCTCTGTTAACGCTAACAAAAATAGGCGCACAACTATCGGCGCACCAACCGGAGATCGTAGTCACGGCCGGGCGCCACCGACAAGGAGGCTCGATGAACCGCACTACCCGAGGTCGTCGCTGGGGGAGCGTACTGGCCGCCGGAATACTGCTCGCCGGCACACTGGTCGGCCTTCGCGCTCCGACGGCGCAGGCACTGGACAACGGCGTGGCGCGCACTCCCCCCATGGGGTGGAATTCGTGGAACTCGTTCGGCTGCAACATCAACGAGGCGCTGATCCGGCAGACGGCGGACGCGATCGTCAGCAGCGGTATGCGGGACCTGGGCTACAACTACGTCGTCGTCGACGACTGTTGGTTCAATCCCAACCGGGACTCCTCCGGCAACATCCAGGGCGACCCCGGCCGGTTCCCCAGCGGCATGAAGGCGCTCGGCGACTACCTGCACGCCCGGAACCTGAAGTTCGGCCTCTACCAGGTACCGGTCGACAAGACCTGCGCGCAGTACTTCGGCTCCTACCCGGGCGCGACCGGCAGCCGTGGTCACGAGGTGCAGGACGCGCGCCAGTTCGCCGCCTGGGGCGTCGACTTCCTCAAGTACGACTGGTGCTCGCCGGAGGGCAGCATCAACGACCAGGTGGCCACCTTCGCCAAGATGCGTGACGCGCTGGCCGCCACCGGCCGGCCGATCGTCTACAGCATCAACCCCAACAGCATCCACGCCAAGACCGGCCCGCAGCGCAACTGGGGCGACGTGGCCAACATGTGGCGAACCACCGAGGACATCACCAACGCGTGGGACACCGGCCAGACCAACGGCTACCCGATGGGCATCCAGAACATCATCAACGTGACAGTTCCGCTGGCGTCGTACGCGAGGCCGGGTGGGTTCAACGACCCGGACATGATGGAGGTCGGCCGCGGTGGCATGAACGACACGGAGATGCGCAGCCACTTCGCGATGTGGGCGATCATGGCGTCTCCGCTGATCGCCGGCAACGACGTGCGGAACATGAACGCCGCGACGCAGACCATCCTCAAGAACGCCAACCTGATCGCCATCAACCAGGACTCGCTCGGGTTGCAGGGGACGCAGGTGTCGTTCGACGGTACGCGTCGGGTGCTGGCCAAGCGGCTCGCCAACGGTGACGTCGCCGTCGCCCTGTTCAACCAGGGTGGCTCGACGACGACGATCTCGACCACCGCCGCGGCCATCGGCAAGTCCGGCTCGTCGTTCACGCTGGTGGACGCGTGGACCGGCGGCACCAGCTCCAGCAGCGGGACCATCAGCGCCAGCGTCCCGGCGCACGGCACCGTGGTGTACCGGGTCAGCGGTGGCGGCACGACGACGCCGCCGCCGACCACGTCGAGCGCGTATGCCAGCGCCGCCTCCGGGCGCTGCCTCGACGTGCCGAACAGCAACACGACCAACGGCACCCAGCCGGTCATCTGGGACTGCAACGGCGCCGCCAACCAGCGCTGGACCCGCAGCGGTCAGACCCTGCAGGCCCTCGGCAAGTGCCTGGACGCGCCCCTCAACGCCACGGCCGGCGTCAAGGTGCAGATCTGGGACTGCAACGGCGGGACCAACCAGCAGTGGGCGGTCAACGCCAACGGCACGATCAGCGCCGTGCAGTCGGGGCTCTGCCTGGACGTCAACAACAACGGCACCGCCAACGGCACCACGGTGATCCTCTGGACCTGCACCGGTGCGGCGAACCAGCGGTGGTCGCAGCGGTAGCCGATCGGGTTCGCCGGCCGACGAGGCCCCGGCGACCCATCTGACCCGACGGTAGTGCTGGTGCCCGCGGACGACAGACGTCGTCCGCGGGCACCGGTCTGTCGGTGCCGTGGACGACCACGCTGAGTTGTCGCGTCCTGCCCTTCCGGCTGATCGGTCGTATCGCTACGCTCGCCTGGATGCTCCGTTACGAGACCGTGACACCGGTATTTCGGATCAGGTGTTGACGCAATGTTTGTGAGCGCTAACACTACCCGAAAGATGACAGTTGGCCCCGGGCAGTCGGCGGGGGAGTCCTGAGAGGAGAAGCCGGTGGGCAGGAAATTCCTGGTTGCTCTCGGCGGCGCGGCACTCGCGCTGAGCTTGGCGGCATGCAGCGGCGGGGGTGCGGGCAGCGGTGACAAGACCGGTGACGAGAAGCCCAGCGATCTGACCATCGGTGTGTCGATGCCGACCCAGACCTCGGAGCGGTGGATTGCCGACGGCAACGCGGTGAAGTCGAAGCTCGAGGCCAAGGGCTACAAGGTCGACCTCCAGTACGCCGGCGACGACATCCCCACGCAGTCGCAGCAGGTCGACCAGATGATCACCCAGGGCGCGGATGTCCTCATCCTCGCGGCGATCGACGGCACGGCGCTCAGCAGCCAGCTGCAGGCCGCCGCGGCCGCGAAGATCCCGGTCATCTCCTACGACCGGCTGATCCGCGGCAGCAAGGACGTCGACTTCTACGTCAGCTTCGACAACTACAAGGTCGGCGTCGCCCAGGGCACCGCGCTGCTGGTCGGTCTCGGCCTGCTGAACAAGGACGGCACGAAGGGCACGGCCAAGGGGCCGCTGAACGTCGAGCTCTTCGCCGGGTCGCTGGATGACAACAACACCCAGTACTTCTTCGGCGGCGCGATGGACACCCTGAAGCCGTTCATCGAGGACGGCACGCTGGTCGTCAAGTCCAAGCAGACCACCCCCGAGCAGGTCGCCATCCTGCGGTGGCAGCAGGAGACCGCGCAGAAGCGGATGGAGAACCTGCTCACCTCCAGCTACAACGACGGCTCGAAGGTCGACGGGGTGCTGTCGCCGTACGACGGCATCTCCCGGGGCATCATCACCGCCCTGCAGAACGCCGGCTACGGCAAGGGCGCGAAGAAGCTCCCGGTCGTGACCGGCCAGGACGCGGAGATCGCCTCGATCAAGCTGATCAACGACGGCGTGCAGAGCTCCACGGTCTTCAAGGACACCCGACTGCTGGCCGAGCAGGCCGTGAACGCGGCCGAGGCGTTCCTGCAGAAGAAGCAGCCGCAGGCCAACGACACCGAGACGTACAACAACGGCGTCAAGGTCGTCCCGGCGTACCTGCTGCCGATCGCGACCGTCTACAAGGACGACATCAAGGCGACGCTGATCGACTCCGGCTACTGGACGGCGGAAGAGGTCGCCGCCGGTCAGGCCAAGAAGTAAGCCACTCGTCGGGCCCGGCGGTCATCCGCCGGGCCCGACGCCTGGGCGTGTACCGCGTCCAGACCTGACGGAGGACAGTGACCATGGACGACACCATCCTCGAGATGCGTCGCATCACCAAGACCTTCCCCGGCGTGACCGCGCTGGAGGACGTCACCCTCGCAGTGCGCCGCGGCGAAATCCACGCCATCTGCGGTGAGAACGGCGCCGGCAAGTCCACCCTGATGAAGGTGCTGTCCGGCGTCTACCCGTCCGGCTCGTACGATGGCGAGATTCTCTTCGACGGCAAGCCGATGCAGTTCCGCGGCATCCGCGACAGCGAGGCCAACGGCATCGTCATCATCCACCAGGAGCTCGCCCTGGTGCCGTACCTGTCGATCGCGGAGAACATCTTCCTCGGCAACGAGCGGCGTGGCCGCAGCGGGCTCATCGACTGGAACTTCGCCAACGCCGAAGCGGCGAAGCTGCTGGCATCCGTCGGGCTGCACGAGAACCCGGTCACCCCGGTCATCCAGCTCGGCGTCGGCAAACAGCAGCTGGTGGAGATCGCCAAGGCGCTGTCGAAGAAGGTGCGCCTGCTCATCCTGGACGAGCCGACGGCCGCGCTCAACGACATCGACTCGGCGCACCTGCTCGACCTGCTGCGGGCCCTCAAGGAGCAGGGCATCACCTGCATCATGATCTCGCACAAGCTCAACGAGATCACCGCCATCGCCGACTCCACCACGGTGATCCGCGACGGGCGCGCGGTGGAGACCCTCGACATGACGGCCGACGACGTGAACCAGCAGCGGATCATCCGGGGCATGGTCGGGCGCGACCTGGACAGCTTCTACCCCGACCGCGAGTCGTCCCCCGGTGACGAGGTCCTGCGCATCGAGGACTGGACGGTGCGGCACCCGGTCCAGGACCGGATGGTCGTCGAGGGCGTCGGCCTGTCCGTACGCGCCGGTGAGGTCGTCGGCATCGCGGGCCTCATGGGAGCCGGTCGCACCGAGCTGGCGATGAGCGTGTTCGGTCGGTCCTACGGGCGCGACATCCGGGGCCGGCTCTTCGTCCACGGGCGGGAGGTACAGGCCCGCACGGTCGCCGAGGCGATCGACAACGGCATCGCCTACGTCACCGAGGACCGCAAGCGCTACGGGCTCAACCTCATCGACGACGTGCGGCGCAACGTGTCCGCCGCCGCGTTGGACCGGCTGTCCCGCCTGGGCTGGGTGAACGGCAACGAGGAGATCAAGGTTGCCGAGACGAGCCGCAAGGAGATGAACATCCGTACGCCGAGCGTCATGGCGGTGGTCGGCAAGCTCTCCGGCGGCAACCAGCAGAAGGTGGTGCTGTCGAAGTGGCTGTTCACCGACCCGGACGTGTTGATCCTCGACGAACCGACCCGCGGTATCGACGTCGGCGCCAAGTACGAGATCTACACGATCATCAACCGGCTGGTGGCGGCCGGTAAGGCGGTGATCGTCATCTCCTCCGAGCTTCCGGAGCTGCTCGGAATGTGCGACCGCATCTACACCCTCGCCGCCGGCCGGATCACCGGCGAGATGCCGGTGGCCGAGGCGACTCAGGAGAGCCTCATGGAGCTGATGACCAAGGACAAGGAGCTCGTCGGATGACCAGCATCAAGACCCCTTCGACGGAGCGCCCCACGCCGCCGGACAGCACACCCACCGCAGCCCTGCACAGCGGGACGAACGACCTGCGCGCGCTGGTGTTGAACAACCTGCGGCAGAGCGGCATCTACGTCGCCCTGGTCGTCATCGTCGCGCTCTTCGCGGTCCTGACCGACGGGGTGTTGCTGAGCCCCGGCAACATCACCAACATCGTTCTCCAGTACTCGTACATCCTGGTCCTCGCGATCGGCATGGTCATCCTGATCATCGGCGGGCACATCGACCTGTCGGTCGGATCGGTCGTCGCGCTCACCGGAGCGGTCTCCGCCGTCCTGGTGATCCAGCAGGGCCATCCCTGGTGGATCGGCGTCGTCGCGGCGCTTGTCGTCGGCGTCGCGGTAGGCGCCTGGCACGGGTTCTGGGTGGCGTACGCCGGCATTCCGGCCTTCATCGTGACCCTGGCCGGCATGCTGCTGTTCCGGGGTCTCACCTTGCGGGTGCTCGACAACATCTCGCTGTCGCCGTTCCCCTCCGAGTACCAGCAGGTCGCGGCGGGCTTCCTCAACGGCCTGCTCGGTGGCGAGGGCTTCGACGCCTTCACGTTGCTGATCGGCGCCATCGCCGTGGCCGGCTACGCGGTCAGCGGCTTCCGCACCCGCGTGGCGCGGATCCGCTACCAGCAGCCGGTCGAGTCGTTCCCGCTGTTCGTCGCCCGGGTCGTGCTGGTCGGCGCGGTCCTCATGTACTTCGCCTGGCAGTTGGCGCACGCCCGAGGGCTGCCGATCGTGCTGATCATCCTGGCGGTCCTGGTGCTGGTTTACGGCCTGCTCACCCGGCGTACCGTCTTCGGCCGCCAGGTCTACGCGATCGGCGGCAACCTGTCGGCGGCGGCGCTGTCCGGGGTGAAGGTCCGCACCGTCAACTTCTGGATGTTCGTCAACATGGGCTTCCTGGCGGCGGTGGCCGGCGTCATCTACTCGTCGCGGTCCAACGGCGCCCAGCCCGCCGCTGGCAACATGTTCGAGCTGGACGCGATCGCCGCGGCCTTCATCGGCGGCGCGGCGGTCACCGGCGGCGTGGGCACCGTGGTGGGCGCGATGGTCGGTGGTCTGATCATGGCGGTGATGAGCAACGGCATGCAGCTCATGGGCATCGACCAGTCGACCCAGTCCGTGGTGAAGGGCCTCGTCCTGCTCGTCGCGGTCGCCTTCGACGTCTACAACAAGCGTCGCGCCGGCACGTCCCGCTGACGCCCTGACGTACGCCCGTGTGCCCCTGCCCGCGTTCCGGGCGGGGGCACACGTCGTTCGGTCGCGTGCCGTCGGGACTTGACCGGGTCGGCCCTGGCAGCGGATCGCGGCGCCGGACGTGGCGATTTTCGTAGATCTTGGACAGTTTCCGTTCCGGGTGAACGGAAACTGTCCAAGATCTCGCCGTGGAACCGCGCGGGTCGCCGCGATCGAGCGGGCTCCGTCGGCCAGGGGGAGCGAGGGTCCCGCTGCGCCGCTGACGGCGCAGCGGGACCGCGCGGTCAGTGGCAGGAGGTGGTGCCGGTGTCCGTGTAGGTCTGGCCGGCCACCGGGACGAACTGCCAGTCGTAGCTGTTGGAGTGCAGGGTGAACTTCAGCAGGCCCCACGCCGAGCTGTTACGTGCCTCGCTGTTGGGCTGGATGGTGCCGAAGCCGTAGTGGCCGGCGCCGCCCATCCCGGCGACGAAGCTACGCAGCCCCCGACTCGAGTCGGCGGCACCGGCCGGGTTCATCGGGGCGAACCGCTCGTACACGTGGTTGTGCCCCCACACCACGACGTCGGCGTTGTAGTCGTAGAGGGCCTGGTACAGCGGACGCGTCGACGTCGACGGCGCGTGGTTGGAGCTGGACGTGAACAGTGGGTGGTGCCAGTACGCGAGCGTGCACGGCTTGCCGCTGGCGGCCAGGTCCGCACGCAACCACTGCTCCTGCGCCGAGCCGGCCGACATGCTGATGTTCGAGTTCAGCGACACGATGTGCCAGTTGCCGAGGTCGTACGAGTAGTAGCCGCGACCGCTCGGGCCGGCGGACGTACCGAAGTAGTTGTAGTAGCCGGTCGCGCCCGACGTGTTGTAGTCGTGGTTGCCCGGCGACGGGCGGGTACGGGACTTGTGCCGACCCCAGGTGGGCTCGTAGTAGCTGTTGAACTGCGACGCCGTCCCACTGTCGTAGACGTTGTCGCCGGTGGTGAAGACAGTGCCCGGGATGGTGTCGAGCAGCGCCGCCGTGGCACTGTCGCCGGAGCCCGAGTCGGCGATGTCGCCAGCGCCGACGAAGACCGGGTCGCCCGACGGGGGCGGCGTGGTGGTCCCGGTGGTGACCACCAGCTGCGGGGCGTCAGCGCCGCTCTCCCGGGTGTCGTAGTAGGCGCCGTCGCCGCTGGCCGAGGTGGCGCCGAAGCTGTACGTGCCGTTGCCGGTGACCGCGGCCGTGACATCGACCTCGTACCAGGTGTTGCCGCTGACCGCGCCGATGGTGCCGAGCGTGGCCCCGTCGATGGCCGGCTGGTTGTTCCAGGTGGTGCCGGTCTCCGACCAGGTGGTGTTGGACATCCGGCGGAACGTGCCGCCGGCGTCGCTGCCGCTGTTACCGCTGATCGTGCGCAGTCGCAGCTTGGCGGCGGTCACCGTGCCGCTGACACCGCTCACGGTGAAGCGCAGGAACGAGCGCCGCACCGGTGAGTTGTCCACCACGACCTGCGTGGACGTGCCGTAGTTGGTGGTGGCCGTGTCGCTCTGGACGTAGGTGTCGGCGACCGGCGTGAAGGTCACGCTCGCCGCCGACGCCGCGCCAGCGCCGGTCACGACGACGGCGGCGGTCGCGGCGACGATCACCGTGACCAGCCCCAGCGTCACCGACGGACGGGGGAATCGAATGTCCATCCAGGACTCCTTACCTCGTGGGAAGAGCGCAAGGAATGTAGGAAGGTCGATGAGCCGGCGGGCGACGGGCGGATGAACACTGCGTCCCGGCAGGCGAACACCTCGTTGTTGGAAAGCCGTTCACCCGGCCCTCGCCCGGATGCCACCGACGGTCCGTTGTGTCCACCGCGGCGAGTACGGACGATGGCTGCCCGTCAGCCGTCGATCCGAGGAGATGCGCGTGTACCTGTCGACCGTCTCCCGACCCGTCGCCGACCCGCCCGGACCGGGGCCCCGACGTGGCCGGTTCGCGATGGTCAGCGGCAACGTCATCGCGCTCGGCACGGTCAGCCTGATCACCGACGTGTCGGCCGAGATGGTGGCCGCGGTCCTGCCTCTCTACCTGGTGCTGGGCCTGAACCTCAGCCCGGTGGCCTTCGGCGTGCTGGACGGCGTCCACACCGGCGCCACCGCGCTGTTGCGGGTCGTCGGCGGTTTCGCCGCCGACCGGTTCCGGCGGCGCAAACTGATCGCCGGCCTCGGGTACGCGCTCTCGGCGGTGGCGAAACTCGGACTGCTGCTCGCCGACCGGTCGATCCCGGCGATCGGTGCCGTCATCGCCGTCGACCGGCTCGGCAAGGGGGTGCGCAGCGCGCCACGCGATGCTCTGATCACCCTCTCCACCCCGCCCGAGGCGCTGGGTCGGGCATTCGGGGTGCACCGGGCGATGGACAGCTTCGGCGCGTTCCTCGGGCCGCTCGCCGCGTTCGCGGTCCTGCTGGTCGTCGGGCAGTCGTACGACGCGGTCTTCGTCACCAGCTTCTGCATCGCGGCACTGGCCGTCGTGGTGCTGGTGCTCTTCGTCCGGGAACGGCCCACCGGCCCGGCAGCCGACGGCCCGGCGGCGGACGGGCCGGACGACCCGAAGGTGTCCGTCCGCGAGGCGGTCGGCCTGCTGCGCGGCGGGCCTGCCCGGCGGCTGGTGCTGGCCGCCGCGATGCTCGGCCTGGCCACCATCGGCGACGGCTTCGTCTACCTGCTGCTGCAACGCCGGATGGACCTCGGCCTGCGCTGGTTCCCGCTGCTCGCGGTGGGAACCAGCCTGGCCTACCTGCTGCTCGCCGCCCCGCTCGGCGCGCTCGCCGACCGGATCGGTCGCCTGCCCGTGGTGATCGGCGGCTACACCGCCCTCGGTGCGACGTACCTGCTGCTGGCCGGCCCGGTCGACGGCTGGCCACTGATCGCTCTGGCGCTGACGCTGTACGGCGCCTTCTACGCGGCCACCGACGGTGTGCTCATCGCGCTCGCCGGGCCCGTGCTGCCGGCGCGACTGCGGACCACCGGAATCGCGCTGGTGCAGACCGGGCAGGCCCTGGCGTACCTCGTCTCCTCAGTGCTGTTCGGTCTGGCCTGGCAGGCGTGGGGACCGGAGCACGCGGTCCGCGCGGCGGCGGTGGCCGTCGCCGGCGTCCTGGTCGGCACGCTGCTCCTGCTGACCTCCCCGTCCCGACCCACCACCCGGAAGGTGCTCCGATGACCGCGATGTCGACCCGAGCGAAACTCGGCGTGGTGGTCGCCTCGGCCGTGCTGCTGGGCACGGTGGCGGCCGGCTACGCCGCCACGGCCGCGCAGGCTCCCCGGACACCGCCGCCCGTCGGCGGCGAGCAGGCGGTCAGCCTGGCACCCGGGCGGCGTCTGCTGGCGATCACCGACCGGCACGTCTCCACCGTCGCCGCGACCGACCCCGCCGGGCCGCGCACGGTCGGCGGTCTGGAATGCCTGCGGGTGTACGCCGCGGCCGGCACCGGGGTCTGCCTGAAGCCGGAGACCGCGTGGTCGTACCAGGTTGTCGTGCTCGACGCGGAGCTGCGCCAGACCCGGGCGGTCGGTGTACCCGGTCTGCCGAACCGGGCCCGGGTCTCGGCCTCCGGCCGGATGGTCTCCTGGACCACGTTCGTCGGCGGTGACTCGTACACCTCCAGTGGCTTCTCCACCCGCACCGGGATCCTCGACACCGTCACCGGTGCCACTGTGGCGTCGCTCGAAGACTTCGCGATCACGATGGACGGCCGCCGCCACCGCAACCCGGATGTCAACTACTGGGGCGTCACCTTCACCGCCGACGACAACCGCTTCTACGCGACCATGTCCACCGGGGGTCGGCGGTACCTCGTCCGGGGTGACGTCGCCGCCCGCACCGTCGAGACGCTCAAGGAGAACGTCGAGTGCCCGTCGCTGTCACCGGACGGCACCCGGCTCGCGTTCAAGGAGGCGATCGACGCCGACCCGGCGAAGGGCTGGCGGTTGTCGGTCCTCGACCTGTCGAGCATGCGGGTCACCGCGACCGCGGAGACCCGCAGCGTCGATGACCAGGCGGCCTGGCTGGACAGCGGACAGCTTGCCTACACGCTGCGTCGGGACGACGGCCAACCCGACGTGTGGAGCGTCCCGGCGGACGGATCGGGTACGCCGGCGCTGACGATCCCCGGCGCCGAGTCGCCGTCGCCGCTCACCTGACCGCGACCGCGGACAACACGGCCCACCGAGCCGAGCGGGGCCGTTCAGACGGCCTGGTCAGGGCGGGTCGCCGACGCTGGTCACCCCGTCGTCTCCGGGGCGGGACGACGGGGTGGTCACGGCGCGCAGGGTGATCGACTGGTCGGTGTGCTCGACCTCGAACAACGTCCCGGCGGGGAAGGCCGCCGACGTCTCGGGCGGCAACTGGATCGTGCCGTCACCGGCCACCACGGCGAAGTCCCGGCCGTCACGCCCCTCGGCGCCGACCCGGCCGTCGCGGATGGTGACCGCCCGGCCCAGTCGGGCGCCCACCTCGCCGTCGTGGGTCACCACCACCACTGTGGTGCCCCGCTGCGCGTTGACGGTGGTCAGCGCGGCGAGCACCTCGTCACGACCGGCCACGTCGAGCTGACTGGTCGGCTCGTCGACCAGGAGCAGGCCGGGCCCGGCGGCGAGCCCCTGCGCCAGCGCCGCCCGCTGGCGCTGACCCGGGGTCA
This sequence comes from Micromonospora parva, assembly GCF_040649675.1. NCBI lineage: Bacteria > Bacillati > Actinomycetota > Actinomycetes > Micromonosporales > Micromonosporaceae > Micromonospora > Micromonospora parva. The sequence goes on along the minus strand of NZ_JBEZFX010000001.1, from coordinate 50,564 downwards.
GGTCGGCGACCCGCCGCGCGCCGGCACCGCCGAGACCGACCAGTTCGAGGATCGCCTCCGGTGGGTCGAGCCGGCGTCTGGCCGTGCGCGCCACGGCTCGCTGCGCCAACCAGATGTTGCGCGACAGCGACAGGTACGGCAGCAGGTTGCGTTCGGCGCCCTGGAGCACGGTGCCGACAGTGGTGCCGCGCAGGGCGGCCAGGCCCTTGGCGGGGAGCCGGGACAGCTCGTGGTCGCCCACCTGGACCCGCCCGGCGGAGGGCTGCATGAGCCCACCGAGGATCGCCACCAACGTGGACTTGCCGGAGCCGGACGGACCCACCAGCGCCAGCATCTCACCGGCCGCGATGCTCAGGTCCACGCCGGAGAGAGCGACGACGTCCCCGGTGGCGGTGGGGTAGATGTGGATCAGTCGATGGCAGCTGACGGCCACCCCCTCGGCCGGCCGTGCGGTGGTCACCGGCGCGTCCTGCCGGGCCGCGGTCATCGACCGCTCCGGCGGCGCACCGAGCTGGCGATGATCCGACCGAGCACGACAGCGGTGAGGGCGAACAGGACGACGGCCGGCACCGCGAACAACAGCAGCCGGTCGACGGTCGGCCAGTCGGGTGTCGGGACCGGTGAGCGGCCGTCGCTGAACAGGCGCTGCCCGCCCCGGGTGAGGAGCCAGATCACCAGGGTGACGAGAGCACCCGACCCCACCGCGAACGCGACCGGCCATCCGTAGCCGCCCCGTACGGCGCGTGGCGGCAACCCCTGCCGACGCAGCGCCACCAGCGTGGCCACCCGGGCGCGTTGCTCGGCGGAGGCCGTCGCCACCATGCCGGCCGCCCCGATCAGCACCCCGGCCAGCGCGGCGAAGACGTTGAAGCGCAGCGCCAGGGCCGCTCCCTGTCGATCGAAGTCCGCTCGGACCTGGGTGATCGTCCGGTCGCCCCGTACGACCAGGCCCTGTTCGCGAAGCCGGTCGAGGACATCGGTGGGAGCCGACCGCGCCAACCAGACCTCCTCGCTGCCGTTCTGACTGGCGACGGCGAGTCGGTCCGCGTACTCCAGGTCGGCGATGAGACCGGACGCGCCGAGCCGCGGCAGGCGGTCGACCAGACCTCGAACCGACCCGTTGGTCGGTGTCCCGTCGACACCGTCGTACGGATGAGACCCGCCGAGGCTCGTCCCCTTCGACCGGGTCAGGTAGATGGGCAGCGGGAACGGCGAATCGAGCACACCGACACCGGCCGGCCTCGCGCGCGGGCCTTCCGCGACTTTGAGGACCAACGCGGCTTTCGTTCCGCTCGCTGTGCTGATGGACGTGTCATCCGTATCGAGCAGCCGCCACCGTTGCAGATCGGCGAGCTGTGCGCCGGTCAGCACGACCGACTCGCCCTCGCCGTCGGCGGTGCTCAGCTCCTCGAACTGGACCGTGAGTGGCCGGGACACCACGGGAGCATCGATCTCGATCTTGACGAGTCGGCATTCCTGCGCGCACTCGGGCACCTGGAGGTCGTAATCCTTCCGGCCGGGCGTGATGTCCTCGCGGGCAAGGGCAACCCGGGTGCCGTTCCGTCCGGAGATCGTGATCGCGAGGCGGACCCGATGCCCGCCGAAGATCTCGGCGTCGAAGTCGGCGGAGAGCGCCATGATGAGCTGCTGACCCCGCAGCCGCACCGGTTGCCCGGGTGCGGGCGGGTGGATGTCTCGGGCGATGTCCGCCAGCGAGGCGCCGTAGGACGGATGCGGCGCGGCCACCGTCGCCAGCCTCTCGGAGTCCACTGCCAGCAGCGGTGTGCCGGCCGCGGCGGGCGTACCCGACACCACGGCGGCCATCGCGAATCTGCCCTCGGGGTCGACCGCCCGCACGGCTGTCAACAGATGTGCACGCGACGTCGCGTCGACCTCGACGACGCGGGGCGCGCCGACCTCGACGACCGACCGGTCGAGGTAGGCGGCCGAGGCGACCTCACTCGTCGCGACGGTGAAGGCGAGCATGGCGACGGCCACGGTGAGCAGGGCGATCAGCGGCCGGAACCGGGGTTGGCGGGCCACCTGCACCAGGGCGAGGCCGACCGCTGTGCGGCCACGCGCGAGCAGCGCCGCGCCCACAGCGGCGCCGGCGAGCATCGCGACCCGCGCCAGCAGCACGCCTGCGGCGAGCGCTCCGGCGATCGGTGCCACCAGCGCCAGACCACTGGGCGATCCGCCGGAGCGCAACTGCACCACGGCGCCCACGGCGATGGACACCGCGACGACGTCGCCGATGGTGGCCCGCCACCCTCGTATCCGGGCCGGCACCCTACGCAGCAGGTCGACGACCGGCGCGGACATCATCCGGGCCTGGGCCAACAGCACCGCGGCGAGCGCGCCGAGGGCGGCGACAGCGGCGAAGACGATCGTCGTCGCGTCCACGGCGACGTCGGCGTGGGCCGGGAGGGTGCGCGCGGCGAGCAGGTCGGCGGCGGCCAGACCCGCCAGGCAGCCGAGGGGGATCGCGACCAGGACGGGCACGGCGTGCTCACCGATCGCCAGCACCCACAGCCGTCGACGCTGCACGCCACGGAGCAGGAGCAGGCCCTGCTCCGGTCGGCGTTGGTCGGCCGCCGAACCGACAGCGACGAAGAGGACCAGCCAGCAGAGCAGGACGAGCAGCCCCGCGCCCAGCACCACGCCGTCGGCCAGCTGCCCGCGTTGCAGTGTGACGCGGTCCAACAGACTCGGCAGGCTGCTGCCGGCCCCGTAACCCTCACGCCCCCCGTCGCGCTCCAGCACCGCGATCGTCTCCCGCAGGTCCGGCACGGATCGGCCGTCCAGCAACCGTTCGGTGGCGTAGAGATCGGCGGTCGAGCGGGACAGGATCACGTCGTCGGCGAGGGGTGACGACTCGGCGCTGAAGATGGCGTCCTCGGCGCTACCCGGGATCGACGTGGTGGCCGTGTCCGCGGCGGGCGGCCGGATGAGCTCCTCGCCGAGCCAGTACGGATCCCGCACGTCCAACGGTTGGTAGACGCCGGACACCCGCACCGGCACGGCGCCGAAGGTGAACTGATCCCCGACGCCGACACCGAGCCGCGCCGCGGTGTGCGTACTGACCATGACCTCGGGGACCTGACCTCTCGCTGTGGCCCGGGGGCAGGCGCCGGTCACGGCGACCCGCTCGCAGACCCCCGCCCGATAGGTCAGGTTCGAGGTCACCCTGCCGGCGCGACCGGCGGCGACACCGCCGCTCTGGGCGCCCAGGACGACGTCGAACCCGGCCGGCGTCAACTGACGGACCCTGTCGGCGAACACCGTCCTGGTCGGATCGCCGGGCATCCCCGGATACTCGACGGGCTCGGCGAGTCGCACCCGCCGCTCGTTCGGCTGCGCGGTGGACAGTTCGTAGCGCCACAGGGCCTGCCCGGCCGCGGCGGTGTAACTCGGTGCGGCCGCGGCGGCGGCACTGGCGAGCAACGCGAGCAGGAGCACGGCGGCGGCCTGCGCCCGACGGGCCGCGAGCGCTGCCCAGATGATGGTCAGCATTGACGGCGATGCTATCGGCGGTGCCTTTCGCCCGCCGTCCCGTGCGGATGGACTGAGATCTGCCGGTTATCGCAGGCCCGTCAATCGCGGACGATCTCCGCCCGACCCTCGACGAGATGCAGCTCCGCCTCGCAGGCGGCGGCCACCTCCGGGTCGTGGGTGGCGAACACGACCGCCGCGCCCCGGCGTGCCTCGTCGTGCAGCAGATCCAGCACGCGCTGCCGATTACCCGCGTCCAGCTCGCTGGTCACCTCGTCGGCCAGCAGCACGCCGCCGCGCAGCGCCAGACCGCGAGCGATGGCCGTCCGCTGCTGCTGGCCGCCGGACAGCTCCTCGACCAACTGGTCGGCCTGGCCGGAGAGACCCAGCCGATCCAGCATCGTTGCGGTCTGCTGGCGGGCCTGCGCCGCTGCCACACCGCCGGCGACCAGCGCCACCTGCAGGTTCTCGGTGGCGGTCAGGATCGGGGCCAGACCGTTGTCCTGCGGGACGAGGACGATCCGGTGCTCGACCGCGTGGTCGCGGTCGCGAAGCGCCTGCCCGTCGACTGTCACCGCGCCGTCTCGCGGGCGCAGCAGCCCGGCCATCGCGTGCAGCAGGGTGGTCTTGCCGGCACCCGACGAACCGGTCAACGCAAGCACCCGACCCGGACGGACCGTCACCGACACGTCCCGGAGCACGGTCGGCGCATGGCCGTAGCCGATCGACACCCGTTGAAGAGTCAACATCCGCGCTCGCCCCCTCCGGTAGCGGCGTTCCGCACAGTGCCGCGCCCTACCGCATGGCGCAATTCTCGTTCAGGGGTGGTGCGGCGCGCAGCCCGGCCGAGGCCGGCTCGGGCGCGAATCCAGGGATGTAGAAAACCTTCGATGGGTTCGTTGACTTTTGACGATTTGCTACACAACAATCGGCGTCAATATCGACGGTTGTCTCTCGGTTGTGATCCGGCGGGAGGCATCCGTGGCGGAACTCGACGGTCCGAGAACCCATCCGAAAGTGAGGCCACGATGAGACACGGTCGACGACTGGTCGGCGGCACAGCCGCCGCCCTGTTGATGGTCACGAGCCTGATCGGGGCGGCGCCCAGCGCCGCCGCCGCGGCCGTCACCCCCGCGCTCACCGCCGCGGTGACCGCCAAGCTGCTCGGTTCTGCCGAACTGTCAGTGGCCGGAGCGCGACCGGAGACCCGGGTCACCGTCAGCCGTACCAGCGGCCGGTGGGCGTTCGGCACCGCCGTCGCCCTCGCGCCCCGGCAGGAGGACGCCCACCCCACCGGGTCGATCTTCATCGCCCGGTCCGAGCCTGCCGGGTGGCGGATCGCCTTCGACGGCGAGGCCGCCTTCGGCGCCCTGGCCGCCGAGTCGCCGCTGACGACCGCGCAGGAGAGGGACGTGCTCACCACCACCCCGAGCCCGATGTACGCGGGCGGCGACTACCGGACCGGGATGGCCCTGCCGTTCGGCGTTGGCCAGACGTGGACGCTCACCAGCGGCCCGCACGGCTGGGGTGGAACCGAGTCGCCGTACAGCTCGGTCGACCTGGCCGGCGGCGACCAGGTGGTCCGTGCCGCCCGGGCGGGCGCGGCGTACACGATGTGCCAGGGGTGGATCCGGGTGATCCACGACCGGGGCTACTCGACCGACTACTACCACCTGTGGAACAGCATCTCCGTCAACGGCGCCAGCGTCGGTCAGGGCGCCGTCCTGGGTAACACCGGCACCGACGTCACCTGCGGCGGTGCCGCCTACGGCCGGCACGTCCACTTCGGGCTCCGGCAGAACAGCGCGTACGTGCCGATCGCCGGGCACGACATCGGCAAGTGGGTGCTGGCCAACGGGGCCGCCGCGTACCAGGGCGGTGCACGGCACGGGTCGGCCTGGGCCGGTGCTGGTGGCGGTCTCTACAACTACGGCGCGCTCGGCTTCAACCAGGGGGTGGTCGACGCGAACGGCGGCGGGGCGCTCACCCGACGTGCCGGGCCGGGGACCGGCTACGGCTCACTCGGCTCGGTGGCCGACGGCGCCACTGTCACCATCTCCTGCTCCGCCAACGGCACCTCGCACACCGGCCGGTATGGCACCACGGCGCTCTGGAACCGGTTGAGCGACGGCAGTTGGGTGTCCGACGCCTACCTGTCGACAGGTGTGAACGGTCCGGTCAACGGCTGGTGCTGACGAGCCCGACCCCGAGGTGGGCGGCCCCGCGCCGCCCACCTCCGTCACCGCGAGGAGTGCTGATGTCCGCTCGAACCTCCCACCGAAGCCGCTTCCTGCTCGCCCTGACCACCGCCCTGACCGGGGTGGTCGTGGGTGCCACCCCCGCCGCCGCCGACCCCGGCGGGACACCAGCGACGGCCACCCCGCTGGCCGTCGCGTTCGACACCGCCGCCGCGCGCTACGACGTTCCGCGCGACCTGCTGGTGGCGCTCGGGTACGCCGAGTCGCGGCTGGACATGCACGGCGGCGCGCCGAGCGCGGCCGGCGGGTACGGGCTGATGCACCTGACGAGCAACCCCGAGGTGCGCACACTGGACGAAGCCGCCACGCTCACCCGGCTCAGTCCGGCCGCGCTGCGGACCGACGCTACGGCGAACGTCCTCGGGGCGGCAGCAGTGCTGCGCGCGTACGCCGATCAGGCCGGCCGCACCGCCGCGGACCGCGACGACGTGAACGCCTGGCATCCGGCGCTGGCCCGCTACGGCGGCGCGCACGACCCGTCGGTGGCGCGGCGCTACGCGGACAGCGTCTACGACCTGCTGCGCGCCGGGTTCAGCGAGCGCGGCGAGACGGTGTCGGGCCGACCGGTAGCGCCGCGCCGGGGCACCCTGGAGCGCGCCGGCGGGGTCGGCACGCTCAGCACCGACTACGGGCCGGCCGTCTGGGCGCCGGCCAGCACCAGCAACTACACGGTGGCCAGTCGGCCGGGCAGCCACCCGGTCACCCGCATCGTCATCCACACCGCGCAGGGCTCGTACTCCGGCACCGTCGGCTGGTTCCAGAACCCGGCCGCGCAGGCCAGCGCGCACTACACCTTCCGCTCCTCCGACGGGGCCGTCACCCAGTCGGTGCGGGAGAAGGACATCGCCTGGCACGCCGGCAACTGGACCTACAACACCCAGTCGATCGGCATCGAGCACGAGGGGTACGTCGACAATCCCGCCTGGCTCACCGACGCGATGTACCGCGCGTCCGCCGCACTCACCCGCAGCCTCGCCACCAGGTACGGCATCCCGAAGGACCGGGCGCACATCATCGGGCACAACGAGGTGCCCGGCGCGACGCACACCGACCCGGGCCCGAACTGGAACTGGACCTACTACCTGCAGTTGGTCAACGGCATCACCGGCGTCGGCTCCGGCACGGTGAGCACCAGCGCGAGCACCCTGAACGTCCGCTCCGGCCCCGGTGCCAGTTATCCGGTCGTCGGCTCGGTCGCCGACGGCGCCACCGTCGCCGTCTACTGTCAGGCCGTCGGCAGCACTGTCACCGGCCCGTACGGCACGACGTCCGTCTGGAACCGGATCGGCACCAACCGCTACGTCTCCGACGCCTACCTGCTGACCGGCTACGACGGGTACATCCCGAACGTGCCGCGCTGCTGACGGCCCGGTACGACCACTACCGCTCAGGCGGTCGACGACGCGCCGAAGAGCAGGTCCAGCTGGGCGTCCAGCGCGCCCAGCGCCTGCTCGGCGGTGTACTGCCCGCCGAGCAGGTAGACACCCAGCCCTTCCATCAGCGCCAGCAGACCGGCCGCGGCGGCGGCGTCGTGCCGCTCGGGCAGGAGGCCGGCGATGAACTCGGTGAGCTGCCGGGTGCCCTCCCGCAGGCCGGTCGCGGCGGCCGGACGTACCGCCGTGTAGGCGAGGAACGCCAGCGCCACCCGACCGTCGTCGCGGGTGTGCGCGTCGACCGGCAGCAACGCGGCGAGCAGGGTCCGCAGCAGCAGCCGGGGCGGTGGGTCAGCACCCAGCCGGGCCACCGCCTCGGTGACCCGGATCTGGCTGCGCTCGCGGACCACGCTCAACGCGAACGCCATCATCTCGTCCTTGGTCCGGAAGTAGTGCTGGACCATGCCGGCCGACACGCCGGCTGCGGCGGCCACGTGTCGGAGGCTGACCGCTTCCAGCCCCTGAGCCGCGGCGACCCGCATCAACGCGTCCGCGATGAGGGTGCGTCGCTCCTGGTGGTCGACCTTCTTCGGCATGGCCTCGATCGTTTCACAGTGGTTGGCCCGGGCACCCCGCCAGCGGCGGTGGTTACCGGCTGACGGTGCCGCCCGTGGGGGTGCCCCGGGCGCTGCGCAGCAGGCCGTCGGGGTCGTCGGCGTACAGTCGCAGCTCGTTCGTCGGCGCGGACCCGCCCCTCGGCAGGTCGAAGGTCAGCGGCCGGCGCAGCAGGACGTCGACGCTCGTCTGGCTGCCGACGGCGATGGACACCACCCGGCGGTCGCCCTCCTGCTCGACCTGGACCGACCTGCTCGACGGCAGCGAACGGTACCGCTTGCGCAGTGCCTCGACGTCGGCCCACGGGATGAAGATGTCGATGCCCGCGTTGAGCCGCACCCGCAGGCCACTGTCACCCACGACGTGGGGATGGATGGTCATGCCGGCGTACAGCCCGATCATCCAGAGCAGACCCCAGACGCCGAGGCCGAGCACGATCCAGCGGGCGGGCCGCCAGGGCACCACGTGGGTGACGACGACATCGAAGATCGGGATCTCCAGCGCCGACAGCCCGATGAAGATGCCCAGGATCGGCTTGACCACGCCGAGGTAGCCGAACGGCTCGTCGCCGGGCCGCAGTGGCAGTGCACGCCGCCGCGCCCACACGTAGAGGTTGCGCCACGTCGCGGCCTCGGCCTCGGCCGCGCGACGCAGCAGCGGGCCCACCCGCGCCCTGGTCGTCGCCGTGGTGTCGCTCATCGTCGTCCTTCTCCGTAGGGGTGGACGGTCAGTGGACCGTGACGGTGCCGGCGCCGCCGTCGACAGTGACGAGTTGCCCCGTGGTGATCGTCCGGGTGGCGTCCGGCACGCAGATGACGGCGGGAATGCCGTACTCGCGGGCCACCGTCGGGCCGTGCGCCATGATCGCGCCGGTCTCGGTGACCAGCGCCGCGGCGGTGAGGAACAGCGGGGTCCACCCGGGGTCCGTGGTCGCGGCCACCAGGACGTCGCCGGGCTCGACGTGGGCGGTGCCCGGGTCGTGGACGACCCGGGCGGGGCCGGTCACCCGACCCGCCGACGCGCCCACGCCGGCGAGCGTCCCGTCGCCGGCCGCCGTCGGGGGCAGGACCGCCTCGACGTCGGTGCCGTCGGAGAGCAGCGCCACCGGCACCGTCGCGCGGCGTAGCTCCCGGCGGTGCACGGCCCGCCGGGAGGTGACTGTCGCTCGCGGGTCGACACCCTGGTGTACGGCGGCGTGCACCTCGTCGAGGGTCAGGAACATGATGTCGTCGGGTTGGTCCAGCAACCCGGTGCCGTGCAGGTCGGCGCCGATGAGCAGCAGTTGCCGGCGGGTCTCGCGCAGTGGGTACAACCCGGCGAACTTGCCGGCCTCGCGCAGACCGGCCAACGACCGCGCCCGGCGCAGCAGGAAACCGGCGATGGTGCCGCGCACCGGCCGCCGACGGCGGGCTCGCCCGATCAGCTCCGCCAGCGCTCGCTCGGCGGCGACGGCGGCCTGTCGGAAACGTTCGTCGGGGCCCTGGCGTGGATCGGTGACCCGCAGGTAGTTGGCGACAGCGGCGAAGACCGGCGCGGGGTCCTCCTCCCAGCGCGGCACGCCGAGGTCGACTTCGGCGACGCCCCGGTGGCCGTAGGCCTCCAGGAAGGCGACCATGCCGATGTCGGGCAGGGTTCCGCGCAGGTAGCGCGTGGCCAGCTCGGCCGGCGGGGTGTCGAGCAGGAGTCGGCGGTGCTCGCCCGCGCCCTGGGCCAGCCGCCACAGCGCCAGGTCCATCTCGATGGTGACGTTGTGCGGCATGCCGCCCAGCACGGTGTGGATCTCGTCCGGCCCGGTGAGGCCCTTGAGCAGCGCGGCCGGCAGCGCGGCGGCCAGCATTCCCGCGACGATCGGCCACATGATCGCGTCGGCGCTGTCGTCGGCCTCCTGCGCCGTCTGCACGAAGCGCAGCCGGTCGGCGGCGGTGCGCAGGTCGGCGGGGGCCGCAGACCGGGTCCTCAGCCGCTCGACCGCCTCGAACATCCGAATCCGTGCGGTGTCGGGACGGGCCAGCGCCCGCAGGATCCCGACCACCGCACGCCGGGCCGTCCGCAGCGAGGCGGCCCCCGGGGCCCGGCCGCGGCGGGGGCCGCCGTTGGTCGGGGCGAAGCGGGGGTCGTCCAGCAGGTGCTCCATCACCGCCTGGGCGCGCGGCCCGAAGTCGACAGCCATGAGCTTGACCAGCCGTTTGCGCGACGACCGGTCCCGGGCCAGGTCGGTCAGGTCGCCGTAGAGCCGCCCACCGATGTCCACGATCTCCACCCGCACCCCGAGCGCGGCCAGCATGGCGGTGATCTGCGTCCGCAGTGTCGCCATGCCCATCGGGGTGACCGGTCGCAGCATGCCCTGGACGTGACCGAACTCCAGGTAGACCCGGGGGAGGGGCTTGTCGGTGGCCGGCGGCTGCGGAAACATCGTGGTGATCGGCCGGGCCTGCAGCAGCCACTGGACGTCGTGCGCGTCGATCGCCCACTCGATGTCCTGCGGGCAACCGAAGTGGGCCTGCAACCGTTCGCCGGTGGCGCGCAGATCGGCCAGGTGTGCGGAGGTCAGGCAGCCGGTGTCGGCTCGGCTGACGCCGTCGAGGACGTAGTGGTCCACAGTCGCCGCGCCGTCCACCACGGCCGTGCCGAGACCGGGGGCCGCGTCGACGGTCATCTCGTCGCGCCGCCCGCTCAGCGGGTTCGCGGTGAACAGCACCCCGGCCACCGTGGGCGTGATCATGCATTGCACCACGACGGCCATCCGCACCTGCCGGTTGTCGATCTGTCGGGCGTCGCGGTAGGCGGTCGCCCGGTCGCTGTGCAGCGAGGCCCAGCACTTCTCGACGGCGGCGATCAGCTCGGCGTCGCCGACGACGTCGAGCACGGTGTCGTGTTGCCCGGCGAAGCTCGCGTCGGGCAGGTCCTCCGCCGTGGCGCTGGAGCGCACCGCGACCCGGCCCGCGCCGAGCCGTTGGTACGCGGCGACGACCTCGGCGGCCGGTACCACGCCGAGTCGGTGTGCCTCGGTGGTGACGCAGAAGCCCTCGGGGACCCGTTCGCCGCGCCGGATCAGCTCGCCCAACCCGGCGGCCTTGCCGCCGACCAGGTCGAGCAGGTCGGTGGTCGCCTCGGACAACGGGATCACGTGCATGGGGGCCCACTCTCTTTGCAATACAACTGCATTGAATGCGATGGTACCTCGTTGACGATGCGACTGCAATGTCACCGCTCGCGGTGCGACAGGGCTTTGAGGCGCTGACCCGGCGCCGTGGCGTTGCCGGGATCTGCCATGCTCGGGCCGGTGACGACCGGCCGCCCCGCCAGAGCCCGTGCCCACCGCCGCCCCCGACGCCGTGCCATCCGCGTCCTCCTCGCGCTCGTCGCGGTGGCGGCCGTCCTGGGCATCGCGGTGGTGGCGGTGCCGATGCTGCGACCGGCCGGGCCGCGTCCGCTCTTCCAGATGCCGGTGGCCTGTGGGGAGACGTGGCAGCTCAGCACCTATCCCGGCCACGACGACTACGACGTCGACTTCTTTCCCGTCGAGGGCGAGACGTGGGGGCGGCCGGTGCTCGCGTCCTATGCCGGAACTGTCACCGTGGCGGGCGTCAACGGGTCGCTCGGTGGTCGTACCCCGGAGAACCCGGAGGGTCCGCGCGGGCGCGGCGGCGGTTACTGGGTGAAGATCGATCACGGCGGCAAGTGGGAGACGCAGTACCTGCACCTGCTCGAACCACCACTGGTCGAGGTGGGTCAGAAGGTCGCCCAGGGCGAGCAGATCGGGAAACTGGGCAGCACCGGCAACTCCGGCGCGCCGCACCTGCACTACGAGCAGCGCCGAGGCTGGGAGAAGGTCGAGACGCACTTCGACGGCGAGCCGTCGGGCATCACCACCGACGAACGCGAACAGATCCTGCGGCGGGTGAGCAACAACTGCCCGGCCGTCTCCTGAGGACGGCGGTTTGCCCGGTGCTTCTCGGGGCACTGATTCGGGGAACAGTTCGGACCCAGGGAGGAGCCGGCCATGGTCAAGGGTGACGTCGACACGTACCACGAGGACGGTCAGTGGAAGAACAAGCCGGAGGGCAACGAGCGGGCCAGCAGCACGCATGACGTGAAGGCCGACGCGCAGGCCCAGGGCCGCGAGATGGCGGCCGACCGCGGCGTCGAACACGTGGTCAAGAAGCAGGACGGCACGATCGGGGAGAAGAACACCTACCCCCGCAGCCGTGACCCCCGCGACATCGAGGGCTGAGCGCCCTCGTCCCGAATCTCGCACGGACCGACCCCCTCGGCAGGAGTGCCGGCGGGGGTCGGTCCGTTTCCGCTGGCGGTCGTCGGCCTGCCGCGGTTATCCGAGTACCGAAATTATGGGTGTTTTTGGGGGTTATAGTCCGAATCGGTACTGGAGTGAAAGCTGGGAGTGGGCATGTCGTTGTGGAACCGGCGTGGTCCGTCGAGCGCCGGGGCGCTGATCATCGTCGTGCTCGCCGGGATGCTCGTGGTCGAACCGCTCCCGGCGTCGGCGGCCGGCTCCGTCCTGTTCGACCAGCCCTTTCACCAGAACACCGCGAACGGCATCGGCGCGGTGTCGCTGCCAGCAGTGCCCGGCACCGGGACTACCAACGCCGCCTGCCTGAGCGCGGCCGGCAACTCCACCACCGGCCCACTGCTGAGTTGCACCACAGCCACCGACCCGCAGGGCGCGGGCAAACTGCGCCTCACCCCCGCGACCGTCAACCGGCAGGGCGGGGTGTTCGGCGCGGTGAGCGTCCCCACCTCGCAGGGCCTGCACCTGACCTTCAACACCTACCAGTACGGCGGCGGCAACCCGGGCGCGGACGGCCTCGCCTTCGCGCTGGCCGCCGTCGACCCGGCCAACCCGAGGTCGCCGTCCACCCTCGGCCCGTCGGGCGGCTCGCTGGGCTACTCGGCGGCCTTCAACGGCGTGTCGGCGGGACTCTCCAACGGCTACCTGGGCATCGGCCTGGACGTCTTCGGCAACTTCAGCAACAGCACGTACCAGGGCACCGGCTGCACGAACCCGCCGTACATCTCGACCACCAACGCGCGGGTCCCCGGCCAGGTGGTGGTCCGGGGACCGGGCCGCAACGGGGTCGGCTACTGCGCGCTGAACAGCACCGCCGCAAGCACCTCGGCTCCTGCGCTGCCGCTGCGGGCCAGCACCCGAGCGGCGTCGGTGGTGCCGGTCGAGGTCGTCGTCAACACCACCTCGTCGTCGTACACCACCGACACCGGCATCACCGCTCCCGCCGGCCAGTACCGGGTCAGATTCACCCCGGTCGGCGGGCAGGCCCGAACCCTGGAAGGCGCGCTCCCGGTGGTGTCGCCCAGCCTGTACCCGTCGCCGACCTGGCTCAACGCCAACGGCTACCCTCGGCAACTCGCCTTCGGCTGGGTGGGCTCGACCGGCTCGGTCACCGACTTCCACGAGGTCGACGACGCCCGGGCGGTCAGCTTCAACCCGGTACCCGACCTGAACGTGGCGCAGACCAGCGCGGTCGGTGCCACCCCACAGCCCGGTGACCCGGTGACCTACTCGATCACCGCGGGAGTCGACGCCGGCACCGCCGAGACGGCACCGATCTCGGTCACCCAGACCCTCCCCGCCGGTGTCGTCCCGCGCGGCGCGTTCGGCTCCGGTTGGGTCTGCGGCGCACCCTCCGGTCAGAGCGTCACCTGCACCAACAGCAACGGCCCGTTCGCCGGCGGAACCTTCCTGCCGCCCATCACGGTCACCGCGACCGTCACCGGCACCGGCGTGACGCCGGCACAGATCCAGACCGCGACGGTGGCGACCTCGTCGTCGATCGACGCGAACCCGGGTCTCGCCACCGGCACCACCCCGGTCGCGCCGGCCACCGCACCGAGCGGCGTCACCGTCACCCCGGCGCAGAGCACGGTCTCCGGAGGCATCCCGGTCACCGTCGGCGGCAGCAACCTCACCGCAGCGACAGCGATCACCATCGGTACGGCCGCCGAGCAGCAGGCCGGCACGTCGGTGCTGCTGGTGCCGTGCACCTCCGGCCCGGCCGCCGGCTGCTTCACCGTGAACCCCGACGGCACCCTCGGCATCTCCGCCATGCCCGCCCGGTCCAGCCCGGCGACAGTCACGGTCAGCGTCGTCACCCGAGGCTCCGCCGGATCGGCGAGCTACGTCTACGCGTCCGCCCCCGGCACGCCGAGCACGCCCACCGCTGTCGCTGGTGGCGCCAGCGCCACCGTGAGCTGGACCGCGCCGGCGAACAACGGCAGCCCGATCACCAGTTACCTGATCACCCCGATCCGGGACGGCGTCACCCAACCGACAGTCACCTTCGACGCCTCCACCACCAGTCGCACCCTGACCGGGCTGACCGTCGGCGCGTCGTACACCTTCCGGGTGGCAGCGGTGAACGCCTACGGCACCGGTGCGGCCAGCCCACCCTCGGCGGCGGTGGTCCCGTACACGCTGCCCGCGGCCCCGACGAACACCTCGGCCACCGCGGGCACCAACGCCGCCACGGTGAGCTGGACGGCCCCGGCCAACGGGGGGTCGCCGATCACCGGTTACACGGTGACGCCCTACCTCGGTGCCGTGGCGCAGACCCCCCGGGTCTTCACCGGCACCGCCACGACCCAGATCGTCACCGGGCTGACCGCCGGTGCCTCGTACACCTTCCAGGTGGCCGCGACGAATGCCGCCGGGACCGGTCCACAGTCGCCCGCCTCCGCGTCGGTGACCGTCAACGCGCCACCGACGCTGACCTTCCCACCGCCCCCACCCGGCAAGGCGTACGACCCGTACCAGTACCAGCTGACTGTCACCGGCGGCACGGGCCCGTTCACCTGGGCGGTCAGCGCGGGGAGCCTGCCGGCCGGGCTGACCCTCGACCCGCTCACCGGGCTGCTCTCCGGCACGCCCACCGAGGCCGGGACGTTCCCGTTCACCGTCCGGGTGACCGACTCGTTCGACCAGTCCGCGACCCGACCGGTCGACCTGGTCATCACCCCGCTCGGCGGGCTCTCCATCAGCGTCCCGGCGGTCTCCGCACTCGGCACCGTCACCTCGGGCACGACCGGCGTCTCAGGCCAACTCGGTCCGGTGACCGTCACCGATGACCGGGGGCCGTTCTCCGGAAACTGGGTCAGCGTCGTCTCCAGCACGAGCTTCACCACGGGTTCCGGCTCGGGCGGCGAGACCATCCCCACCAGCAACATCACGTACGCCTCCGGGCCCGCCCTGGCCAGCACCGGGATCGGCACCTTCGTGCCGCAGCCCGGGGCGTCGCTGTCCACCCCGCGTACCGCCGCCGGGTGGTCCGGCCAGGCGGGGGGCCCGAACGCCGCGACATGGAACCCCACCCTGTGGGTGGCCATCCCGTCCGGAGTGGTGGTCGGCGACTACGTGGCGGTCGTGACCCACTCCGTCATCTAGGGTCGCTTCGCTGGCGGGACGCCGCTGCCCGGCCGTTGGAAGGCAACGGCCGGGCAGTCTCTGCGGTGGTGCGGGCGTCAGGCCAACCGGGTCCGGTGCCTGCGGACGAGATGCCAGCCACCAAGGGTGCCCAGCACCAGCAGGGCGATCCCGCCGACCAGGTAGACCAGCCAACTCGGCCCGCTGGAGGCCGAGACCGTCATCGGCGCCGCGACGGGAAGGACGATCTTCCCGGTCGCGGTGCGCTGCACAGTGCCGCTGGCGAGCGTCGCGTGCACGTCCCAGGTCCCCGCGGGCAGCGTCTGGTTGACCTCGATCCGAACCTGACCGCTCTGGCCGGGCAGGATCGTCACCCCGTTGGTCACCTTGAACGGTCCGGCCTGGACCGCGGTCTTGGTCAGCGACAGGGTGCCGGTCATGTCCAGCGCGCGTTCACCGGTGTTGGTGACCTTCGCGGTGACGACGGGGAACTCGCCGGTGCCGGGCTCCGCGGCCAACCCCTCGATCCGGAAGTCCGTTGGCGGCTCACCACCCGGACCGACGTCGAGGTAGACCCGGATGCCCACCCGGTGGATCTGGGTGACGTTGCCGGCGCCTTCCGTCGCGCTGGTGACCTGTGCCCAGATCGCGGCGTACCGCTCGCCCTTCGAGGCCTTCTCCGGCACGGCGACCTCGACCTCGACCGGTCGTCGCTCGCCCGGGTCCAGCCGCATCGCGGCGGTCCTCAGCCGGATCCACCCGCTGAGCTCGTTGCCGGTGCGCCCCTCGGGCACGGTGAAGGCGTTGTTCTCGACCGACGCGGCGCCGGCATAGAACTCGATCTTCTGCGTCTCGGCGGAGGTGTTCTGCACCTCGACCCGGCGGTTGATCGTCGCCCCGGGCTTCAGGTGGTCCACGATGTAGACCCGAGCGCGGGGATCCTGCACCCGACTCGCCGGGATGTCCAGCATCCGGATGCTGATCGCGGCCTCCTCGGCCGGATCGTGTCGCTGCTCCCGCACGGCAACGGCTGGTGCCGCCGAAACCCCGAGCGCCACGAGGGCGACCGAGGTCAGCAGCACCAGCCGGCCGAGCGGCTCAGAACACCGAATGTGTCACCGTCCCGGTGTAGACACCCTGGACGGTGCCGACGGGCACGTTCACCACCAGGGTGGGGTTCCAGGCGGCGAAGTTGTTGCCGGTGCCGCCGGTGTGGGTCATCGCCGTCCGGGGCACGTTGATGACCACCGCGTCGGCGGAGGTCGGCTGGCCCGGTGTGAAGGTGCCGCCGCCGGCGGTCGCCGTCGCGGGGCCGGACCAGTACAGGACGTTGATGTTCGGGATCGTCTCGCCGGAGCTGCCGCCGCCGGTGGTGAAGTCGGTGGAGATGACGTTGGCGGTCCAGTTGGGGGTGAGCGACCCGCGTTGGTCCAGCACGGTGACCGGGCCGAGTTGACCGGAGACGGTCGTGCCCTCCACGCCGTTGCCGATGTTCGCCGTCGACGGCACAGTGATCGACAGACCACCGGCGGCGTCGACGGTGAGGGTGACGACAGTGTTGCCCGTGGTGTCCGCGGCGGCGGGTCCGGCGAGCGCGGCGACGGCGGCAACGCCGGCCAGGCCCGCGAGAATCTTTCTGCGCATCGAGTCTCCTTCGTCCTAGAAAACCTGGGAAGCGCTTCCGAGACTAACTACGCAAAACGCCCATAATGGGCTGAACGACGCGAACGTCACCCGGTCGTCGGCCGGTGGTCGTGTTCGGTCTCGGCGAGGGCCCGGCGCCCTGCTGGCCGCCGAGCCCCGCGAGCAGCCTCAGGCCGGAACCACGTACGGGAATGTGGCGGAACGGGCCGCCTTGGTGACCTCCGAGGTGAGACCGGAGGTGGTCGCGGTGTTGAGAACCAGGGAGAACATCACCTCGGGCGCGTTGTCGGCCAGGCCCCGTCCGTTGCGGCCCGCGAAGCCGAAGTTCGCTGCCGTGCCGACCGTGTACGACAGCAGGTCGGGGTAGAGCTGCCGGGCGACGCTCCAGCCGTACGCCTGTGGATCCGGCGCGGTGCCGTTCGCCTTGACGACCCCGGCGACCGCGTTCGCGATCTCCTCGCCGCCTTCGGCGAGGTCGCTGCCGGGGTGCCGGAAGTTCGCGGGGTCGGAGAAGTCGGTGTCGTGGGGCCAGAAGATCGGCCACATCATGGGGTGGCCGGCGCGGTTGATCTGGCGCCAGCCGCCGGCGTCGGTGGCCAGCAGGGTGCGACACCACACGCCGATCTCGGTGCCCTCGCGCAGCAGTGGCTCGTCATGGGAGACCTCGAGAACGATCGACTCGACGGTGGTGCCGGCGAAGCTGTTCCTGGCCTGGTCGGCCCGCCACGCGGAACGGTCCACCACTGAGCCGTTCTTGACCGCGCCGTTGATGGTGGCGAGTTCGTCGAGGTCGATGAAGAAGGGGTCGGTGATCCGGCCGGCCCAGACCCGCACGTTGCCGCCGGCCGTCACCTCGGCGGTCCGCCCCTCGACGATGGGGGTGCCCATCGCGGCGTCGTCGCGGGCGTCGGCCCCGGTGAGCTCGTACAACTGGAGGGCCTGCCGGGCGTCGCCGTCCGGTTCGCCGAAGGCGAACCGGTAGGTCAGGTCCTCCGCCTCGGAGCCATTGATGTGAATCTTGATCTCGTAGCGCGCCTCGGCGTGGAAGCCGCGCTTGATGTCCGCCTTGGTCACCGAACTGTTCACGTCCATCACGAAGACAGTGGCGCGGTCGCCGTTGAAGACGAAGAGGTCGTCGATGTACAGCTGGCCGCCCTGGGCGGCGAGGGGCGTATCGAGGTGGTGCGACATGAGCTCACTCCCGGAACTGGCCAGATTATGGATTAATCCGAACATAGAGGGCGCAAGCCTGGCCGCTGCGTTCATCGAGCCAATCGGTCTGCCGGGAACGCGGACACACACCGGTGGGCCGCCCGAGCTGCGCTCGGATGGCCCACCGGTGAACGGGTGGTCAGATGCGAGACCACTTCTGGTTGGCCGCGCCGAGGCAGTCCCAGAGGTGCAGCTTGCCGCCGTTGTTGGGGTTGGCCTCCCGTACGTCCACGCACTTGTTGGCGTTCAGGTTGACCAGGTCGCCGGCGGCGTTGAGGGTGAAGCGCTGGGCGCTGTTGCCGTTGCAGCTGACCAGGTTGACCTCGGTGCCGTTGGCGGTGCCGGCCCAGGCCGGGTCCATGCACTTGCCCATCGCGCGGATGGTCCCGTCGGAGGCGAAGGTCCAGCTCTGGGCCGCCGTGGTGTTGCAGTCCCAGATCTGGAGTTTGGCGCCCTCCACCGGGTTGGCGCCGGGGATGTCGATGCAACGACCGCTCTGCGCACCCCGGATCCGGCTGGTGCCGGCCCCCGGGTCGCCCCCGCCCGAGGTGTAGCTGGACACCCGGACGTAGTCGACGAGCATCTGCTGCGGGAACTGGGTCGAGCCGTCCGGGTAGCCGGGCCAGTTACCACCGACCGCCACGTTGAGGATCATGAAGAAGGGGTGGTCGAACACCCAGCGGTTGCCGCCGAGCCGAGCGGGATCGACCCGGTGGTACTGCACGCCGTCGACGTACCACGTGATCACGTTCGGTTCCCAGTCCACCCGGTAGGTGTGGAAGGTGTCGGCGAGCGGCGCGCCGAGGGTGCGGCTGCCCGTGATGCCGCCGCCGCCGGAGTAGCCGGGCCCGTGCACGGTGCCGTAGACGGTGTTCGGCTCCCGGCCGATGTTCTCCATGACGTCGATCTCGCCAGCGTCGGGCCACCCGCCGCCGGTGCCGAGCATCCAGAAGGCCGGCCAGATGCCCTGGCCGCGCGGGATCTTGATCCGGGCCTCGAAGCGCCCGTACGTCTGGGTGAAGGTGGCCGCCGTCAGCAACCGCGCGGAGGTGTACTCGCAGCGCCCGTAGTGGCACTGGTAGTTGGCGGGGTTGTCCCGACGGGCGGTGATGACCAGGTTGCCCTGGCCGTCGTGGACGGCGTTGCTGGTGCTGTTCGTGTAGTACTGCCGCTCGTTGTTGCCCCAGCCGCCGCCGCCGATGTCGAACCGCCACTTGTTCTGGTCGACGGGGGTGCCGGCGGGGGAGTTGAACTCGTCCTGCCAGGTGATGGGGCCGATGGCGGCCTCGGCCCGGTCGGGGTGCGCCGGGAGGACGAGCGCCGTCGTGGTCGCGACGAGGGCGACCGCCAGGAGTACGAGAGGGCGGAAGCGGAGGCTGGGCCGGGCTGTGAACACGGGAGGCTCCTCAGCGTGGGGGTGGTGGAGGCGCTTGACCAGGATAGAGAGCGCTCTCTGGAGCGAAGTATGTCGATATCGTGGCTTTCTGTCAAGAGTGTTTCCAATACCACGACCGTCCGTTACCGCCCGATGCTGACCAGTGAGCGGCAAGCGCCGGACCGCTGTCGTTGACCTGCGGTCGATCGATGCCTCCGAGATGGACGGCGCTGACCCGTCGACGGAGTTCGGCGGCGGCACGACTGTTACTCGATAGCGGTCGAATCGACCCTTCCTATTGCCGTGGGGCGTCCACCCGCGACAGGATGGCGAGGCGTGCCGGAAACGTTTCCGTAACCTGCGCGCTGCTGGTCTCTGTCACAAGGAAGTGGGAGTCAGTCATGAGCGAGGCGTCGACGGCGCTGGGTGTGCGCCTTTACCCGGACCTGGTCGAGCGGGGTGGCCTGGCCCCCGCGCTCATCGACACCGCTGCCCGGCACGGGCTCGATGTCGGCCGGGTGACCGCGCCGGAGCAGGGGCGGGCCCGGTTCACCTGCGCCGAGCTGCACTCCGACGAGGGCGTGGTCTGCGTGGGGCTGGGATCGCAGGCTCGATACTTCATGATCGACCTTCGGGTCTCGGGCGAGGTTCTCGCGCGCGGTGACGTCATGGACCTCGCGCAGGTCGCCCACGTGGCCGCGGCCTGGCGGGCCGGCCTGACGATCGCCGAGCTGACCGCCCGGTTCCCGTTCATGGAGGAGATCAAGCACCGCCCGGCACCGGTGGCCCAGGTCGGCTGACCGGCCGGCCCGGTCAACAGCGCAGCCGAGGTGGCAGTGGTGACTCGGCGCCGGCCCCACGGTTGAGGTAGGTCGACTGGACGAAGGCGACGAAGCGTTCCGCGTCGGTCGCCGTGGACGCCAGTCCGAACGAGACGCGGACCGCGCCGCCCGTCGGCAGCCGCAGCGCCGCGAGGTACTTGTCGATCGTGTAGACCCCCGCCAACAGTCGCTGCCGCGTCGCGGCCCGGCTGATCCCGAACGCGCCCTCGCCCGCGCCGGGATTGCAGAAACAACCGGTACGCAGGGAGATGCCGGCAGCTGCCGCCTCCCGCGCCACGAGCCGTTCGTCGACCACCGTGCCGTCCGGGTGGCGGAGGTTGAACGTCACAGTGCCGCCGCGCCCCGCACCCGTCGTCGGCCCGTACACCTCGACCAGCGGCCCGCCGGTGTCGTGCCGCAGGGTGGCCAGCCGCTCCAGCAGCCAGGCGGTGAGCAGGCCGACCCGGGAGTGGACGAGGTCCACGCCGATCGAGTCGAGCCAACGCAAGCCGAACTCCACGTCCGGGATGCTCAGGAAGTTGAGCGTGCCGTCCTCGAACGCCGACTCGTCGTCCATCGGCCGGTGCCAGTCACCCTGCACACTCACCGCCCGGATGGTGCCGCCGGCGAACCACGGCCGGCGCAACCGGGCCAGCGCCGAACGGCGGGCCAGCAACGCGCCGACGCCGGTCGGGTAGCCGAAGAGCTTGTACCAGCTCAGGCACACGAAGTCCGGCCGTACGACGCTGAGGTCCAGCCGGTTCGTCGGCGCGAAGGCGGCAGCGTCGAGCAGCACGTCGTAGCCCCGTTGGTGGGCCAGCTCCACCCAGCCCAGCGGGTGCTGCACGCCGGAGAAGTTGCTCTGTGCCGGATAGGCGAACAGCCCGCGCCGACGCGACCGACGGGCCAGGCGGCCCCGGCCGGCGTCGAGCGCCGCGACCAGGTCCGACTCGGCGACCCGCAGCTCCGGCCCGTCCAACGGCACATAGCGCACGGACCCGCGGGCGGACCGGGCGTACTCGCGGATGCCGTTGACCGAGTTGTGGTTGTCCCAGGTCAGCACCAGTGACGCGGTCCTGCCGAAGTGGTACGCCTCGCCGACCAGCCGGCAGGCGCCGCTGGCGTTCGGGGTGAAGACGACCGCGTACTCGGCCGGGTCGGCGCGGAAGAAGTCGAGCACCGCGCGTCGCGCCGACTCCACCAGCGAACCGGCCGCCGCGCTGGTCGGGTTCTCCGAGTGCGGGTTGCTGTACAGGCCGGCGAGCAGCCGATCGTGGTGGGCGCGCACCTGGGCCTGGGCCGTCACCCCGGCCCCGGCGTAGTCGAGGTACACCCGCCCGTCGGCGTCCAGGTGTCGGTACTCGGTGGCGCGCAGCTCGTCGATCCGGCCGGTGGCGGCGTATCCCGGCAGCGCGGTGGGGGAGGTGTGCGGGGCCGGCTCACTACGCACGACGGAAGTCCCTCCGCACCAGCACCGCCCAGGCCGCGCCCAGGAAGAGCAGCACGAAGCCGCCGAGCACCAGCCAGTCGACCCACACCGGTCGGGAGAAGCTGTCGCCGTACGTGGCCAGTAGCGGCGGGCCGAGCGGGGAGCCGCCGTCGCGCCAGAGCCGCTCCACCCCGGCGGTGTGCCCCAGGCCCTCGAACGCCCACCGGTTCGACATCGCGTAACTGAGCCACTGACCGCCGACAGCCATGGCCGGCACCGGCAGGATCGCGCCGACGAACAGCACCTGCGGGAAGCAGAGCATCGGCAGCATGAGCGTCGCCTGCGCCGCGTCGGACACGGCCGCCGAGCAGAGCAGGCCGAGGGCGAGCGCCGCCGCCGAGGAGAGCAGCAGGGTCGCGTACAGGGCGGCGAAGTCGGCGCCGCCGACCGGCGGGAGCCGGTCCATGCCGCGCAGCACCCCGAGCAGCGCCAGGTCCACCAGGGCGAGCAGTGGCAGCAGCACCGCGACCTTCGCCAACAGGTACGGGGCCAGCCGGACACCGGCCAGCCGCTCCCGGCGCAGGATCGGCAGCTCGGTGCAGATCTGGAGGAGCCCGTAGGTCAGCCCGAAGAAGAAGCCGCCGAACGCGATCCAGAAGAGGATCATCACGGTCACCGTCGGGCTTGGTCGGCTCGGCTCGAACGCCCCCGGCCGGAACAGCAGCGCGAACATGCCGAGCACCATCAGCGGGGAGCCGAGCAGGATCGCCAGCGTCAGCCGGTTGCGGGCGACGATCTCCGCGTTGCGCGCGGTGAGGACCGCCCACTGGCGCAGCCGGCCGGCGCGCCGGGGTGGCGGCACGGCGCCGCCGTCATCGTCGGTGCTCCGGGCCGGCTGCTCGGCGGTGCTCCGGGCCGGCTGCACGGCGGTGCTTCCGGCCGGCTGGTCGGTGGTGCTTCCGGCCGGCTGGTCGGCGTCGCGCTGTTCGGCGAAGCGGTCGGGCCACTCGGCGGGCCGGGTGGTGTCGTCGAGTCGGAGGTGCAGCTCGACGAGGGACCGCAGGCCGAAGAACTCCCGGGCGGCGGCCGGGGTGCCGCTGAAGGCCAGCCGGCCCTGACGGGTCAGCACGACGACCCGGTCGCAGTGGTCCACGTCGGTGACCTGGTGAGTGGTCAGCACGACAGTGGCTCCCGTGTCGGCGAGCGCGCGGAGCACCCGGAGCAGCTCCACGGCGATCGCCGGGTCGAGTCCGGAGGTGGGTTCGTCCAGGAAGAACACGCCGGGTCGGGTGAGCAACTCGACGGCGATGCTGGCGCGCTTGCGTTCACCGCCGCTGAGCAGGCCGACCGGCGTGCCGGCCCGGTCGGTGAGTCGCAGCTCGGCGAGCACCTGTGCGACCCGGTCACTGATCTCCTCCGGCTCGGTGGCGGAGGGGAGGCGTAGTCGGGCGGCGTACCGCAGGGTGCGGGCCACTGGCAGCTCGCGGTGGATGATGTCGTCCTGCGGCACCACCCCGATGGCGCCGGTAGCGGCGGTGCCGTCGTACGTCACGGTGCCCGCTGTCGGGTGCTGCACCCCGGCGAGGACCTCCAGCAGGGTGGTCTTACCGGCGCCGCTGGCGCCGACGATCGCGACCAGCTCGCCCGGCGCGATGCTCAGCGAGATGTCGGCCAGGATCTGGCGGCCGCCTCGCACGCTCTGGCCCAGCCCCTGAGCGGCGATGCCGACACCGGCTCGCGGGGGAGACGTGGTCTGCTCGGTGGTCATGGCGAGTGCTCGATCCGGTCGGGGAGTGGTCCGCCTGAAAATCGTGACTCGTCGATGCTACTGAGTGACCGCGCAGTGTTGCCCGGAGTGGACGGTCAGTGACCGTTGTCCGGTCAGCCGATGGTGGTCCGTGGCGGCGGCCGGTGCACCACCGGCCGCCGCCGTGCGGGCGGGTGGGGTCAGAGCGGCGGGGCCTCGGCGAAGAACTGCCGCAGCGCGTCGGCGACCAGGGTGGGCGCCGTCATCGTCACGAAGTGCGACTGACCTGGCCAGACGAGGTAACGGGCCGCCGGGATCGTCGCCGCGAGGGTGGCCATCGTGGTGGGCATCGGCTCCCAGGTGTCCGCGCCGGCCATGAGGAGAGTCGGTACGGCGATCGAGGACCACCGGCTGATGTCCGTGCTGTCCTGCGCGAGAGCCTCCAGGTCGTGCAGCCAGCCGACCGCCGAGCGGCGCGCCTCGACCGGGTCGGGCACCCGGTCGCCCATGCTGGCGGCGATCGCGGCGACGACCTCGGCCGGAACCCGGGTGACGTCGTTCAGGGCCGCGGCCATCGCGGCGGCGTCGTCGCGATCGAAGGCGGCACGGTACCGGTCGAGCGGCGGCGCGATCTCCGCCCCGGCCGCGAAGAGCGGCGGCTCGAAGACGGCCAGCGAGCGGACGGGGCGCGGATCGGCCAGGACGGTGTGCAGCGCCGCTGTCGCTCCATAGGACGCACCGACGAGATGGACCGGTCGGCCTGAGGATCGGCGGGCCGACTCGATGACGGCGATCAGGTCGGCGGTCTCGTGCCGGAAGGACTTGGTGCCGGCCGGGACGTCACTGGGACCGTAGCCGCGCCGGGCCGGCAGCCACACCTCGTGGTCGTGGGCGAGGTGCTCCGCGACGGCGGCCCAGGAGTGCAGCCCGCCACCCGAGCCGTGCACCAGGACGACGGGGTCCCCGACGCCCAGGCGTCGTACCACCAGGCGGGTCCCGTCGGTCGACTCGATCGACTGGTCGTGGCTGTTCACTGCTGCTCCCGGGTCTCGGTCGGCCAGTTGCTCAACGTGGTGTGCACCGCGTCGAGGATCGACTGCCACGACGCGTCGACGCTGCGGGGATGCCCGAAACCGTCGACCGTTTCGAGGCTGGTGAAGCCGTGGAAGGTGCTGCGGACGAACCGCATCGCGTCGGTGAGTGCCGGTTCGTCGAGCCCGTACCCGCGCAGCATCGCGTAGCTCAGCTCGATCAGGCGCAGGTGCCCCGCCGACCGGGTGCCGACCTCGGGCGGCAGCTGAAGCTGGGTCGCCGCGTACTGCCCGGGGTGCGTCACGGCGAAGGCGCGCCAGGCGTCGGCGAACCCGATGAGGGCCTGGTGGCCGGCCCGCCCCGCCACCGCGAGCGCGAGCGCGTCGGCGAACGTGGCCGCCGCCCGCACCGCGACGTGTTCGATCAGCGCGTCGCGGCTGCGGACGTGGACGTACAGGGCGGCGTCGGAGACCCCGAAGTGTCGGGCGACGGCCGCGACGGTCAACCGGGACAGGCCGACCGCGTCCGCCAGCTCGGCTGCGGCGGCCGAGACGCGCGCGCTGGTCAGACCCTGCCGTGGCATACCGAACCTTTGCCTCGTTAAGCGGAAACTTAGGGGTCCTAAGATAGCACCGGCGGCGCGCCCCGTGGGGCCGGCCCGGCATGAACGGCGCAGCCGGGGGAAGACCGCCGGGCCCAGCGCCGAACAGGAGATCCGTGATGAGAGCCGTCGTGTACGCCGACGTCCGGACGGTCGAGGTGCGCGAGGTGCCCGACGCGACACTGGAGGCGCAGACCGACGCGCTGGTGCGGATCACCTCCACCGCCCTGTGCGGCACCGACCTGCACATGTACGACGGACGAACCAGCGCCGAGCCGGGTCTGGTGCTCGGGCACGAACCGTTGGGTGTCGTGCAGGAGGTGGGCGCGGCGGTGCAGACCGTGCGGCCGGGCACCCGGGTGGTGATCCCCACGCACCTGTTCTGCGGAACGTGTGTGATGTGCGCCCGAGGGCTGTCGGCGGCCTGCCTGCGGGCCCGGGCCGAGGGGCCGGGCGCGGCGTACGGGTACGCGGGGATGGGTCCGTACCGGGGTGCGCAGGCCGACCTGCTGCGCGTGCCGTGGGCCGACGCCAACTGTGTGCCGCTGCCCGGCGAGCCGGGGGACGCGTACGAGGACGACTTCGTGCTGCTCGCCGACGCGTTCGTCACCGGCTGGCACGCCGCCGCCACCCTCGCCGAGGTCGAGCCCGGCGACACCGTGGCGGTCTTCGGCGCCGGCACCATCGGTCTGCTCGGCGCCTACTCGGCACTGCTGCGCGGCGCCCGGGTGGTGTACTCCGTCGACGGCGTCGACGCCCGCCTCGACAAGGCCGGCGAGGTCGGCGCGGTGCCTGTCGACTTCCGCCGGGGCGACCCGGTCGAGCAGATCCGCGCCGATCGGGCCCGGGCCGGGTTGCCGCTCGGCGAGGAGAAGCTGGGTGGGGTCGACAAGGTCATCGACGCGGTCGGGTTCCAGGCACGTGACCGGGAGCACCCGGACCGGGAGCGTCCGAACCAGGTCATCACCGACGCCGCCCGGCTGGTCAACGCCGCCGGCGCGATCGCGGTAGCCGGTGTCTACCCGGACCGGGACCCGCACCCCGCCCCCGGTGCTGACGGCCAGGAGGACCTGGTCGCGCCATGGGGAGCGCTGTTCGCCAAGGGGGTCGCGGTCCGGTTCGGTCGCACCCACGACCGCCGGTACACCACACTGCTGCGCGACCTGGTCGTCGCCGGTCGAGCGCGGCCCAGCATGATCGTCACCCATTACGGCACCCTCGCCGACGCCCCGGAGTTGTACCGGCGCTTCGACCGCCGGGAAGACGGGGTGATCAAGGCCGTGCTGCGCCCGTCCTGACCGGCAGGCACCGCGCGGGCGCGTCGCTGGCGAACCGCCCCGATTCGCCCGTAAGGGACGTTGGGGAGCAGTCCACTTCCTGGTCCGGGGCCTGACGAGACGATCATCGTCGATTCGACCCGTGCGCAGAGGCGTGGGTCACACCGGCGGCCGACGGCTGTCGTGCCGTCCCGGGGGCGTCGACCGCCCTGCGGCTCGATCAAGATCATTCAATGCTGGCGATCGCCTCGCCCGCTGCCCTCTTCGGGCGCCTGGCGGGATCGTGCCTGGTGGCGGGCCTGGGGAGGGTGGCAGGAGTCGATAGCGGCGTCGCGCTCCATTTGACAACGTTGCCACCGACAGGCGAAGGTGCCCGGAGGGGCTGCTGAGGTGGCTGTGACGGGCGAATACTCTGCTACGTCTATATTGCCGGATTGTTACTTTTTCAACAGTCTCTCGCCTTGCGGATAGCCCTCCGGCCGCAATACGTTGCCGTCAACAACAAAACCAAGTGAAGGTTCAACCTTCCGGAGGC
This sequence comes from Micromonospora parva, assembly GCF_040649675.1. Taxonomy (NCBI): domain Bacteria; kingdom Bacillati; phylum Actinomycetota; class Actinomycetes; order Micromonosporales; family Micromonosporaceae; genus Micromonospora; species Micromonospora parva. Next base: position 23,757 of record NZ_JBEZFX010000001.1, on the reverse strand, counting down.
AACCGATGACGTTGGCGAGGTGGTACGAGCTATGAGCGACGTGCCGATCCTCCTTGAGATGCGCTCCATCACCAAGGAGTTCCCCGGAGTCAAGGCCCTCTCCGACGTCAACCTGGTGGTTCGCGCCGGCGAGATCCATGCCATCTGCGGCGAGAACGGTGCGGGCAAGTCCACCCTGATGAAGGTGCTCAGCGGGGTCTACCCACACGGCAGCTACGACGGCAAGATCATCTATCAGGGGTCGGAGAGCAAGTTCTCCGACATCCGGGCCAGCGAGAACGCTGGCATCGTGATCATCCACCAGGAGCTCGCGCTCATTCCCGGGATGTCGATCGCCGAGAACATCTTCCTCGGCAACGAACCGCGCAAGCGGGGCGCGATCGACTGGAAGGCCGCGAACCGGATGGCGCTGGACCTGATGGCCCGGGTCGGTCTGGAAGAAGACCCGGACACCCTGATCAAGGACATCGGGGTCGGCAAGCAGCAGCTCGTCGAGATCGCCAAGGCGTTCGCCAAGGACGTGAAGCTGCTCATCCTGGACGAGCCCACGGCGGCCCTGAACGAGGCCGACTCCCGTCACCTGCTGGACCTGCTGCGCGGTTTCCGGTCCCGCGGCATCACCTCGATCATGATTTCGCACAAGCTGAACGAGATCGAGGCGATCGCGGACCAGATCACCATCCTGCGCGACGGCCGGACCGTGGAGACCCTCGACGTCAAGGCGGACGGGGTCGACGAGGACCGGATCGTGCGGGGCATGGTCGGCCGCGAGCTGAGCAGCCGTTTCCCGGACCACACCCCGAAGATCGGTGACGTCTTCTTCGAGGTCCGCAACTGGAACGTCCGGCACCCGATCTCCGCCGACCGGCAGGTCTGCAAGAACGAGAGCTTCGTGGTGCGCCGCGGCGAGATCGTCGGCTTCGCCGGTCTGATGGGCGCGGGCCGCACGGAACTCGCGATGAGTGTCTTCGGCCGCTCCTACGGCGTGTACGAGTCGGGCACCATCATCAAGGACGGCAAGGAGATCGTCCTCAAGTCGGTCGCGGACGCGATCGACAACGGGCTCGCGTACGTCAGCGAGGACCGCAAGGCGATCGGCCTCAACCTGCTCGACGACATCAAGTCGTCGACGGTGGCGGCCAAGCTGTCCAAGATCTCGCACCACGGCGTGCTGAGCGAGGTCGAGGAATACCAGGCGGCCGAGGCGTACCGCAAGGAGTTGCGGACCAAGGCCCCGACGGTCGACGAGAGCGTCTCCAAGCTCTCCGGCGGCAACCAGCAGAAAGTCGTCCTGGCGAAGTGGATGTTCACCGACCCGGACCTGCTGATCCTCGACGAGCCGACGCGCGGCATCGACGTGGGCGCCAAGTACGAGATCTACGGCATCATCCAGCGGCTCGCCGACCAGGGGAAGGGCGTCGTCGTCATCTCCTCGGAGCTGCCTGAGCTGATCGGGCTCTGCGACCGCATCTACACCGTGTTCGAGGGCGCCATCACGGGCGAGATCGCTCGGGCGGACGCGACCCCGGAGACCCTCATGAAGCAGATGACCTCGACGAAGAAGTTGGCCACCCGATGAGCCGTATCAAGGACCTTCAGAAGAACCTGTTTGGAGGCACGACCTCCAACGCTCGCCAGTTCGGGATGATCTTCACCCTGGTGGCGATCGTCGTCCTGTTCCAGATCCTGACCGATGGCCTCACCCTGCGGTCGGACAACCTGATCGCGCTGTTCCAGCAGAACTCGTACATTCTGATTCTGGCCATCGGCATGCTCATGGTGATCGTGGCCGGGCACATCGACCTCTCGGTCGGCTCCGTCGCCGCCTTCGCGGGCATCCTGGTCGCCAAGTCGATGGCCGACTGGTCGCTGCCCTGGCCGGTCGCCATCCTGTTCGGCCTCGCCATCGGCGCGATCATCGGCGCCTGGCAGGGCTTCTGGGTGGCGTACATCGGGGTGCCGGCGTTCATCGTCACCCTGGCCGGCATGCTGCTGTTCCGTGGTGGCAACCAGTACATCGGTAACGCCAACACCATTCCGGTGCCGGAGGGCTTCCGGGAGATCGGCTCCGGCTTCCTGCCCGAGTTCGGTCCGAACACCGGCTACAACAACGCCACGCTGCTGCTCGGGCTGGCCGCAGCGGTAGCAGTGGTGTGGCGCGAGATCCAGGCCCGCAAGACCCGGCGGGCGATGGACGCCGACCCGGCGCCCATGTGGATCTCCATCCTGCGGATGGCCATCATGGTCGGCGTGATCGCCTTCGCGGCACTGCGCTTCGCCAGTGGTCGCGTCGGCACCAGCTTCCCGATCTCGGGCATCATCCTGCTGGTCCTGGTGATCGCGTACTCCTTCTACACCCGCAACACGGCCGGTGGCCGGCACATCTACGCGGTGGGCGGCAACTCCCGGGCGGCCGAGCTGTCCGGCGTGAAGCTCAAGCGGGTCAACTTCTTCGTCATGATGAACATGTCCGTCCTGGCCGCGCTGGCCGGCATGATCTTCGTGGCCCGTTCGGCGGCCTCCGGACCGCAGGACGGCAACGGCTGGGAGCTGGACGCCATCGCCGCGGTCTTCATCGGTGGTGCTGCCGTCTCCGGCGGCATCGGCACCATCAGCGGCTCGATCGTCGGCGGTCTCGTGATGGCCGTGCTGAACAACGGCCTGCAGCTGATGGGCGTCGGCACCGACCGGGTGCAGATCATCAAGGGCCTGGTCCTGCTGCTGGCCGTCGCGATCGACGTCTACAACAAGAGCCAGGGGCGCTTCTCCATCATCGGGAGCCTGATGCGGCCCTTCCGCCGCGACGACTCCGCCCCACCCGCCTCACCGCCGGACGCGGAGCGCGAGCCCGCCAAGGCAGCGGTGTCCGGCTGACGGCCACCGACCTCACCACCCTGTTACACCTCAAGAAAGGCAAGTCCTCACCATGCGTAAATTCTTCGGCACGTCGGTGGTCGCGGTCAGCGCCGCCGCCATGCTGGCCCTCGCTGGCTGCGGCTCCGGCCGTGACGGCGACAGCGACTCCGGCGGCGAGGCCGCCAAGGGCTTCGCGGCCAACTCCCTGATCGGCGTGGCCCTCCCGGCCAAGACCTCGGAGAACTGGGTCCTCGCCGGCGACCTGTTCACCAACGGTCTCAAGGAGGCCGGTTTCCAGGCTGACGTGCAGTACGCGGGCGCGTCGACCACTGTCGCCGACCAGCAGGCCCAGATCACCGCCATGACCACCAAGGGCGCCAAGGTCATCGTCATCGGCGCCACCGACGCCGCGCAGCTGTCGACCCAGGTCGCCGCGGCGCACGCCGCCGGTGTCAAGGTGATCGCGTACGACCGGCTCATCACCAACACGCCGGACCTCGACTACTACGTCGCGTTCGACAACTTCAAGGTCGGCCAGCTCCAGGGCCAGGCCCTGCTGGACGGCATGAAGGCCAAGAAGCCGAACGGCCCGTACAACATCGAGCTGTTCTCCGGCTCGCCGGACGACAACAACGCCGGTGTCTTCTTCAACGGCGCGATGGACGTGCTCAAGCCGGAGATCGACAAGGGCAACGTCGTTGTCGCCTCGGGTCAGAAGGACGTCAAGCAGACCGCCATCCAGGGCTGGAAGGCCGAGGGTGCGCAGGCCCGCATGGACCAGCTGCTGACCTCGACCTACGGCAACAAGGAGCTGGACGGCGTCCTCTCCCCGAACGACACCCTGGCCCGCGCCATCCTGACCTCGGTCAAGGGTGCCGGCAAGCCGATCCCGGTGGTCACCGGTCAGGACTCCGAGGTCGAGTCGGTCAAGTCGATCGTCGCTGGCGAGCAGTACATGACGATCAACAAGGACACCCGCAACCTGGTGAAGGAGACCATCAACATGGTCAAGGCTCTCCAGGCCGGTGACAAGCCGCAGGTGAACGACACCGAGTCGTACAACAACGGCAGCAAGGTCGTCGACACGTTCCTGCTCCCGCCGGTCGCCGTCACCAAGGCGAACGCGGCTGAGGCGTACGCCAACGACCCGAAGCTCGCGCCGCTCACCAAGTAATCACCGCACGGTAGGTAGCAACGCCGATGGGTCCCGGGTCTCCTCTTCCGGGACCCATCGTCGTCAGTGCACCCCCGCACCAACCGGCATCGACCCGGAAGGAGGTCTGACCGTGGCGGCACCAGTACGGTCCAGGCCAGCCGGCGTCGGCCGCAACGCTGAATCCCCGCTGCCGTCGCTCCCCGGCGCCAGCCAGGAGGAGATCCGGCGGCAGAACCTCGGCGCTGTTCTGCGCTACGTCCACCTGCACGGACCGACGTCCCGCGCCGAGCTGACCAGCCGGCTCGGGCTCAACCGAAGCACCATCGGCGCCCTCGCGGCCGACCTGGTCACCAGCGGCCTGGTCACCGAGGAGGCGCCGGCCACCACCCGCCGCGCCGGCCGCCCCTCACTGGTGGTCAGTCCCCGCTCCGACCGGGTCTACGCCCACGCGTTGAGTATCGACGCCGACCGGCTGCGTGCCGCCCGGGTCGGCCTCGGCGGGCAGATCCTCGATCGGCGGGAGCTCCCGCGACCCAGCGGCATGTCGGCGATCGACGCCGTCGGACCCCTCGCCGACCTGGTCCGGGACATGGAACGCGCCGTGGTGGGCGACGCGCTGCTGGTCGGCGGCGCCGCCGGGGTCACCGACACCACCCGCGACCCGGACGGCAGGATCCGGATCGCCAGCATGGACGAGACGCTCGGCGCCGCGCTGGGGGCGGAGTTCAGCGCCGGCCCCGGTTTCGTGGCCGGCGACCTTGCCGACATCGCCGGCCTGGCCGAGCACGTGCGCGGCGTCGCGGTCGGTGTCGACGACGTCATATACCTGCACGGCGACCTCGGCATCAGCGCCGGCATCATCATCGGTGGCCGACTGGTGGTCGGCCACCGGGGTCACAGTGGCAAGGTCGGCCACATGGTCGTCAATCCCAACGGCCTGCCCTGCGGCTGCGGTTCACGCGGCTGCTGGGAAACCGAGATCTCCGAAGCCGCGCTGTTGCGCCACGCGGGCCGTGACCCGAGCGACCGCGCGGCGGTGGCCGAGGTGCTGCGCGCGGCGGCGGACGGCGACCCGACCGCCCGCGCGGCGGTCGAGCAGGTGGCGGACTGGCTCGGCTTCGGCGTGGCGAATCTGGTCAACGTGGTCAACCCGGACCTCGTGGTGTTCGGCGGCGCGCTGCGCGACATCTTCACCGCCGGGGCGGACGTGGTCCAGGACCGCCTGGACACCATGCCACTGCCGGCCTCCCGTGAGCACCTGCGGTTGCGCGCGGCGGCACTCGGGCGCGACGCGGTCCTGATCGGTGCCGCCGAGTTGGCGTTCGACAAGCTCCTGGCCGATCCGCTGAACGTCGGCGTCGCGGGCCAGGTCGGGACCAACGAACCCGGCTAGCCGTGGAGTGCCCGCCGGCTCCGGCGGGCTCCCCCTTCTCACCTCCCTCGCTGTGCTGTGGGCTTCGACGCGCTCAGCATTCTCGTACGGCCTACCGTATGTTGTACGGTAGCGGCGTTGACAACGTGGTGAGGGGAGCGCTGTGACGACAAGAGGCGACGCGATAGCGGCCCAGGGGCTGCGCAAGCGATACCGGGAGCGGTACGCGCTGGACGGCTTCGACCTGCGGGTGCCGCAGGGAACGGTGTGCGGCCTGCTCGGCCCGAACGGTGCCGGCAAGACCACCTCGGTACGGATCCTGTCCACACTGCTACGGCTGGACGAGGGTCGTGCCGAGGTCGCCGGGTTCGACGTGACGAACCAGCCCGACCAGGTGCGCTACCGCATCGGTCTGGTGGGGCAGCATCCCGCGCTCGACGAGGCGCTCAGCGGTCGGCAGAACCTGGTGCTCTTCGGCCGGCTGTTCCACCTCGGTCGCCGGCGGGCCCGGCAGCGGGCGGCCGAGCTGCTGGAACGCTTCGGTCTCGCCGACGCCGCCGAGCAGCCGGTCAGCACGTACTCGGGAGGGATGCGCCGCCGGCTCGACCTGGCGGCCGGCATGATCCTGGCCCCCGCGGTCCTCTTCCTCGACGAGCCCACCACCGGGCTGGACCCGCGCGGGCGCAACGAGGTGTGGGAGTCGGTCCGGGAGTTGGTGCGCACCGGCACCACAGTGCTGCTCACCACCCAGCACCTGGACGAGGCCGACCAACTCGCCGACCGGATCTCGGTGGTCGAGGCCGGCCGGGTGATCGCCGAGGGTACGCCGGACGACCTGAAGACCCGGCTCGGCGGCGACCGGATCGAGGTGGTCGTCGCGGCGCCGACCGACCTCGCCGTCGCCGTCGCCGAGGTCCGCCGGGCGGTCGACGACGAACCGACTGTCGACGTGGACCGGCGGATGGTGAGCGTCCGGGTCGGTCACCGGGCCGGCGCGCTCGTCGACGTGTTGCGGGCGCTCGACGCCGTGAACGTCCCGGTGGCGGACGTCGCGCTGCGCCGACCGACCCTGGACGACGTGTTCCTGCACCTCACCGGAGACCGGGCACCGACCGCCGAGGTGGTGGCATGAGCGCGGTGAGCATGCCGGCCCCGGCGGTGGATCTGACGCCCGGCCGTCCCGCCCTCCTGGCCGACAGCGGCACCCTGATCTGGCGCAACCTGGCCCGGTGGCGACGCGACCCCGGCCCGCTGATCGCCTCGCTCGGCTTCAACATCCTGATCGTGCTGATGTTCGCCTACCTGTTCGGTGGCGCGTTGCAGGTGCCCGGCGGCGGCAGCTACCGGGAGTTCCTGATGCCCGGCATGTTCGTGATGACCATGGTCTTCGGCATCAGCCTCACCACGGTGGCCGTCGCCGAGGACCTGGAGCGCGGCGTGACCGACCGGCTCCGATCGATGCCCGTTTCCCCGCTGGCGCCGCTGGCGGCCCGGGCGGTGGCCGACATGCTGTTCGCGCTGGTCACCCTCGGAGTCCTGCTGCTGACCGGTCTGGCAATCGGGTGGCGGGCGCACGGCGGGGCCGCGGCCACGCTGGCGGCGGTGGGGTTGATCCTGCTGCTGCGCTTCGCCCTGATCTGGGTCGGCATCTTCCTCGGGCTGGTCACCCGTGGACAGACGGCCGTGGTGGCCGTGCAGACCCTGGAGTTTCCGCTCGGCTTCCTCTCCAACGCGTTCGTGGCACCGTCCACCATGCCCGCCTGGCTCGGTGCGGTGGCCGCGTGGAACCCGCTGTCGGCGACCGTCGGCGCCACCCGCGAGCTGTTCGGCAACCCCGGTTGGGGCGGTGACTCCTGGGCTGCGCAGCACTACCCGTGGCTGGCGGTGCTCTGGCCGCTCGTCCTGGTGGCGGTCTTCCTGCCACTCTCGGTCCTCCGGTACCGGCGGCTGGCCGACTGAGCACGAGCCGCTGAGCAATCCGACTCGCTGGGCCCGGTCGATGCCGCTGAGCGCCGCTAGGCTCGCCGGCGTGGACGTGCACCGACTCGATCGGGCCCAGGCGCGACGGATCGCCATCCGGGCCCAACTGCTGGCCGCCCCGCGCCCGAGCGACCTTCTCACAGTGGTCCGTCAGTTGACCCTGGTGCAGCTCGACCCGACGGCCGCCGTCGCGCCCAGCGCCGATCTCGTCTGCTGGAGCCGGCTCGGTTCGTCGTACCAGCCGACGCAGTTGCGCGACGCCCTCGAACGGGACCGGACGCTGTTCGAACACCAGGCGATGGTGCGTCCGATGGACGACCTGGGGCTCTTCCTCGCGGCGATGGCGGCGGCGCCCGGTCACGAGCGCCACCGCGAGTGGCTGCGCGCCAACGACTCGTTCCGGCGCGACGTGCTCGACCTGCTCGGCCGCTCCGGTCCGCTGCTGTCCCGCGACATCCCGGACACGAGCGTCGTGCCGTGGCCGTCGTCAGGCTGGACCAACAACCGCAACGTCACCCAGATGCTGGAGTTCCTGGTCCTGCGCGGCGAGGTCGCGATCGCCGGCCGCCAGGGCCGACAGCGGCTCTGGGACGTGGCGGAGCGGGTCTACCCGGCCGGCGTGCCCGTCGTCGAGCTGGAGCAGGCACGCCGGCTCCGCAACGAGCGACGGCTGCGGGCGCTGGGCATCGCCCGGGAGAAGGCGGTGGTGGTGCCCGGCGAGCCGGCCGAGGTCGGTGACGCGGGCGAGCCAGCGGTGATCGAGGGAGTCGCGGGCCAGTGGCGGGTTGACCCGGCCGCGCTCGGGCAGCCCTTCACCGGTCGTACGGCGTTGTTGTCGCCGTTCGACAGGCTGGTGCACGACCGGGTCCGCCTCGCGGACCTCTTCGCGTACGACTACGTGCTGGAGATGTACAAACCCAGGGCGGGTCGGCGGTGGGGCTACTTCGCGTTGCCGATCCTGCACGGCGACCGGCTCGTCGGAAAGCTGGACGCCACGGCCGATCGTCGGCGCGGCATCCTCACCGTGCACGCCATCCACGAGGACGTGCCCTTCACCCCCGACGTGACCACCGCCGTGCACGACGAGGTGCACGACCTCGCGTCCTGGCTGTCGCTGACCGTGGACCTTCCCCGCTGACGGGTGATCGCCGAGGCCCCCGCCGCCCCGACGAGCACCCGTCAACCGGTTAGGCGATCCGGCGGACCCGGCGGACGGCGAGATAGAGCAGGAGCAGGGCCAGGGCGACGAAGATGCCGGTCTCGATGCCCTGGAACAGCCAGAACCGGTCCGCCGGCTGGTACAGCTGCCAGTTGTACGCGCCCGGTTCGAGGCCCAACTCGGCCCCGCAGACCCGGCCGTCCGGGGCCTTCCCGCCCGGCGGGCACTGGATCCGGGTGTCCTCCGCGATCATCGTCCCGTCCGGGTTGCGCACACCCTGGGTGAGGATCCAGTCCCCCCGGCTGACCTCCGGTGGCCCTTCCCCCTCGATCGGGAAGGTCTGGGTGCGGGCCGGCTGGTAGTGCGGTCGGGCCAGGATCTCCACCGCCGCCCGTACGCCGATGAACCCGGCGAGGGTGATGCCCATGGCGGGCAGCATCCGCTTCCACATCGTGCCGGCGAAGATGCCGAGCGCGACGGCGAAGAGGGTGTAGCCGATCGGCGCGATGCCCTGCAGGTCGAAGACGATCATGCCGAGCCGGCCCTCGTACGCGGCCTGGGTCAGCGGGTCGACCCACCACGACATGCCCAGCCCGTAGACCGCCGCGAGAACCAGGACGGCCGCGCCCACCAGCCCGAACTTCACGAGGGCCCAGCGGGTCCGGCCGACGCCCTGGGTCCAGACGAACCGGTGCGTGCCGTGCTCCACCTCGCGGGCGACCAGTGGTGCACCCCAGAACAGACCGACCAGCACCGGCAGGGAGACCAGCAGTACGGCCACCAGGTTCAGGCTGCTGTACTGGTTGCCGAAGCGGCGGAAACCCGCGTCGCAGGCCTCCCTGGTCGCCGCCGTCACATTGGTGTCCGCGAGCTGACGTGCGCAGTCCGCCAGCCCAAGATCGGAGAAGGTGTGCCGCATCGACAGACCGATCGGCACCAGCATGGCGGCCAGCGCCGCGAGCGCCAGCACTGTGAAGAACGCCTGCTTGCGGTGTTGCCGCCAGGTCAACCAGATCATGCTGCCACTCCCCACTCGCTGTGACTGGTCTGCGTGGTGCCGTCGGCCAGGTAGGCCAACACGACGTCCTCCAGGCTGACCTCGCGGATCGTCCAGGCCGGATCGGTGACCGGCCCGTCGGTGCGGACCAGCAGGGTGGTCTGCCGGTCGGTGTGGCTGGCCCGGATCACGGCGGTGACGCCCCCGATGACGCCGCCGTCGTGACGGGGGCCGACCAGCTGCCGGTGCTCGGCGACCAGGTCGTCGACCGCGCCGGTGAGCTGCACCTGGGAGGCGTTGAGCACGATCAGGTAGTCGCAGACGCGTTCCAGGTCGGCCAGCAGGTGTGAGGAGAGCAGGACGGTGGTGCCTGACTCCGCGACGCTGCCCATCAGCGACTGGAGGAACTCCCGTCGGGCCAGCGGGTCGAGGCTGGCGACCGGTTCGTCGAGCAGCAGCAGCCGTGGCTGCTTGGCCAGTGCCAGGGCGAGCGCGACCTGGGCCCGTTGACCGCCGGAGAGCTTGCCGACCGGCTTGTCCGGCGGTATGCCGAGCTGGGCCAGCCGCTTGCGGGCCAACCCCGCGTCCCACCGTTTGTTCAGCTTGCCGCCGGCGATGACCAACTCGGACGCCGTGAAGTCCCGGTACAGCGGGGTGTCCTGGGCGACGAAGCCGATGTCGGCCAGCCCGTCCGTGTCGCCGTAGGGAGACCGGCCGAACACCCGGACCGTGCCCTCGGTGGGCTTGAGCAGCCCGACGGCCAGGTGCAACAGCGTGCTCTTGCCCGCGCCGTTGGGCCCGACCAGCGCGGCGATCCGCCCGGCCGGCAGATGCAGTGAGCAGTCCCGTAAGGCCCAGGTGCTGCCGTACCGCTTGCCGAGCCGGTCTGCTTCCAAGACCATGTCCATCCCTTGTCCTCTCGTTGCGTTCACGCGGGCTCCTTCTGCGGGGCGTCGTCGGCGAGGGTGGCGCGCAGCGTCGTCTCCACCAGGGCGATGACGTCCTCGGCCGTGAGGCCGGCGGCCTGCGCCCGGTGCAGCCAGGCGACCAGGTCGTCGCGCAACTCGGCCTGATTGGGCAGGGACGCCCCGGCCAGGGTGCGTTGGACGAAGGTGCCCACCCCGGGCCGGCCGCCGACCAGACCCTCGATCTCCAACTCCCGGTACGCCTTCAGCACCGTGTTCGGGTTGATCGCCAGGGATTGCGCGACGTCCCGGACCTTCGGCAACTGGTCTCCCGGCGTCAGCAGGCCGACCCGCAGCGCCTGTTTCACCTGCTGCACGAGCTGCATGTAGGTGTTCACCTTCGACCGGCTGTCCAGTACGAACTCGATCACTCGCGATGATCCTTCCTGTTGTCCTACGACAGTAGGACTAATAGACAGCTTCATCGTTGCCCGGTGAGCTGTCAAGCCCGCCCCGGCCCGTTCACCCCCGCGCGCACTGTCGGCTCGCGGGTGCCGGGCCGGCCCAGGTGGCACCGGCAGGCCAGCGGTTGGCCCCGACGGGCCAGCCCGACGGGAAGGGACCGGCAGCGATCCGCGTGGAGGGGGAGGGGTTCGATGGTCACCAACGAACTGACGACGTCGAGGACGACTCCACTACAGGCCGCTCGCGCCCGGGGCCGGGTACGCGGCCGGCTGATCCTGCTCGGCCCGGCGTTCGTCGCCGCCGTCGCCTACGTCGATCCCGGCAACTTCGCCACCAACTCCGCCGCCGGTGCCCGCTACGGCTATCTGCTGGTCTGGGTCGTGGTGGTGGCCAACCTGATGGCGATGCTGGTGCAGACCCTCACCGCGAAGCTGGGTCTGGCCACCGGGCGCAGCCTGCCCGAGCTGTGCCGGGAACGCCTGCCCCGGCCGGTGAACCGGATGATGTGGGTGCAGGCCGAGCTGGTCGCCATGGCCACCGACCTGGCCGAGGTGATCGGTGGGGCGGTGGCCCTGTACCTGCTCTTCGGCATTCCCCTGCTGCCCGGCGGGATCATCATCGGCACCGCCGCGTTCGCCGTGCTCGCGCTGCGCTCACGCGGCTACCGCGCCTTCGAGGTCGCCATCGCCGTCCTGCTCGGGGTGATCGTGCTGGCCTTCGCCGCCAACCTGCTCGCCTCCGGCTCCGATCCCGGCTCGGCGATGGCCGGTCTGGTGCCGCGCCTGCAGGGCACGGACAGCGTGCTGCTGGCCGCCGGCATCCTCGGCGCGACAGTGATGCCGCACGTCATCTACGTGCACTCCGCGCTCACCCGGGACCGCATTCCCGCCGCCGACGACGCCGAGCGTCGGATCCTGTTCCGCGGTCAGCGCACCGACGTCCTGCTCGCCCTGAGCGTGGCCGGCGCGGTCAACCTCGCCATGCTGCTGATCGCCGCGGCCAGCTTCCGGGGCGGTGGCCCGGGCGGTGCGGACAGTCTGGAGGGGGTGCACGCCGGGCTCGGCCAGAGCATCGGGACCGCCGCCGCGTTCGGCTTCGCCGTCGCCCTGCTGGTCTCGGGGCTCGCCTCCACGAGCGTGGGCACCTACGCCGGAGAAGTGATCATGCAGGGCTTCCTGCGGCGCCGGATCCCGCTGCTGCTGCGTCGGCTGGTCACCCTGCTGCCCGCACTGGGGGTGCTCGCCATCGGCCTCGACCCGACCCGGGCGCTCGTGCTGTCCCAGGTCATCCTCAGCTTCGGCATCCCGTTCGCGCTGATCCCGGTGGTCGCCTTCACCCGCCGCCGCGACCTGATGGGCAACCTCGTCAACCACCCGCTCACCACCGCCGCCGCGTCCCTGGTGGCCGTGCTGGTGGTCGCGCTCAACGCGTTCCTCCTCTGGCAGGTGGCCGTCGGCTGAGCCGGCCGGTCAGCGCCGTCGGCTGAGCCGGCCGGTCAGCGCCGTCGGCTGAGCCGGCGGGCCGCCTGGGTTCGACTCCCCACGAGCATGATGCCTGTGGGTCATCTTTATGACCCACAGGCATCACCCGTTGAAGACCAGGTCGGCTGGGCCCGTGTGGTGGCGGGGCGGGCGTGGCTCAGGTGCGACGTCCCTCGTCGCGGGCCGGGATCTCCTGACGCTGTTCGAGGGCGTCCGCCGGGTTGGCGTCGGCCGGCAGCGACGTCACCTCCTCGAGCGTGCCCGCCGGGAAGGCGCCCTGCTCGGCCAGGTCGGCCTCGGCCGCCTCCGGGTCCACGTCACCCGACACCCGGTCCGGCGGGCCGACGTCGAACGCGTCCTGTCGTTGCTCAAGGGCGTCCGCCTCCGGAGGAGGGATCGTGCCGCCCTGTTCATCCCGGTACGTGCTCATCGGAGCCTCCCACCCGGCGGGTATGGATATGCCGCCGGGCCGCTGCCTACCCACCACAGCCGCACTCAGACTGCCACGCCAGCCGAGATCTGGCGGTTTCCGGGAGGTGCTGCCTCCACGGCGACGGGCCCGGGACCGCTCGGCGCAGCCAGCTCGGCGTTTGGCTCGCGTCCGCGCCGCAGTCGGTCCAGCCGGACGAATTGATTGTCCATCATCAATGAATGCGTCTGGAGTGGTCGTCGTTTCGGCGGGACAGGCACCGCTGACGGCCCGGACGACCTTCGAGGAGAGGGATCAACAATGCGATGGAACGCACGACGGGCCGCCGCGGGGGCCTTCGGGCTCGTCCTCGGCGCCGTGCTGGCGCTGACCCAGGTCGCACCCGCCCAGGCCGAGTCGAACGGCGGCGTACGCGTGATGCCACTCGGTGACTCGATCACCGATGGCTACAACGTTCCGGGCGGCTACCGGATCAACCTGTGGCAGCGGCTGGTCGGTGGCGGCTACACCGTCGACTTCGTCGGCTCGGGGTTCAACGGGCCGGCCAGTCTCGGTGACCACGACCACGAGGGCCACTCCGGCTGGCGCATCGACCAGCTCGACGCCAACATCGTCACCTGGTTGCGGGCCACCGACCCGCGTACGGTGCTGCTGCACATCGGCACCAACGACGTGAACCAGAACTACGACCTCGCCAACGCTCCGGCACGCCTCTCCGGTCTCATCGACAAGATCAGGTTGACGGCTCCGCTGGCGGACGTCTTCGTCGCCACCATCACCCCCGAATCCGACCCGAACCGGGAGGCGCGGGTCTAGGCGTACAACGCGGCGATCCCCGGCATCGTGGCGCAGAAGGGCAGCCGGGTGCACCTGGTCGACATGCACGCCGCGCTCACCACCACCGACCTCGCCGACGGCGTCCACCCGAACGCCGGCGGGTACGACAAGATGGCGGCCCGCTGGTACGCCGCGCTGCAGTCGGTGCCCGGCAGCCTGGTCCCGGCGGGCGGACCGCCGGTGGGCACCGCCGTCGGCCTGGTCAACCCCGTCTCCGGGCGGTGCCTGGACGTCTCCGGAGCCAGCACCACGACCGGTACCCCCACGATCATCTGGGACTGCCATGGGGGCACCAACCAGCGTTGGACCCGTACCGCCGCCGGGGAGCTGCGGGTCTACGGCGATCGGTGCCTGGACGTGAACGGCGCAGCGAGCGCCGACGGCACGAGGGTGCAGATCTGGACCTGCAACGGCACCGCCGCGCAGCGCTTTACGTTCCGGACGGACGGCACGATCGTGCTCACCTCCGCCGGCAAGTGCGTCAGCGTGACCTCCGCCGGGACGGCCAACGGCACGACCACGCAGCTCTGGACGTGTGACGGCACCGGCGCCCAGCGCTGGTCCGTCCGCTAGCCGACGCCCAGGGTCCGGCCCACGTCGTACCCCGGCGGGGCCGGCCCTGGGCGTGCCCGGACCGGTGCGACGGCGGTCAGCCGGTCGCCGCCTCGGGTGTGGTGCCCCGACGGGGTCCGGCGGCCAGCCCCAGCGCCAGCAGCGCGCACCCGGCGCCGACCAGGAAGAGCAGCGAGGCGGTCGGCTGGCCCAACCACTCCCAGTACGGATGCCAGGCCGGGTGTGGCTCGTCCCGATGGTGCCCCAACAGGACGGGGACGCTCAGCGGCACCGGCAGCCACCACAGCACCGTGGCCACCCCGACCAGGCCGTTCACCGCGCCCCGGCGTCGACGCCCCTCGGTGCGACGGCTGACCCAGCCGAAGACCATCCAGCCGGCCACCGCGCCGAGCACCGTGGCGAGCACTCCGGCGGGGACCACCAGGGGCGGCGGCGCCCGGTGCAGCTCGACCGAGAGGTACGTGGCGTCCACGGCTGTCTGGGAGGAGATCGAGGCATTCAGGATGGTGTCGCCACGTCGGGCGGTCAGCGCGGTGTCGCTGATCGCCTCCGGGGTGGCGCAGAACTTGTCCGCGCAGCCGACCCGGTCGGACACCTGAGGGTCGTACACCCGCCAGCCGGCACCGGTCAGGCGCTCCCTGGCCACCGCGACGATCTGCGCGGCGGGCACCGGTGGCGCGCCGAAGGCAGCCGCGCCGGTGGCGCTCTCCTGATATTCGCCACCGTCACCGAACAGCAGTGTCTTGACGGTCTTCAGACGCAGCGCGTGCCCGTAGACGACGAAGAGGGCCGGCGGGGTGTCGATCTCACCGAGGTCGTGCCCGGGAAAGACCTCGGTGAGGATGGCGGCGGCCTCGGCCCGGTCGGGTTGCGGCCGAGACGTCTCCCAGGCGGCCCGGCTCGCCAGCGCGCCGGTGAAGAGGCCACAGATGACCGCGGCGAGCGGCACCCACGCGACGGCGGCGCCACCGGCCGGGCGGCCGAGGCGGCGCAGCAGCCGTCGCCCGAACCGGTCGGCCGGCCTGGTGTCGCGCACGGTCATGGACATCCTCCGGCTGCAGAATCGGGCGCAGCGACAGTACATCGACCAGGGGTCCGGGTGCGTCCCCCGGATGACCGCCGCCGCTGGCCGGGATCGGCCAGGATGGGCGGGTGGCCGCTCACGGCCGCGACGAGGAGGGTGGGCGATGCGGGTACGCGGACGGTTGACCTGGGGGCGGCGTGCTCGCGCGCTGGCGGTGCTGACCGTGTTGCTCGCTGGCGTGCTGCCGCCGGCGGTGGCACTGGTGCCAGGCACCGCCTCGGCGGGCGCGGCGGCGGGCACGCCGGTCTGCGAGGTGCGGGACAACCGGCTCCGCGAGATCTCCGGGATGGTCGCCACCGACGACGGGTACGTGGTGATCAACGACGGGGCCGACGACGAGGCGCGCCGCCGGATCTTCTTCCTCGACCAGCGGTGCGCGGTGCGGCGAACTGTCTCCTTCCCGTCCCGGCCCCGGGACACGGAGGACCTGGCCATCGGCCGGGACGGCACCGTCTGGGTCGCCGACATCGGCGACAACGACCGGTCCCGGCCGACGGTCGGGGTGTGGCGACTCGCGCCGGGGGCGGAGCAACCGGTGCTGCACCGGATGACCTACCCGGACCGTCCGCACGACGCCGAGGCGCTGCTGCTCGACGCGTCCGGTCGGCCGCTGATCATCACCAAGGGCGGCAGTGGCACCGTCTTCCTGTACGCGCCGACCACCGCGCTGCGGGCGGACGCGACGACGCCGTTGACCGCGTTGGGCCAGGTGACACTGCCGACAACCACGACCAGCAACCCGTTCTCCTTCCTGGGGCGCGGGGTGATCACCGGCGCGGCGGCCGCCCCGGACGGACGGCGGGTGGCGCTGCGCAGCTACGCCGACGCCTTCGAGTACGACGTGCCCGACGGCGACGTGGTCCGCGCGTTGACCACCGGCACCGCGCGGATCACCCCGCTGCCGGACGAGCCCCAGGGCGAATCGATCACCTACAGTCGCGACGGCCGGTCGTTGCTCACCGTCTCCGAGGCTGCCGGCCAACCCACCAGCCGCCCGACGATCCTGCGCTACCCGGCCACCGCCACCACGGCCACCGCCACTCCCGCCACGGAGTCCGTCGACCCGGTGTCGCCCACGGCGGTCCGTCCGGCCGCCGGGGAGATCGGCGGCGCGGGTGGGCGGACGTGGCCGCTGGTGGCCGGAGCGGGGACGCTGGTGCTCCTGCTCGGGCTGGCCGGCGTGCTGCGCTGGAGGCACACCGCGCGCCAGTGAGCGGCCCGGGCCTGCGGCAGGATGGGAGGATGTCCGTCCTGTCCACGTTGCGCCACCCGATCATCGCCGCCCCGATGGCCGGCGGCCCGTCCACCCCCGCGCTCGTGGCCGCCGTGTCCGCGGCGGGCGGACTGGGCTTCCTCGCCGCCGGAATGATCGACACCGAACGGTTGGTCGCCGACGTCGCCGAGGTCCGCGCCCGCACCGACCGGCCGTTCGGTGTCAACGTCTTCCTGCCCGACCCCGGCGGCGTCGACGAGGCGGCCATCCAGGCGTACGCCGAACGGCTCGCCCCGCAGGCCGGGCAGCGCGGGGTGAGCCTGGGCGAGCCGGTGGGAGGCGACGACGCGTACCCGGAGAAGCTGGCCGCGCTGCTCGCGGACCCGGTCCCGGTCGTGTCCTTCGTGTTCGGTCTGCCCGACCGGGCGGCGGTGACCGCCCTGCGCGAGCGGGGCACCGAGGTGTGGGCCACCGTCACCCGCCCGGACGCCGCGACCGCCGCCGCCGACCTCGGTGTGGACGCCGTGGTGGTGCAGGGCACCGAGGCCGGTGGGCATCGTGGCGGCCTGCCGGACGACGACGACTACGGGGTGCTGCCGCTGCTCCGGCTGACCGCCGCCCGCTGTGACCGGCCGCTGGTGGCCGCGGGCGGCCTCGTCGACGGTCCCGCGGTGGCCGCCGTGCTGGCCGCCGGCGCCGCCGCCGCGCAACTCGGCACGGCCTTCCTGCGCTGCCCGGAGGCGGGCAGCTCGCCGATGCACCGGGCGGCGGTGGCCGGTGCCACGCCGACCGCGTTGACCCGGTCGTACACCGGTAAGCGGGCCCGTGGGGTGGCCAACGACTTCCTGCGCCAACACGACGCGGTGGCACCGCGCGGTTACCCCCAGGTGCTCCACCTGACGCGCCCACTGCTGGCCGCCGCCCGGCGCGACGGGGACGCGTCGGTGGCCAACCTGTGGGCCGGGCAGGCCCACCCGCTGGCCCGGGAGCTGCCGGCGGCGCAGGTGGTCGCCGAGGTGAGTGCCGACGCCCGGGCCGCGCTGGCCACAGTGGTCGCACGGTCCGCTCGCTGGGGCTGATCAGGGCGCCGGCAACCGGCTCGGGCGGGCGGGACAGGCCCGGCGGGCAACCGGTTAGAGTCTCGCCGTGATCGAGATCGGTGCGCAGGTCGACCTGTCCCACCCGGCTGAGCGGGTCTGGCTCGCCCTGACCGACCGGCAGTTGCTCGGCCGGTGGTTCGCCGAGGCCGAGACGGTCGAGGGCGTGCCGGACCGGCTGCTGCTGCACACCGCCGGCCTGCCCGGCTTCGACGCCAACGTCGAGGTCGAGGTGACCGAGCGACAGGAGCCGGACCTCCTCGTGCTGTCCTGCGACGAGGCTGGCCGGCTCAGCGAGCTGACCTGCACGGTCACCGCCACCAAGCAGGGCTGCCGGTTGGAGCTCCGGGAGGTCAGCACGCACGGCGCGTGGTCCGGCGAGCAGCACGAGCCCCGTGAGCAACAGCTGCGGCAGGCGCTCACCGTGCGGCTGCCGGCCATTCTCGACTGGCTCGCCTTCCAGCAGGTCGACCTGCGCCGCGCCGACGGTGGGATGACAGCGGAACTGCCGGTGCTCGGCGTACGCGGCGGGGCCGGCCGCAACCCCCGCCGGCGTCGCACGCTGGTCGCCGTTGTGGCCGGGGCGGTGCTGCTGGCCGGGACGGCGGCCTGGGTGACGTTGCCGCCCGACCCGGAGCCGGTCGCCGCGCCCGCACCGGCCCCCAGCGCGTCGCCGACGGTGACCCCCGCCCGGAGCACCGTCGCGCCCACGGCGACCCCCTCGGCGCGCCCCACGCGGGTCACCGCGTCACCGACCACCCGGCCGAGCCGGACCCCGTCGGCGAAGCCCTCGCGCACCACCGAGTCGGCTGCGCCACCCCCGCCACCGACGCCCATGACGGCCCGCTACCAGACCGACTCCAGCCGGCTGTTCGGCTACACCGGCGAGATCGTGGTCGGCAATCCCGGCACCGCCGCGGTGGCGGACTGGGCGGTGGTGGTCACCCTCGCCGAGGGCACCACAGTCGACGACGTGGACGGCGCGAACTGGCGACAGGACAAACGGGTGATCACCTTCACCGGAACCGCCGTGCCGGCCGGGGGATCCCAGACGATCAGCTTCGACGTCCGCGACAGCCGGCCGAAGGCCCGGGAGCCGGAGAGCTGCACGATCGGCGGGCAACAGTGCGCCGGCCTCTGACTAGGCTGCCGTCATGGCACTGCTGCACAGGGCGACCCTGCACCCCACGAAGCTGAACCTGCTGACGGCCTGGCTGCCCGACCGACAATGGTTCGCCGGACCGACCGGCGTCGAGGTGGTGAGCCGGGGCGCCTACCGCTTCGACGACCCGGCCGGCGAGGTCGGCATCGAGACGATGCTGGTCGCCGCCGCCGACGGGCCGGTCCACCAGGTCCCCCTCACCTACCGCGCCACCCCTCTCGACGGTGCCGAGCAGTGGCTGGTCGGCACCACCGAGCACTCGGCGCTCGGCCGACGCTGGGTGTACGACGGCTGCGCCGACCCGGTGTACGCCGCCGCGCTCGCCCACGCGATCCTCACCGGTGGCGGCCAGGCGGAGCAGTACTTCGAGGTCGACGGCCGGCGCGAGGTACGCGAGCCGACGATGACGATCGAGGTCAGCGAGACCGGCAGCGACAACCCGCCCCCGGTCGGCGCCCTGCGCCGGGTCGTCGACGGGGACAGCACGCTCATCAGCACCGACACCGTCGAACTGGTGGTCGTCCGGCGGCCCGGGGCCGGGGCCGACGGGGCCACCGGGGCCACCCTGAGCGGCAGGTGGGATGGTCAGCCGACGAGCGTGCCACTGGCGTACGCCCGGGTGCGCTGACCCGCCTGTCCCGAGTGTGCGGTGGGCGGCCCGGATGCCGGACCGCCCACCGCGTTCACCACCGCGCAGGAGGCGGGGGCGGTGACACGGGCGGCCGGTCGTCGCAGGTGATGGTGTTGGGCAGCAGCCACGGTGCGAGCCACCCGCCGTCGTTACCGCCGAGGTCGGTCACTGTGAACTCCGAGCCGGCCGCGGTGAAGTGGAACGATCCGCAGTTGTTGACGCCGACCGCGCCGACGTTGCGGGCGTCCACGTTGGCGAACGAGGCGGACCCGGCCGTGCGGGCGCTGACCACCGAGGTGCCGGTGCCGTCGACCCGGACGTCCCGGAACCGCACGTCGGAGATCGAGTAGAGGTCCTTCACCGGCCAGTCGCTGACCAGCATGATCGCGTTGTACGTGTTGTCCAGGTACGCGTCGCCGGTCACCTCGATGCCCGCCTCGATGCTGCGATCCAGGGCGAAGAGCCAGATCGCCCCCAGGCCGATGTTCCAGTTCAGCTCGTACGTGCCGGCGCGGGCGGTGGTGTTGTTGGTGAACCGCAGGTGCCCGGTGAACGGCTCCGCGCCGAAGCGGGACCCGGCGTGCAGGCCGCTGCCCTCACGTACCGGGTCGGCGACGAGGTTGTGCGAGACGGTGGTGTCGGTGCCGCCGTAGATGGCGATGCCGTTGGCCAGGGTCGGTGACTGCACGGTGTTGTGGTCGAACGTGTTCCGCGCGTTGGCCGTCTTCTCCGACCACATCGCCAGGCCGTCGTCGCCGGTGTTGCGGACGAAGTTGTGCGCGACCAGGGAGTCGGTCACCCCGGTGTGGAAGTTGAGGGCGTCGGCGATCTGGTCGACGATGATGTTGTTGGTGACCCGGACGTTGCGCATCGGGCCGTCGAACCACAGGCCTGCCTTGGTGTGGTGCAGGTAGAGCCCGTCGATGGTGGAGTCGCTCATCGCCCCGCCGATCGCGTTGACCTGGTCGGTGTCGATGCGCTCCCGCACGTCGCCCTCGATGGCGAAGCCGGAGAGGTGCACGTTGCGGCTGCCGCCGTCGGCGGCGTCCCGACCGTAGAACCCGACTCCGGTGTGCACCGAGCCGTCCGGCGCGGGGGCCGGCAGGGCGACCTCGCGGCCCTTGATGATGGTGTGCCAGTTGCCGGCGCCCTCGATGGTCACGTCGTCGACGATGACGTGCCGGTTGACCTGGTAGGTGCCCGGCGGGAGGTACACGGTGAGGTGGGCGCGCCGGGCGAAGGCGATGGCCCGGTCCAGCGCGTCGGCGGAGTCCCGCCGGCCGGTCGGGTCGGCGCCGAAGGCGAGCACGTTCGCCGCGAGCAGCCGGACACGCGGCGGGGCGACCAGTTCGGAGTCGAGCAGGTCGATGACCGTCCAGGCGGCGGCGCTGCCGGGCGGCGCGGTGAGCCGGACAGTGTCGCCGGCCCGGTACGTACGCCCGAGCAGGAGCCGCTGCTCGTCGTAGAAGTGGGTGGGCCGGAACGGTGTGCTGATGCTCGGGTACGGCGTGGTGGCCGACGGCACGCACTGGCACTCGGTGATCCACCAGTCCGGGTGCAGCAGCCCGGCCTGCGGGTCGTTGGTGAAGGGGTACTGGTTGTAGAGCCACGAGTACTGCGAGGTGAGCGTCATGGTGCGCAGATGCTTGCCGTTCACCGCGACCTTCAGCGGCGCGGTGATCCCACCTCCCTGCGGCGCGTCCGGGATGCTGTACCGCACGGTGATCCCGTTCGCCGCGCTGGGCAGGACGAACTCCACGTACTCCCCGGGGGTGAGCCGGACCGCCCGGCGGCCGGAGGCCTCCGCGGGCAGGGTGTAGGCGGACCGGTCCGGCCCGATGATCTCGCCGTTGGTGCGCGCGTTCTCCGCTTCCTGCTCCAGGAAGCCGACGTCCGCGCCGCGCCCGGCGACCAGCGCCGGGTCGAGGGCGGCGCGGGTGACCACCGGCCGCGCGCCGGCGGACCCCGGTGGACTGGCGGCGGCCGAGGTGGGCCCGGCGACCAGCACGGCGAGACCGGCCGCGAGCGCGACGGCGGTGCCGCCGGGCCGTCCCCGCGTCGGCGTGAGGCTGCGAAACATCGGTGACCCTCCTGAGTGGGTGGTGGTGGAGGTCCGCCCGGCGCCCCCGACGCCCGACATTGATCGTCATGATGCAGCACCGAACATGGCACTGCAAGACACCTATCGAACAACGAAAATAAACGACTATAAGGCCGCAAGAAATGGACGGTTGTCGAGTTGAGGTGTCGCGCGTCGCCCGCCCCGACCAGCTCGCGCCCGGCGTAGGCTGATCCGCGTGGATCAAGAAGACCGGATCGCCCTCTTTCTCGACTACGAGAACCTCGCGCTGGGCGCGCGTGACCATCGCGGCGGCGTAGCCTTCGACTTCCGGCCCATCGCCGACGCGTTGGCCGAACGGGGCCGGGTGGTGGTCCGCCGGGCGTACGCCGACTGGTCCTACTTCGACGAGGACCGCCGGATGCTCACCCGCTCCCACGTCGAGCTGATCGAGATCCCGCAACGGATGGGCGCCTCCCGCAAGAACGCCGCGGACATCAAGATGGCCGTCGACGCGATCGAGTTGGCGTTCGAACGCGAGTACATCTCCACCTTCGTGATCTGTAGCGGTGACAGCGACTTCACCCCGCTGGTGCACAAGCTGCGGGAGCTGAACAAGCGGGTCATCGGCGTCGGGGTCGAGGGGTCCACCTCGGGGCTGCTGCCCCCGGCGTGCGACGAGTTCCTCTACTACGACCGGCTGGAGGGCGTGGACATCCCGCCGGCTCGTGGTGGGCGCGCGCGTTCCGCCGCCCGGCAGGCCGGCGCGGAACAGCGCCCGCCCGAGCCGGAGCAGGAGGTGGACCGTCGACCGCAGGAGGCGGAGCCCGACCGGGACGCGGACGCGCTCGCCGTACAGGTCGCCCAGTCGGTCGCCGGCCTGCAGGGCAGCGCCAACGGTGAGGTCACCGCGTCCCGGCTCAAGCGCACCCTGCTGCGCAAGGACCCGACCTTCAGTGAGTCCGACTACGGCTTCCGCACCTTCGGTGAGCTGCTGCGCCACCTCGCCGAACGCAACGTGATCGAGCTGGCCGAGGGGCCGGCCAAGGGTGACCCCGAGGTGTCGCTGCCCGAGCACGGCGACCGCGAGGTGGCGTTCGGCCTACTCCGGGGCGTCGTGGCGGACCTGGGCAGCGGCGGCAACCCGGTGGCGCTGTCCGGGCTGAAGAACCAGGTACGCCGGGCCCGCCCAGACTTCAGCGAGAAGAAGCTCGGCTACCGCAGCTTCCTGCAGTTCTGCAAGGCCGCCGCCACCGCCGGCGTACTGGACCTCCGCTGGAGCCCCGAAGCCGACGACTACCTCCTGACAACCCACCCCTGACCCGCTGCCCCTGCCCTCCCTTGTTGATCAAGAAGTTTGCGTCGTCGACGGCGCGATTGGTGACGCAAAGTTCTTGATCAACAGCGGTGGGCGGTGGGAGTTGCGGGGGTGGGGCAGGGTGGGGTTCTCCTGATGCGCAACTCAGGAGAGGGAGAACCGCCCGTTATGGTTTCGAACCGTCAACGGTTGGGCGGAAATGCGCCCGGATTGTCGCCCTTGCCCCGGTCCGGTCATACCTGCGCCGTACCCTCGGCGCGGGAATTGCTATACGGTCGGCGAATGAAGGTGGAGGAGCACTGGTGGAACGGAGACACGACCCCGCGCGGGCGCCGGGACGTGTACATCCGTACTGACGGGCAGGGTTGGGAGGTCCGCGCCCAGATCGGTGGGGCGTCGGGTCGTGAGCGGGTGCAGCAGTGCCCCAGCCGGGCCTCGGCGGCCATCCTCGCCGACGCCTGGCGCGGCACCCACCCATCCTGGCGCGAGCTGAAGCAGCGCTGATCCGGCACCGGGCCGGGTCGGCAACGCTCCCGGGTTCCAGCCCGGCGCGCCCGCCGACCGGCCCGGCGCTCGGTACGTCGGTGCCGACAGCGCGCAGCGGTCACCCACCGGCCACGCCGCCTCAAGAGCGGGCGGGCCCTCGTGTCCCCGCCGTCAGTTCGGGTACTCGCAGGGCTGCTGGTCGCGCCCGATGGAGGTCGCCCATGTCGCAGGGCCCCGACGAGGAGAACAGCAGGCTCGACGAGGAGATCCGGGAGGCCGAGCGCCGGCTCGCCGACCTCACCACCTCGTCCGACGACGCGCTCACCGATGACGACGCCCGGGCACCGGACGACGCCCCCTCGGAGAGCAACGCCGACTAGGGCCTGTTTCATAAGGGCGGTCGAGCCGAGGCGGAGTCCGGGCGGCGATCCGGCAAGGCGCGGTTTCGTCCGGATACCGGTGTCGTATCCGGACGAAACCGCAACGCCGCCGGTCG